>NZ_VDEZ01000006.1 GCF_017922435.1 Thalassospira sp. ER-Se-21-Dark | reverse complement strand
GAGATGTTTGACATTGTGAATAGGGAATATGAAGAGAACGGATCTTTCCGTTGTGATTTTTCGCAACGAAAGAACGTGATCGCGAACTAGTTGTGATGTGGTTTTGCAGGTTTTACCCCTGCGCAAGCCGCAGAACAGTTAGCTGAGGGATCTCTCAAGCATAATAAGGGCATCTGGTGGATGCCTTGGCGTCAAGAGGCGATGAAAGACGTGGCACTCTGCGATAAGCTACGGTGAGCCGAGAGCAGGCTTTGACCCGTAGATTTCTGAATGGGGAAACCCCACCCAATAGGGTGATCGTGTTGTGAATACATAGCAGCACGAGGCGAACCCGGTGAACTGAAACATCTCAGTAACCGGAGGAAAGGACATCAACCGAGACTTCGCTAGTAGCGGCGAGCGAACGCGAACCAGGCCAGTGGCTTATGCATAAGAACCGGAACGATCTGGAAAGGTCGGCCATAGTGGGTGATAGCCCCGTACGGGTAGAAATTGCATAAGTCCTCGAGTAGGGCGGGACACGTGAAATCCTGTCTGAACATGGGGGGACCACCCTCCAAGCCTAAGTACTCCTTGACGACCGATAGTGTACCAGTACCGTGAGGGAAAGGTGAAAAGCACCCCGATAAGGGGAGTGAAATAGTTCCTGAAACCGGATGCCTACAAGCAGTTGGAGCCTCTTTATGGGGTGACAGCGTACCTCTTGCATAATGGGTCAGCGAGTTAGTCTTACAAGCAAGCTTAAGCCGATAGGTGTAGGCGCAGCGAAAGCGAGTCTTAATAGGGCGATTGAGTTTGTGGGATTAGACCCGAAACCAGGTGATCTAGCCATGAGCAGGTTGAAGGTGATGTAACAGTCACTGGAGGACCGAACCCACGTCTGTTGAAAAAGACGGGGATGACTTGTGGTTAGGGGTGAAAGGCCAATCAAACCTGGAGATAGCTGGTTCTCCGCGAAATCTATTTAGGTAGAGCGTCAGACGAATACCATCGGGGGTAGAGCACTGAATGGGCTAGGGGGCCTTACCGGCTTACCAAACCTAATCAAACTCCGAATACCGATGAGTACTATCTGGCAGACAGACTACGGGTGCTAAGGTCCGTGGTCGAGAGGGAAACAGCCCAGACCGCCAGTTAAGGTCCCAAAGTTGTGGCTAAGTGGGAAAGGATGTAGGACGGCCAAGACAACCAGGACGTTGGCTTAGAAGCAGCCATCGTTTAAAGAAAGCGTAACAGCTCACTGGTCTAAATAAGCTGTCCCGCGCCGAAGATGTACCGGGGCTCAAGCCACACACCGAAACTGCGGACTTGTTCTTTGAACAAGTGGTAGCGGAGCGTTCCGTAAGCCTGTGAAGGTGTGCCGTAAGGCATGCTGGAGGTATCGGAAGCGAGAATGCTGACATGAGTAGCGATAAAGGGAGTGAGAACCTCCCTCGCCGAAAGCCCAAGGGTTCCTGCGCAAGGCCAATCCGCGCAGGGTGAGTCGGCCCCTAAGACGAGGCAGAAATGCGTAGTCGATGGGAAACAGGTTAATATTCCTGTACCCGTGAGAAGTGACGGCCTCTGGAAGTAGTTTTTCCTTATTGGATTGGAGAAGCTGCCAAGGAGGTCCAGGAAATAACTCTCACATATGGACCGTACCCCAAACCGACACAGGTGGGCAGGTTGAATATACCAAGGCGCTTGAGAGAATGGTGTTGAAGGAACTCGGCAAATTGCCCCCGTAACTTCGGGAGAAGGGGGCCCACCGTGAAGGCAACTTTACGGTGGGGGCACAGACTAGGGGGTGGCGACTGTTTACTAAAAACACAGGGCTCTGCGAAGTCGCAAGACGACGTATAGGGTCTGACGCCTGCCCGGTGCCGGAAGGTTAAGAGGAGATGTGCAAGCATTGAATTGAAGCCCCGGTAAACGGCGGCCGTAACTATAACGGTCCTAAGGTAGCGAAATTCCTTGTCGGGTAAGTTCCGACCTGCACGAATGGCGTAACGACTTCCCCACTGTCTCCAACACCAACTCAGCGAAATTGAATTCTCCGTGAAGATGCGGAGTACCCGCGGTCAGACGGAAAGACCCCGTGCACCTTTACTACAGCTTTGCAGTGGTATCAGGATGTGAATGTGCAGAATAGGTGGGAGGCTTTGAAGCCATGGCGCCAGCCATGGTGGAGCCACCTTTGAGATACCACCCTTTTGCTTCCTGATATCTAACCGAGGTCCGTTATCCGGATCCGGGACCCTGCATGGCGGGTAGTTTGACTGGGGCGGTCGCCTCCCAAAGAGTAACGGAGGCGCGCGATGGTAGGCTCAGGCTGGTCGGACATCAGCTTAAGAGTGCAATGGCAAAAGCCTGCCTGACTGCGAGACTGACAAGTCGAGCAGAGACGAAAGTCGGTCATAGTGATCCGGTGGTCCCGCGTGGAAGGGCCATCGCTCAACGGATAAAAGGTACGCCGGGGATAACAGGCTGATACTCCCCAAGAGTCCACATCGACGGGAGTGTTTGGCACCTCGATGTCGGCTCATCACATCCTGGGGCTGGAGCAGGTCCCAAGGGTTTGGCTGTTCGCCAATTAAAGTGGTACGTGAGCTGGGTTTAGAACGTCGTGAGACAGTTCGGTCCCTATCTGCCGTGGGCGTAGGATACTTGAGAAGAGCTGTCCCTAGTACGAGAGGACCGGGATGGACGCACCTCTGGTGTACCGGTTGTTCCGCCAGGAGCATCGCCGGGTAGCTAAGTGCGGAAGGGATAACCGCTGAAAGCATCTAAGCGGGAAGCCCCCTTCAAGACTAGGTATCCCTATCAGATCCCTGGAAGACCACCAGGTTGATAGGCTGGGTGTGGAAGCGTGGCAACACGTGAAGCTAACCAGTACTAATTGATCGATCGGCTTGATTGATCCCTCTTGCTACTGATCTGCATATGACTTGCGCAGCGGTAAAATCAGCAAGACCAATACGTCACAACAATAAATAGTTCGCATAACATCACGATCTTACAAAGATCTCCGATCTCTTCGCTGTGTTTGGACGGCCCGGTGGCCATAGCGGCCGGGAACCACCTGATCCCATCCCGAACTCAGAAGTGAAACCAGCCTGCGCCGATGGTACTTTGTCTTAAGGCACGGGAGAGTAGGTCACCGCCGGGCCTTCCAAATACAGCAGCATATTCCCTATAAACACACCCAAACATCCAACGCCGCTTCAAACATGAGCGGCGTTATCTGTTTAAAGCCCAGCGCCTAAACAGAATGCACCCACTGACGCGGGGTGGAGCAGCCCGGTAGCTCGTCAGGCTCATAACCTGAAGGTCAGAGGTTCAAATCCTCTCCCCGCAACCATTAAAAAGACCCTGTCACCTCCGGTGGCGGGGTCTTTTTGATTGTAGGTGGGAGCGGTTATTTTGAACCTCTTGTTCAAACCAAGCAAAGCAACGCTTTGCGCAGGTTCAGCGCAGCGCAAAGCGCGTAGCTAAATCCTGCCCCCGCAACCAACATCAAAAAAGCTCGCCCTTGTGGCGGGCTTTTTTAATGTTCGATTGTCGGGTGCATATGGATTGGAACATCGCAAACAGGCCAATGCCTGTTTGCAGGTTCTTTGCGAAGGCCACAGGCCGGAGCTGAGCGAGCAAAGCGAGCGCTAATCCTTCCCCCGCAACCAATAAAAAGACCCTGTCACCTTCGGTGGCAGGGTCTTTTATTACCCGCAGGAACAGTCTTTGAACCTTCGATCTTCCTGCGTTCTGAGCCTTCTCATAACTTGAAGGCTGAAGACGTCAAGAAAACGTGCCAGTGGCACGTTTTTAGTCTGAAGGTCGAGCACGGCGAAACCGCGCTCAGACTGCGCAAGGGGTCGCAAGCTCTCAACTAATCTTTCTTAGCAGTCATAAACATCGGGCCACCCTTATGCCTTGGGAAGCCATAGCCATTGATCATCACGACATCAATGGCATCAGCACTGTTGGCGATGCCCTCAACGAGGATCTTGTCGCCTTCACTGCGCATCGCACCAAGGATGGCATCCATGATTTCCGCGTGGGTGAAGTCGCGGCGCGTGATGCCCTTTTTCTCTGATTCGGCGATCACCAGTGCATCGACCTCCGGATCAGGCTGAGCCTTGCCGTTTTCATCATAACGATACCAGCCAAGACCGTTCTTTTTGCCAAAACGGCCCATCTCACAAAGGTAATCCCCCAAAGCGACATAACGCTCGGACGGATCGCGGAACGGGGCCAAGCGTTTGCGGGTGGCCCAGGAAATCTCAAGGCCAGCCATATCCTGCATGGCAAACAGGCCCATAGGGAAGCCGAATTCCACCATAGCGGCATCAATCTGATGGGGGAGTGCGCCGTCTTCGAGCATGTATTCACAATGCTTGCGGTATGCCGACATGATCCGGTTGCCGATAAAACCATCACAGACACCACATGGGACCGCGATCTTGCCAAGGGCGCGGGCAAACTCGAACGCGGTTGCAAGGCTTTTGGCGTCGACCTTGTCGGTTCGGACAACCTCAAGCAGCTTCATGATATGGGCGGGCGAGAAGAAATGCAGGCCAATCACGCGCCGTGGATTAACGCAGCGCGCGGCAATTTCATTGATGTCGAGATAGGATGTATTGGACGCAAGCACCGCATCGGCCTTGCAATGAAGACCTAGTTTGCCAAAGACATCATGTTTGACCGCCATGTCCTCAAACACGGCCTCGACCACCAGATCGGCATCGGACAAGACAGCGTAATCAATGCTGGTGGAAAGGGAAGCCATCAGAGCATCGAAGCGATCCTGAGTGATCAGGCCACGGTTGAGGCTGCCGGAAAGGTGTTTTTCAACTGTCGCACGGCCATTGGCACAAGCTGTTTCATCGCGTTCGATGATCGTGACATCAAAGCCCGCGAGCAGGGACGCGGTTGCGATGCCAGCCCCCATGATGCCGCCCCCAATCACACCGACCTGACGGATCGGGTTGGGTTCAACACCTTTAAGTTCGGGCAGTTTGGCAACTGAACGTTCGGCAAAGAAGATGTGACGCAGTGCCTTTGACTGATCGCTATCACGCAGTTCGATGAATTTTTCGCGCTCAAAGGCAAGGCCTGCATCAGGGCCGTGTTCGATGCTATTTCGGATGGCCGAAATGGCGGCAAGCGGGGCGACCTGACCACGGGCCTTCTTTTTCGTCGCGGATATTATGTCATCCCATTGCGATGAGCTTGGCGCATCGATGGGATCCCTCGCAAGAAGCGATTCCGGTGTTTCACGATTGAGGATGGTCTTGGCAAAGTCGCGTGCGGCATCGCCCAAGGCGCCGTGGGTAATGGCATCAAGCAAGCCGATCTCATTGGCCTTCGCAGCCGAGACCGGTTTGCCGCTGGTAATCATCGAGATGGCCTCGCTGACCGGGACAAGTCGTGGCAAGCGGACCGTTCCGCCCGCCCCCGGGATCAGGCCGAGGTTGACTTCCGGCAGGCCAAGTTTGGCGGTGCTATCGGCAATGCGATAATGGCAGCCAAGGGCCACTTCCAGTCCGCCACCAAGAGCGTGTCCGTGAATGGCGGCGATGACCGGTTTGGTTGCGGCCTCAATGCGTTTAATCACGTCTGGCAGGATCGGTGCCCTGGGCGGATGGCCAAACTCGCTGACATCGGCGCCGGCGATGAAGGTCTTGCCGTCGCAAATCAATATTGCGGCGCGGATGTCATCATTGGCATCAATCTGATCCAGGGCATCGACGATCCCGCTACGGACAGCGTGGCTGGTCGCGTTAATCGGCGGGTTGTTGACGGTGATAACCGCAATGGTGTTTTCAAGTGTCAGTGTGACGGTCGACATTTTATGCGTCCTCTGCACTGATGGGGGTAAGCAGACAGGCAACGAGATCGGAATCCGGGTCGGCGAGATCCGCAATCACATTGAAATGATGTTTGTCCGGGGCATGCACACTTCGCGTGCGGGCGCCAAGGCCGGTCCAGATATTGGCCAGCAAATCATTCTGGCGAACAAATTCCGGGCGTTCATCCGCTCCGACCCAGCAGGTGATCGAACATGGCAAGGAGGGCTTCAGAAGGGCAGCACTTTCATGTTCGGCTTCGGCCGCGTCCAGTCCGAGGGTATCGTTCATGGAGGTCCGAAGCAGCGGGCGAAGATCATGAAGGCCGGAAATGGAAACCGTGTTTTCAATCCGTGCCAGAACGGAGGACGAAAGCGGTGACGTGTGGCTGACCATGCGGCTAACCAGATGGCCGCCGGCCGAATGTCCCGTGATGTGGATCGGACCGGTAATCTGATCTGCGGCATGGGTGATGGCAGCCCCGATCTGGCGGGTAATGTCAGAAAGGCGCGCATCGGGGGCGAGTGTATAGCTTGGCATGCAGACAGCCCAGCCCCTGGTCACGGCACCATTTGCCAGATGCGACCAACTGGATTTATCAAACGCCTTCCAGTAGCCGCCATGCACGAACACGACCACGCCCTTTGGCGTGCCGGTTGGCAGGAAAAGATCATATTTTTCGCGGGGGACGTTACCATAGGCGATGTCGAGCCGGGCGCGATTGTCGCCACTCAGCTCGTCGCGAAACTTTGCCGACTGGGTCGCCCAAAGTTCCGGATAGGTTGCGGCATCGGCAATGTAATCGCCATTGGCATAAGCATCATCCCAGTCGGTAATCATGGTCGGTTCCCTGAAATTTCGTGCAGCACCTGTCTGGTGCATTCTGGTTATGGATCAAATTCTAGGCAAATCCGTAGATATTTCAAACTTAAAATATTTGTGCTTGAAATAAAATAAAACGAGGCGTACCGTTTTATCAGTTTCCCGAAACAACCAAACAAATCAGGAGGGGAAAAGCTGGTGAGAGTAGCTTGTCTGGGTGGCGGTCCTGCGGGGCTTTATTTTGCAATCTCGATGAAATTGCGCGACCCCGCGCATGAGGTTGTTGTGATTGAACGCAACAAGCCGGATGACACATTTGGCTGGGGCGTGGTGCTGTCTGACGAGACGCTGGACAATCTGGCCGAGAATGACACCAAAAGTGCCGAGGCCATTCGCGCCAACTTTTCCTATTGGGATGATGTCGCGGTTCAGTATCGCGGCGAAAAGACGATTTCCACCGGTCACGGGTTCTGCGGCATTGGTCGCAAAAAGCTTCTGATCCTGTTGCAAGATCGGGCACGCGAACTTGGTGTGGAGCTTCGGTTTGAGACCGAGGCCGAAAGTGCCGCGCATTACGCCAAGGAATTTGATCTTGTCGTTGCCAGTGACGGCCTGAATTCCAGAACCCGCACCGAATTTGCCGAACATTTCCAGCCCGATATCGATACGCGCAAATGCAAGTTCGTCTGGCTGGGTACGCATCAGAAATTCGATGACGCCTTTACCTTCATCTTTGAGGAAACCGACAAGGGTTGGGTTTGGGCGCACGCCTATCAGTTTGATGACGAAACCGCGACCTTCATTGTCGAATGCACGCAAGAAACCTGGGATGCCTATGGTTTTGGCGAGATGTCGAAGGAAGAGTCGATTGCGACTTGCGAGGATATCTTCAAGGATCATCTGGGCGGTCACAATCTGATCAGCAATGCGCACCATATTCGCGGGTCGGCCTGGCTGAGCTTCCCACGCGTTCTGTGCAAAAGCTGGTCACATGAAAACATCGTTCTGATGGGCGATGCGGCGGCAACAGCGCATTTTTCCATCGGGTCAGGAACCAAGCTTGCACTTGAAAGTGCGATTGCGCTGGCGAACTACCTGCATTCCGAAGGTGACCTTAAGTCGGCCTTTGGCAAATATGAGGACGAACGCCGTCTTGAGGTCCTGCGTCTGCAATCGGCTGCGCGCAACTCGATGGAATGGTTCGAGGAAATCGGACGCTATTTCGATTTTGATCCAACCCAGTTTACCTATTCTCTTTTGACCAGATCGCAGCGCATCAGTCACGAAAACCTGCGCCTGCGCGATGCCAAATGGCTTGAAGGTGCGGAAAAATGGTTCCAGACGCAGGCGGGCCTTCCGGAAAGTGCACCGGTTCGCCATCCGATGTTCGTGCCTTATCAGTTGCGCGACATGTCGCTTAAGAACCGCATCGTTGTCTCGCCGATGGCACAGTACAAGGCGGTTGATGGCTGCCCGACCGACTGGCATCTGGTGCATTACGCCGAGCGCGCAAAAGGCGGGGCAGGTTTGGTTTATACCGAAATGACCTGTGTTTCGCCGGAAGGCCGCATCACACCGGGCTGTCCGGGTGCCTATGATGCCAGCCACGAGAAGGCCTGGGCGCGGATTACAGATTTCATTCATGCAGAGACGGATGCCAAGGTCTGCATGCAGATTGGCCATTCCGGGCGCAAGGGTTCGACCCAGCTTGGCTGGGAAGAAATGGACGCACCATTAAAGGATGGCAACTGGCCGCTGATGTCGGCATCTGCCATCGCATGGTCGGACCACAATGCGGTGCCAAAGGCAATGACGCGTGAAGACATGGATATGGTTCGTGATCAGTTTGTTGCGTCTGCCGAAATGGCGGATCGGGCAGGCTTTGACATGATCGAGGTTCATGCCGCGCATGGCTATCTTCTGTCATCCTTTATCAGTCCGGTCAGTAATACCCGCGATGATGAATATGGCGGCTCGCTTGAAAACCGGATGCGCTATCCACTGGAAGTCATTAACGCGGTTCGTGCGGCTTGGCCCAACAACAAGCCAATGTCGGTGCGAATTTCGGCCAATGACTGGGTCGGCGATGGTGGCGTTACGCCAGAAGAAGCGGTCGAGATTGCCAAGATGCTGAAAGCCAATGACGTCGATATCTGTGACGTTTCGGCGGGGCAGACGACGACGGATGCCAAGCCGGTTTATGGTCGCATGTTCCAGACGCCGTTTTCCGACCGTATTCGCAACGAAGCCGGTATTCCGACCATGGCGGTTGGCAATATCTATGAGGCCGATCACGTCAATTCGATCCTGATGGCCGGGCGTGCCGATCTTGTTTGTTTGGCTCGGCCGCATCTGGCCAATCCGTATTGGACGCTGCATCAGGCAGCCAGCCTTGGCAATCGCACCGAAAACTGGCCGGCCCCGTATTATGCCGGGCGTGATCAGATGTGCCGTCTTGCCGAGCGCGCAGAAACCATGACCGGAAAGGTATAAGCACACATGCGCGATCTTGCCGTTCATAACGCATTGATCACCGGTGGCGGTTCCGGTGTCGGGGCCGTGATGGCCCGGATGCTCGCCGATGCCGGGGTGAAGGTTGTAGTATCCGGACGGCGATCAGATGTGCTAGCCGAGGTTGCCGAACATCAAAACATCACTGCCATCGTGGCCGATGTCACCGATGAAACATCAGTGCAAGATATGTTCACAACCATGGTCGATGTGGTTGGCACCCCCGATCTGGTGATCGCCAATGCTGGCATGGCCGAAAGTGCACCGATTGGCAAAACATCGGTCGATCTTTGGCAGCGGACCATGAATGTCAATCTGACCGGTACGTTTTTGACATTCCGCGAAGGATTGGCTGCGATGGACAAGACCAAGCCGGGGCGGCTGATTTCAATCGCCTCGACCGCCGGGCTTAAGGGCTATGCCTATGTCACGGCGTATTGTGCAGCGAAACATGGCGTTGTGGGCATGGTCAAGGGTATGGCGGCAGAGTTGGCCAACAGCCCGATCACGATCAATGCGGTTTGTCCGGGCTTCATGGAAACGCCGATGTTGGCAAAGTCGGTGGAAAACATCGTTGCCAAAACCGGCATGAGCAAGGACGCCGCGCGCGCAAGCCTTGCCAAAATCAATCCGCAAAACCGGTTTATCCAGCCGGAAGAGGTTGCTGAAACCGTCATGTGGCTTTGCAGCCCCAAGGCGGCATCGATAACGGGACAGACGATTTCCGTTTCGGGAGGAGAAGTATGAATATGAACAAATCCGAAGCACTTTCCGAACGGGCAGGAAATGAAACCTCTGATCTGTCGAAGGCACGGTTACGCGCCTGGCTGCAAATCCTGAAGGTGTCGCGCAAGATCGAAGGCGAGCTGCGTGAAAAGATGCGCCTTGAGTTCGGATCAACCTTGCCGCGCTTTGACGTATTGGCCGCCCTTTATCGTGAACGCGATGGCATGCGCATGAGCGAGCTTTCAAAGTCGCTCATGGTATCAAACGGCAATGTCACCGGGATCGTTGATCGTCTGGTGGCAGAGGGATTGGTTGTTCGCATGCCGGTCGAAAATGATCGCCGGGCATCGATTGTCCGCCTGACCCCGGCGGGTGAAAAAGATTTCGCTGAACGTGCGCTGGTACATGAAGGTTGGGTTTCGGACCTGTTTTCCGATTTGTCGTCTGGCGATGCCGATGCCCTGATCCGCATCCTGCGCAACATTTCCCATCATAACGAGGCGCCCCACCATGACTAAGATGGCAAACATCACGCCCAAACATTTCAACTGGCGCATGGAAGGCGACGTTGCGGTCATTTCCCTTGATCGCCCGGATCGCAAGAACCCGCTGACCTTTGAAAGCTATGCCGAGCTTCGCGATACATTCCGCGATCTGGTCTATGCCGATGACGTCAAGGCGGTCGTGTTTGGCTCGAACGGGGGCAATTTCTGCTCTGGCGGGGATGTGCATGACATCATCGGGCCGCTGATCGACAAGGACATGAAGGGCCTTCTGGAATTCACCCGCATGACCGGTGATCTGGTCAAGGCGATCATTGGATGTGGCAAACCGGTAATTGCCGCGGTCGACGGCGTTTGTGTCGGCGCCGGGGCCATCATTGCCATGGCATCTGATCTGCGACTGGCAACGGCGGCATCGAAAACCGCCTTTCTGTTCACCCGTGTTGGTCTTGCAGGATGTGACATGGGGGCATGTGCCATCCTGCCGCGCATCATCGGGCAGGGCCGCGCGGCGGAGCTTCTTTATACCGGCCGATCCATGTCGGCAGAGGAGGGCGAACGTTGGGGCTTTTATAATCGTCTGGTCGAAGCTGACGCGCTTGAGGCCGAAGCGATTGCACTTGCGACCCGTATATCCCAAGGCCCGAACTTTGGTCACATGATGACCAAAACCATGCTGGCCCAGGAATGGAATATGTCGATCGAACAGGCGATCGAGGCCGAAGCACAGGCGCAGGCAATCTGCATGCAGACCGGGGATTTCAATCGCGCCTACAAGGCATTCGTTGCCAAGGAAAAACCGGTGTTCGAGGGCGACTGATGGCAGATAAGACCTATCTTGATTGGCCATTCTTTGAAGACCGCCATCGTGAACTGGCGGCAAAGCTTGATGATTGGGCCGCAAGCAACATAAAGGGCATCAATCACGAAGATGTCGATGCGGCCTGTCGCGATCTTGTGGCACGTCTGGCCAGTGGCGACTGGTTGCGTCATGCCGCGATTGATCCGGCTGACGCGGGATCAAAGCTTGATGTCAGATCGCTTTGCCTGATCCGCGAAACACTGGCGAGTTATGACGGGCTTGCTGATTTTTCATTTGCGATGCAAGGGTTGGGGAGTGGCGCAATCTCCTTGTTCGGAACAAACGACCAGAAAGATAACTGGTTGCCAAAAGTCCGTTCCGGCAAGGCGATTGCCGCCTTTGCACTGACCGAACCGCAATCGGGCTCGGACGTTGCCAATATCGCGCTTGAGGCAAAACGTGATGGTGATGATTTCGTTCTGAACGGTGAAAAGACATGGATTTCAAACGGCGGCATTGCCGATTTCTATTGTGTCTTTGCCCGCACGGGTGAGGCCCCCGGGGCCAAGGGTCTTTCGGCTTTCATCGTTCCGGCGAACGTGCCCGGCTTTGAAATCGCGGAGCGCCTGCACACCATCGCGCCCCATCCGTTGGCACGTTTGAAATTTACAGATTGCCGTATTCCGGCCTCCGCCCTGATGGGCAAGGGTGGGGATGGCTTCAAGATCGCGATGTCGGTTCTGGATGTTTTCCGTTCCACTGTCGCGGCCGCTGCCCTTGGCTTTGCCAGACGGGCGCTTGATGAAACCGTCACCCGCGTTCAGGAACGCGAACTGTTTGGCGCGCCACTTTTTGATTTGCAGATGGTGCAGGGGCATGTTGCGGACATGGCGCTTGATATAGATGCCTCGGCCCTTCTGGTTTATCGCGCTGCCTGGCTTAAGGACAGTGGTGCTGCGCGGGTTAGTCGCGAAGCGGCGATGGCCAAACTTTATTCAACCGATCATGCACAAACCGTCATTGATAAGGCGGTGCAAATTCATGGCGGCGATGGTGTGCGCAGCGGGCACATCGTTGAATCGCTTTACCGGGAAATTCGTGCCCTTCGCATTTATGAAGGCGCATCCGACGTCCAGAAAATAATCATCGCACGGCAAACGCTGGCGTAATAATGGCTGTATCAGGGACTTCACAATGCTCGGACCAACCGCACATACCGATAGCTTCACACGGGATAAATTGCCCCCGTTTGCAGAATGGCCGGATATCAATCTGGATGGGTTTGATTATCCCGAATATCTGAATGCCGGGGTCGAACTGACCGACAAGATGGTCGAACAGGGATTTGGCGATAACACCGCCCTGATCGGCAATGGTCGTCAGCGGACCTATAAGGAACTGGCAGACTGGACCAACCGGATCGCCCATGCATTGGCTGAGGATTACGGTGTCAAACCCGGCAACCGCATCCTGATCCGGTCGGCCAACAACCCCGCAATGGTGGCTTGCTGGCTGGCCGCGACCAAGGCCGGGGCGGTTGTGGTCAATACCATGCCGATGCTGCGAGCCGGCGAGTTGGGCCAGATCGTCGACAAGGCCGAGGTCGAATTTGCCCTGTGTGACACGCGCCTGATGGATGAACTGGTGGCGTGCGCCAAGGACAGCAAGTTCCTTAAAAAGGTGATCGGCTTTGATGGTACGGCCAATCATGATGCGGAGCTTGATCGCATTGCGCTGACCAAATCGGTCAAGTTCGAAGCGGTCAAGACCGGGCGCGATGATGTTGCCTTGTTGGGTTTTACATCGGGCACCACGGGCAGCCCCAAGGCGACCATGCATTTCCATCGGGATCTTTTGATCATTGCTGATGGTTATGCCAAGGAAGTGCTGAATGTCACCCCTGATGACGTGTTTGTCGGCTCCCCGCCGCTGGCCTTTACGTTCGGGCTTGGCGGGCTTGCGATCTTTCCGCTGCGGTTCGGGGCGACGGCGACCTTGCTTGAAAAGGCATCGCCACCCAACATGATCGAAATTATCGAAACCTATAAGGCAACGGTCTGCTTTACTGCACCGACTGCGTATCGGGTGATGTTATCAGCAATGGAAGATGGTGCTGATCTGTCATCACTGCGCGCCGCCGTGTCGGCCGGTGAAACACTGCCGGCCCCGGTCTATGAAGCGTGGATGGCAAAAACCGGTAAGCCGATGCTTGATGGCATCGGTGCGACCGAGATGCTTCATATCTTTATTTCCAACCGGTTCGGCGACAGCCACCCGGCCTGCACGGGGCGTCCGGTCACCGGATACGAGGCCAAGATCGTCGATGATAAAATGAACGAAGTGCCGGTCGGAACCGTCGGGCGCCTTGCGGTGCGCGGACCCACGGGATGCCGTTATCTGGATGACGTGCGTCAAAGCGTCTATGTCCGCGATGGCTGGAACCTGACGGGGGATGCGTTCTTTGTTGATGAAGACGGCTACTATCATTTCGCGGCACGCAACGACGATATGATTGTGTCGTCGGGCTACAACATCGCCGGGCCAGAGGTCGAGGCTGCCTTGCTGGCGCATGCGTCGGTGGCGGAATGTGCGGTTGTTGGCGCGTCCGACGAGGAACGCGGAATGATCGTTCAGGCGCATATTGTCCTGGCAGAAGGGTTCGACCCAACGCCCGAGATGGCCAAAGCGCTTCAGGATCATGTAAAAGCGACCATCGCGCCGTTTAAATATCCGCGCTCCGTCGTCTTTATCGAGGCGTTGCCAAAAACCGCGACTGGAAAAATCCAGCGCTTCAGACTGAAACAGGAACCGTCTGCATGACCGACTTTGCCGCCACCAAATCCCTGTTTCATATCCCGGAAGGTGTGATTTACCTTGATGGGAACTCGCTTGGTGTGCTGCCGAAAACGGCGGCCAACCGCGCCAAGGAGATGATCGAACAGGAATGGGGGGAAATGCTGATCCGTGGCTGGAACGATGCCAAATGGATGGAGCAACCCGAACGTGTCGGCAATCTTGTCGCACGTTTGATCGGGGCAGCACCCGGTACTGTGGTGATGGGTGATACCCTGTCGATCAAGGTTTATCAGGCACTCGCAAGTGCGCTTGAAATGCGCCCGGATCGCAAGGTAATCGTTTCTGATAATGGCAACTTCCCGACCGATCTTTACATGGCTGACGGCCTGATAAAGTCGCTTGATCGTGGTCATGTGTTGAAAACACCGAACCCCGAAGATGTCGAAAGCCTGATCAACGAGGATCTGGCGGTGCTGATGCTGACCCAGGTGGATTACCGCACCGGGCGAATGCATGATATGAAACGCCTTACCGATCTGGCGCATGCCGCTGGTGCGTTGGTGATCTGGGATTTGGCGCATTCGGCCGGGGCTGTGCCGGTTGATCTGGCAGGCTGCAATGCCGATTTCGCTGTGGGCTGTACGTACAAGTATCTCAATGGTGGTCCCGGTGCGCCGGCCTTTATCTATGTCCGCCCGGATCATGCCAAAACTGCCCGTCCGGCGCTTTCGGGCTGGTTGGGGCACGCCGCACCCTTTGCCTTTGATCCCGACTATACCCCGGCAGCGGATGTATCGCGGATGCGTGTCGGCACACCGCCGGTTATTCAGATGACCGTGTTGGAAGAAGCCATGAAGGCATGGGACGGCGTTGATATGGCCGATATTCGCAAACGCAGCATCGAGCTGTGCGAACAATTCATCGCCGGGGGCGAGGCAAATTGTCCGATGCTGGAACTGGCAAGCCCGCGCAATCCCGAAGAACGTGGATCGCAGGTGTCGTTCAAGTTTGATCAGGGCTATGCCGTCATGCAGGCCTTGATTGCGCGTGGTGTGATTGGTGACTTCCGCGCACCGGATGTGATCCGCTTTGGCTTTACCCCGCTTTATATCGACAAGGGTGATGTTGATGGTGCGGTGAAGATTTTGGCTGAAATCATGGAAACCCGCGCTTGGGACAAGCCGGAATTCCACAAACGCAATGCGGTGACCTGAGATGGCAAAGCAGACCTCGCCATATGATCCCAGCACCGAGGGGGCTCGCACGGATTTCTCCGATCAGATGTCCTATGGGGATTATCTGTCGCTTGATGCAATCCTGACAGCGCAGCATCCACAATCGGATGCCCATGATGAAATGCTTTTCATCATTCAGCACCAGACATCCGAACTTTGGATGAAGCTTGCCATTCGCGAAATCAGTGCGGCGCGCAAGGCGATCCACGGTGGTGATCTGCGCCCGGCGTTCAAGATGCTGGCGCGTGTGTCGCGTATTTTCGAACAGCTGAACAATGCCTGGGATGTCCTGCGCACCATGACGCCAAGCGATTATACGACGTTTCGCGATGCACTTGGCCCGTCATCGGGGTTCCAGTCCTATCAGTATCGCCTGATCGAATTCATGCTGGGCAATCGCAACCATGCGATGTTGCGCCCGCATGCGCACCGCGAAGACATCACCGAAATGCTGAAGGCAGAGCTGGCAACACCCAGCCTTTATGACGAAGCCCTTCGCTTGCTGAACGCAGAAGACGGGATTGAGGTGCCAGCGGACGTTCTGAACCGTGATGTGTCGGCACCCTATGCGGCTGATGATGCGGTGATCGCCGCCTGGCAAAAGGTTTACAGCGATCCGGGTAAATACTGGTCGCTTTATGAATTGGCGGAAAAGCTGGTCGATTTCGAAGACTATTTCCGGCGATGGCGCTTTAACCATGTCACGACGGTCGAACGCGTGATCGGGTTCAAGCGTGGCACTGGCGGCACGGGAGGCGTCAGTTACCTGAAGAAAATGTTGGAAGTAGAACTGTTTCCGGAACTCTGGCGGGTTAGAACCGCGCTTTGAGGATGGACGGACCGGATGCAAATACTGCAAAATCAGGGGCAGGCATCAGGTTCACTAAAACCGTGACGCATAAAGACATAAATGTTGCGGGATCAACGTGTTGCTAAATGAAAAATTGTATAAACACGGAGGCTTAAATGAAGGGTATTAAGACAACCATCGCAGCAGCAGCTGCTTTGCTTGCAGCCGGAGCTGCGCAGGCAGAGCCGGTCAAGGTGGGGATGATCACCACACTTTCTGGCGGTGGTGCAGGGCTTGGTATTGATGCACGTGACGGCTTCATGCTTGCTGTCAAACAGGCAAACAATCCCGATCTTGAAGTCGTTATCGAAGACGATCAGCGCAAACCGGATATCGCGGTTCAGCTGGCCGATAAAATGATCCAGCAGGACAAGGTTGATGTTCTGACCGGTATCATCTGGTCGAACCTTGCGATGGCGGTTGTGCCGTCTGCGGTTGCTCAGGACAAGTTCTATCTTTCGGTTAACGCGGCACCGTCGCAGCTGGCAGGCAAGGGCTGCAACAAGAACTATTTCAGCGTTTCCTATCAGAACGACAACCTGCACGAAGCAGCCGGTGGCTATGCATCAAGTGCCGGTTATAACAGTGCATTCATCCTTGCCCCGAACTATCCGGCAGGCAAAGATTCCCTGTCGGGCTTCAAACGTTTCTTCCTCGGTGACATCACCGACGAAGTTTACACCAAGCTTGGTCAGACCGATTATGCTGCCGAAATCGCACAGATCCGTGCATCGGGTGCAGAAAGCGTCTTCTTCTTCCTGCCGGGCGGCATGGGTATTGCCTTCATGAAGCAGTATGCCCAGTCCGGTGTTGATATCCCGCTGATCGGTCCGGCCTTCTCGATGGATCAGGGTATTCTTGGTGCGGTTGGCGATGATGCGCTTGGCTTCAAGAACACCTCGAACTGGTCAAAAGACATCGACAACGCCACCAACAAGGCGTTCGTTGAAACGTTCCAGGCTGAATACGGTCGTCTGCCGTCGCTTTATGCGTCTTATGGCTTTGACACCGCGAACCTTCTGTTGTCAGCCATGGACAAGGCAAGCGTCTCGGATGCTGATGCATTCCGTGATGCGCTGCGTGCAGCTGACTTCAACTCGGTACGTGGCAAGTTCATCTTTGGCCCGAACCAGCATCCGATCCAGGACATCTATGTCCGTGAAGTCGTCAAAGAAGGCGATGTGCTGACCAACAAGATCATTGGTACGGCGCTGACGGATCACTCTGACGCCTATGCGTCGGAATGCTCGATGTAATAAAGAGCTGACAAGAGGCCGGGGGCCGGTTTCGATTTTGTAATCGGCCCCTAGGGTCCAAACTCATTCACATGACCGATCCGGCAACTGATATGAGAGAAAAAGCTAGGAAAATCCCGCAGAGCGGGGTGATCCCCGGTCAAGGGATTTGACGCAGAGGCTTTCTCTCATATCAGTTGTCCTTCGGATCACCCGGATTTGCACGGGCTATTTTGTCGCAAAATCTTGAAAGATATTAATCTTCCTGCGATTTTGCTCCGCATATCCGCACAAATCCGGGAGACCGGACCGATTATGTGAATGAGTTTGGACCCTACACCTTGTGACGGAGTTTCCAATAATGTTTTCTCTTTTTCTGGAGCAGCTGTTAAACGGCCTTCAGTCCGGGGTGATGCTGTTTTTGATGGCATCGGGGCTGACGCTGGTTTTCGGTGTGATGGGCCTGATTAATCTTGCCCATGGCTCCCTTTATATGATCGGTGCGTTTGCCTGTGCGGCTGTGGCTGCATGGACCGGGTCTTTCTGGCTGGGGCTTGTCGCCAGTTTGATGGCGGCTGCTATTGCCGGTGCACTGGTCGAAATGTTGATTATCCGCCGTCTTTATAACCGTGATCACCTTGATCAGGTTCTGGCGACTTTTGCGCTTATTTTGATTTTTTCCGAAGGCACCCGCTGGATTTTCGGATCCTTCCCGCTGTTTTTAAGCGTGCCTGATTTCCTGACCGGCACTGTTATCCTGCCGGGCGGATCGCAATATCCGCTTTTCCGTTTGGCCATTATTGTTGCCGGGCTTGCTGTTGCGGTCGGTTTGTTCCTGTTGATCGGCAAAACCCGTCTTGGCATCCGCATCCGTGCGGGCGAGGCGGACCGTGGCATGATCGCGGCCCTTGGTGTCGATATTGATCGTCTTTACACCATCGTCTTTGCCCTTGGGGCTGCGTTGGCCGGGCTTGCCGGTGCCTTTGTCGGCACGACCCAGTCGGTTCAGGTTGGCATGGGTGAACCGGTTCTTATTCTGGCCTTTGTCGTGATCGTCATTGGCGGCATCGGCTCCATTAAGGGGGCATTGGTCGGCTCCTTGCTGGTTGGGTTTACCGACACGATGGGGCGTTTTCTGTTGCCGCATGCGTTTGCGACCTTCCTTGATCCGTCAAGTGCCACGGCGATTGGCTCGGCACTGGCATCCATGTTGATTTATATCGTGATGGCGCTGGTTCTGTTCCTGCGGCCAAGCGGTCTGTTCGGGGCGACTTCCTGATGACCATGAACCGCGAGTTTCTGATTAATTCCATCCTTGCGATTGCGCTGATCGCCGTTCCGCTGATCGCGCTTGGCATGGATGAACCATTCATCATCACCCTTGCCACCAAGGTCGCGATCTTTGCAATGGCCGGTGTCGGGCTGAACCTTGTGCTGGGCTATGGCGGACTTGTGTCGTTCGGGCATGCCGCGTTCTTCGGTATTGGCGGTTATGCGGCCGGTATCCTTGCCAGCCATGCGCTGAACTATGAACCGATCATGGAAAGCCCGTTCCTGATCGAAGGCACAACCCAGATGATCGTCATCTGGATTGTCGCCCTTGTGGTGTCGGCACTTGTTGCACTGGTGATCGGGGCGATTACGCTGCGCACCAGCGGGGTCTATTTCATCATGATCACGCTGGCCTTTGCGCAGATGATCTATTACTTCGCGATCTCCTGGCCGGCCTATGGCGGGGAAGACGGCTTGTCGATCTATGTGCGCAATGGTTTCCCGGGGATCAACACCCTTGATCCGATCAGCTTCTTTGCCCTTTGTGCCGTTATGCTGGCGATTGCGATGGTATTTTCGGCCGTTCTGATCCGCTCGCGCTTCGGTCTTGCCCTTCAGGGGGCGCGTCAGAACCCGCAACGCATGACGGCGGTTGGTATTGCACCGTTTCGCATTCGTCTGGTTGCCTTTGTGATTTCGGCGATGATCACCGCCCTTGCCGGTGCGCTTTATGCCGATCTCAACAGGTTTGTCAGCCCGACCATGTTGTCTTGGCATATGTCAGGTGAAATCATGGTGTTTGTCATTCTGGGCGGGGTCGGGCGTTTGTTTGGTCCGCTTGCCGGTGCGGCACTTTACATCATTCTGGAACACCTTCTGGGCGGTGTTTGGGAATTCTGGCAGTTGCCGTTGGGTGTCCTGCTGCTTCTGGTCGTGCTGTTTGCGCGCGGTGGACTTGTCGGTGTTCTGGCGGGGGAGCGTAAACATGCCTGATGCCATTCTTTCGCTTTCCGATGTCACCAAGCAGTTCGGGTCGCTTTTGGCCAGTGACAGTGTCACGCTTGATCTGCGGCCGGGCGAAATTCACGCCCTGATCGGTCCGAACGGGGCAGGTAAATCGACCCTGATCAAACAGATCGCGGGCGAGATCAAATCTGACCGCGGCGATATCCATTTCAACGGTCAGAACATCAACGCGCTTGATGCGGTGGCACGATCCCGCATGGGGCTGGCCCGAACGTTTCAGGTGTCCTCTTTGATGCCGGAATTTTCGGTCCTGCAAAACGTCACGCTGGCGCGCCAGTCGGTCAGCGGCAAAGTGTTCCGCTTCTTTAAACCGGTGCTGGGCGACAAGTCGCTGGTCGAACCGGCCATGGCACAGCTTGAACGGGTTGGCTTGGCGGACCGGGCGCAAATGCGTGCCGCTGATATCTCGCATGGGGAACGTCGCCAGCTCGAAATGGCCGTCGCCCTTGCCCTGGAGCCCAAGGCGTTTCTGTTGGATGAACCGATGGCCGGTATGGGGCCGGAGGGTTCCAAACGTCTTACCGGGTTCCTTGATGGTTTGCGCGGACAGGCACCGATCCTTCTGGTCGAACATGACATGGATGCGGTCTTTGCGCTGGCAGACCGGATTTCAGTTCTGGTCTATGGCCGGATCATTGCCACCGGCACAGTGGACGAAATCCGCGGCAATGATGATGTCAAACGTGCCTATCTCGGGGAGGAAGCCTGATATGACTGCACTTCTCGAACTTAGTGGCGTCACCGCGTTTTATGGCGCATCACAGGCTCTGTTTGGCATTGATTTATCCCTCAACGAAGGCGAGGCCGTCGCCCTTATGGGCCGTAACGGCATGGGCAAGACGACAACGATCAAAACAATCGTTCGCATGATGGAACATCGTGATGGTTCGATCCGCTTTGCCGGGCAGGATCTGGCAAAGATGCCATCGCACAAGGCGGCCCGCCTTGGTCTTGGTCTGGTGCCCGAAGGACGCCGGTGCTTTGCCCAGTTGAGCGTAACCGAAAACCTGATTGCTGCCGCCCGTCCTGGTGAATGGGATTTTGACCGGGTGGCGGGACTATTCCCGCGTCTTGCCGAACGCCGTGATCAAAAGGCCATGACCCTCTCGGGCGGTGAACAACAGATGCTGGCAATTGGCCGTGCCTTGATGACCAACCCGCGTTTGCTGATCCTCGATGAAGCAACCGAGGGACTGGCACCCGTCGTGCGTCAGGAAATCTGGGCTGCGATCAATCAGCTTAAACAATCGGGTCTGACGATCCTTGTGGTCGACAAGTCGCTGAAGGAACTTTCGGGTGTCGCGGACCGCTATGTGATTGTTGAAAAGGGCATCACGGCCTGGAGTGGGGCGGTGAATGAGCTGACCGACGATCTGGCTGACCGGTATCTGGGGGTCTGATATGGCGGCATTCACCTATACTCAGAAAGTCATGTTTCAACATTGCGATCCGGCGGGGATTGTTTTCTATCCCCGCTATTTCGAGATGGTGAATGCCACGGTCGAGGAATGGTTTGATCAGGACATCGGGTTCGGGTTTCCGACCATGCATGGTCCGATGAAGGTTGCCGTTCCGACAGCAGCGCTCAGTGTCGCGTTTACCGCGCCAAGCAAACTTGGCGATGTTTTGGAATTTTGTCTGATCCCGACCCGGATCGGACGTTCCAGTTTAGAGCTGGAAATCACCGCACGATCAGGTGCCGAGCAACGCCTGAAAACAACGGTCACCCTAGTCTTTACGAAACACGGGGCCGGAAAGTCAGTGGCATGGCCAGATGATTTGCGTGCCAAAATCGAAAAAGAAATCAATCAAGTGGTAGAAAACAATGCATAAAATCATTCAGCCTGACGGATGGAAACAGCCCAAGGGATATGCCAACGGCGTTTTGGCCGATGGTGCCCGACTTTACATCGGTGGCCAGATTGGCTGGAACGAAGATCAGGTCTTTGTTGCCAAGGATTTTGTCGGCCAGATGGAACAGGCGCTTAAAAACATTGTCGCCGTTCTTGAAGCCGCGGGCGGCAAGCCCGAACACATTGCCCGCCTGACCTGGTATGTCACGGATAAAAAGGAATATCTCGCCCATCAGCGCGAAGTCGGGCAGGCCTATCAACGCGTTCTTGGTAAGCATTTCCCGGCGATGACCATGGTTGTGGTCAAGGAACTTGTCGAAGACGAAGCACTGGTCGAGATCGAGGCAACCGCCGCCATTCCGTCCTGATCAGGCATCAGGACATGACGGAACAAAAAAGGGCAGCACATCGCGTGCTGCCCTTTTTGTTGATCAGGTTGCCGAAGGGTAATTTTTAATTGCCTTCCGGGGCACTCGTTCCGAGGTTCTCTGGCGAGAAGATGTTGTTGCCAAACGGGCTTGGTGCCGATGCCCCGCCTTCATCACCGCCAAGCGGGCCAAGGTTGGGCATTGTCGGGGCTGGCACAGCCTGTTGTGGTGTGTTGATCGATTGCTGTTCCATCAACTGTTGTTGCAGGGCGCGCTTTTCTTCAAGGACTTGCGCCGTGCAGACACTGGAATCATGGTTCTGGATAAACAGAACCGCGGCAAGTGTCAGAACACCCAAAATCACGGCAACCGTTCCCGGATGGGTCGCGATCCTCAAAGCCGGACGTTCGGCAATCACATGGGCCCAGCCCTTGGTGTAATAGCGATTGCGGCATTCATAAATGATCGCCCCGATGAGCGTGATGGCAATAATGATCACCGCCACGGCCGAGATTGATGGATCAAGTCCATACCGCACCTTCGATGACAGAACGGTGGTGAAGGTGCTGCTTGAAACAATCGTAAACACGGTGGTGTTGTAGTTTTCAAGCGATGCCAGAAACGCAAGAACCGTGGCCGAGCCAATCGCCGGTGCCATGAACGGCAAAAGCACTTTGACAAACGCCTGCGTTGGCGTCGCCCCCATATCGAGGGCCGCCTCGGTAAGCGTGGTGTCAAACCGCTGGATACGTGACAGGAACACCAGCATCGAATAAGCGGCGATGAAGGTCACCTGACCAAAGATGGTCAGAAACGTCCCATCATAAAAGAAGCTTTCATACGGTGCATTGAAAAGGGTGCCGATCCTGTCCCAGAAAATCAGGGTCGAAAGACCGATGACAACGCCGGGTACGAGAATGGGTGCAATGAAGATCGTATAAAGGGCTGCGCGTAATTTCGGACCAACCTGTGACAGCGTGATTGCGGCTGCCAGACCAATTGGAATGGCAACACAGACAACGCCCACCCCGATCAAAAGCGAATTACCAAGCCCGGAAAGAAGCTTGTCATCGCTGGCAAGCTTGCCAAACCAGTCGGTGGTAAAACACTCCCACGGTGATACACGCGGGAAGGTCGACGAGTTGAACGCAGTGATCACCATAATGATCAACGGTCCGAACAAATAGGCAAAGAACAGGGTCAAATACAGACCGGGGATCAATGCAGTCGGGGATCTCATCTTCATTGTTTGATCTCCCCGATCGATACCTTGAACAGGCGCATCACCAGCAACACAAGCGCGATACAGACAATCAGCAGAACCATCGCATAAGCCGATCCGCGCGGCCAGTTGCCGCCAGAGTTAAACCATTGATAGACCAGCTGCGTGAACCACAGGTTCGATGGGCCTCCTAAAATCTGCGGTGCGGCAAGTGCGCCGGATGTCAGCATGAAGACCATGGTCATGCCCGATGCAATGCCCGGCTTGGCATAGGGAATGACAACCTTGGCATGGACCTGCCACCAGTTGGCCCCCATGTCACGCGCGGCTTCGATCTGGTTGCGATCAAGGCTTTCAATCGCGTTATAAAGCGGAAAGATCATCAAAAGGATGTAGGCATAAGCCAAACCGGCATAAAGCGCGACATCCTGACGGATAAAGTCAATCGGCGTATCCCAAAGTCCAAGCCCCATGCCGGTTTCATTGATGACACCCGTGGCGCCAAACAGAATACGAAATGCAAAGGCACGCAGGATTTCGTTGATCCAATAAGGCACGATAAGCGCCAGTACCAGCAAGCGCGCCTTGGCACCGGTCGATGACTTTGCCAGTACAAAGGCCACCGGATAACAGATGATCAAATCGAAAACTGTGACAAACACGGCCGCAAGCAGCGTTTTGAACAGGATGCCGATATCTAGGGTGTTTATCCCGTCCGATGCCCCGCTTCCCTGGAAGAAATATCGATATTGCTCAAGGGTATAAACGTCTTCTGGGCCGCCAATTTTGGCCGGTGGCAGGTTAAATCGGAACGAGTAATCCAGCATGGTCAGTTGCGGCAGGATGATCAGAATGAACACCCAAAGACTGACCGCAAGCATCAGATAGATCGAGACTGCCATCCCGTTGCGTCTGACAAGGTCGTAAAAAAGATCACGCATGATACGTCCCCCCTTACGCGCTGGCCAATTCGCCCGGTTTGAGCGCAATGCCCATTTCCGGTGCGAAATCGAGTTTGACCGGGGCACTGGCATCAATCGCATTGGTGCCATCATTGATCAGCGAAAGCTTCAGGTCCGTGCCACTCGCATTCATCACGATATGGCGCATATTGCCTTCGAACTCTTCGGTGACGAAGTTGGTTTCGAACTGATTAATTGCACTATCGTCTTTCGAAAGCCGAAGGGCTTCCGGGCGCACGAACAGATGGCAGGCATCCCCGGGCGCAAGGGCGGGGCCGCCCGCCGGATGGTTTTCGACCGTAAAGGGGGTGCCAAGACCGGCATCGATTTTCATCACCTTGCCGTCATTGGACAAAACCGTGCCATCAAGCACATTGTTTTCACCGACAAATGACGCGACAAAGCTTGTCGTCGGGTGATCATAGACCGCCTTGCCATCTCCGATCTGTTCGATCTTGCCCTTGTTCATTACTGCAATGCGGTCTGACATGGTCAGTGCCTCACCCTGATCGTGGGTGATGTAGATAAAGGTCAGGCCGACCTGTTTTTGAATTGCGCGCAGTTCGGTGCGCATGTGTTGACGCAGTTTAAGATCAAGGGCCGAAAGCGGTTCATCAAGAAGCAGGATATCTGGTTCAACCGCAAGGGCGCGGGCAATCGCCACACGTTGTTTCTGACCACCGGAAAGTTCGCTGACTTTTTTGTCACCCTGACCGGGCAGGGCAATCAGTTCAAGCAACTCATCGGCACGTTTGCGCCGGGTTTTCTTGTCGACACCACGTACTTCCAGCGGGAAGGCGATGTTATCAGCGACCGAACGCAACGGAAAAAGCGCAAGGTTTTGGAAAATAAGGGCGGTGGGACGTTTATTCGGGCCAACGCCACGCATGTCCTGACCACCGATTTTGACCTTGCCGCGTGTCGGTTCCTGAAAACCGGAAATACAGCGCAGAAGCGTTGTCTTGCCACAGCCCGATGGGCCGAGGAATGAAAAGAACTCGCCACCCGCGATGTTCAGATTTGCTTTATGGACAGCGGTGAATTCGCCGAACTCTACCCAGACATGCTCAAGCGAAATTTCTTTGGTCATAGAACTGACAACCCCCTGAAAACGTCAAAGCCCGTTCGCCCGCAAACACAGGCGACACCGGAATTATTGTTGTTTGAAATGGATCGGCCCTAGGATCATGTCCCTAGAAACCCAAAAAGGGCGACACGCGCAAAGTCGTGCCGCCCCAAAGATCGGAATCAGGCGCTTTCGAAGCGGTTCACATATTCGGTACGCATGTCGGCATACCACTGCGGTTCGGACGGCCACGGGTTGAGGTTGGCCAATGCTTCGCCCGGATAGGCATCGGCAAAGTTCTTGGCATAGGCTTCGCCTGCGAACTTGTCGGCACCCAGAACCGGGGAGTTGTAACCGTGATGGTCAATTGCCTCACCTGCCAGTTCCGGCATGTAGGCATATTTGATGAACTCATAAGCCTGTTCGATGTTCTCGGCACCGGTCGGCAGGGCAAGGCCGTCGACCCATGCCAGCGCACCTTCTTTCGGCGCACGGTACATGACAGGTTCACCAGCCGTTTTAAGCGCAAGCGGCGGGCCATCCCAGGTCTGACCAACGATGACGCCTTCGTTCAGAAGACCGTTCTTCTGGGTATCGGCATCGTTCCAGATCAGTTTGATGTTGCCTTTACGCGCGATGCACCATTCGGTGATCTTTTCCCAGACCGGGCGCATTTCCTCTTCGGAGGTGTAGGCCTTCCAGACCGAACCCGGGGCCAGTTCGCCCGTGGTTTCCATGTAAAGACCGGCACCCAGCATCATGGAATGCGCACGGCCCATGGTTTTGCCGGCATTGGCTTCGGACCAGACATCGCCATAGGACGGGAACATGCCGTCTGGCTGGAACATATCGGTACGCCACGCCATGCCTTCGGTGCCCCAGATATGTGGCAACCAATAGGTGGAGCCGACCTCAAACGCCCAATCGGTGCTGCCGATCTTGGCCATTGCCGGGTTCACCGCCTCAATGGCAACTTTGGACATGTCAAACGGCTGAAGCAGTTCCAGTGCCTTCCACTGAAGGGCACGGTTGTTGGTCGGCGATACGATATCAAAGCCACGACCTTTGGAAGCCTTCATCTTGTTGATGATTTCCTCGTTCGAGCCGATGCCGGTGTAATTCACCTTGATCCCCGTTGCATCGGTAAACGATTTGAGGAACGTCTCTGGCAGATAATCAGACCACATCAGAATGTTGATTTCGCCAGAGGATGCGAGTGCTTTTCTGCTGATAATTGCAGGCATTGCAAGTGCCGAACCGGCGGCAAGCGAACCTTTAAGAAGTGTGCGCCGGTTAAGTTTCGGGCCGGAAGTGAACTTGGTCATCCGTATGTCTCCTGATAGCCGGGATTTTTCCCTTATGTGCGGCGCACCATGCGCCTCCCTGGTGGACATAACTTCCCTGAACCGACCGCATTATGATCGCGGTTCTTGTTCCTGCTTTATCGCATTGACAAAATGGTATATCTGCCGGTTACTCTAGTAATAGAGCCACAAGGCAAAAACTATGGTGCCACGCCGGTTAACGTGCTGCAGTGCCGAATAAAAGGGGCATAACCGATGCTCGACATTCGACTTGAGGATCCGGCAATTGCCGGTCAAACCCTGCAGCAACAGCTGCATCAGGGCCTCGTCGATGCGATTCTTGAAGGTCGGTTGCCATCGCATGAACCCTTGCCATCGACCCGCGATCTGGCATCGGCCCTTAAGGTATCGCGCAATACGGTGGTGCTGGTTTATCAACGCCTGCTCGATGATGGATACCTGACAGCTGTCTGGCGGCGCGGGCATTTCGTTAATGAGCAATATATTCGCCAGCAACTGCGCCTGAGTGTGGATACGCGAACCGCTTCGCTGTTTACCAAGGAACGCGATCCTGATTTGTGGCGACGCCATTTGCAGTTCCGCCCGACCGAGGCGCGCAATATCGTCAAACCGGCCAACTGGCGCGATTTCCCCTATCCGTTCATTTACGGGCAAGTTTCACCCGACAAAACCACCATTTCGCGCTGGCGCGATTCCATGCGGCTGGCCGGGTCGCTTGCCCATTCGCAAAGCTGGGTTGGCGATCAGGTCGATATGGATGACCCGCAACTTCTTGAACAGATCATCACCCGCATTCTGCCCCATCGCGGTTTGCGCGCCCATCCGGAACAGTTGCTGATTACCATCGGCGCGCAGAACGCCCTTTTTCTGGTCGGGCAGCTTCTGGCAGGGCGGGGCAGGACAGTCGGCGTCGAAGATCCGGGCTATGTCGATGCGCGCAATATCTTTGCCTCCACGGGGGCTGAAATCTGCCCGCTTCCGATTGATAGCGAAGGTCTTGCCAACTCACCGGTGCTGTCGAAGTGCGATATGGTCTACACCACACCATCGCATCAGTGCCCGACAAGTGTCACCATGTCGCTGGATCGCCGTTTGCAGCTGGTTGAACGGGCGCGCAAGGATGACTTCATTCTGGTTGAGGATGATTACGAGCACGAACTCAACTATCTTGGTCATCAGCGCGCAGCGCTTAAAAGCTACGATAATTCCGGCCATATCATCTATATCGGCAGTCTGACCAAGCTGATGTTCCCCGGCTTGCGGATTGGTTACATCCTTGCCGACAGTGAACTGATCAAGGAATTGCGTGCGCTGCGTCGCCTGAATTACCGCCACCCATCCGCGCAGGATCAGCGCGCCATGGCTTTGTTCATCGGTGAAGGTCATCTGGACTCACACCTGCGCCGGACGCGTGATCGCCTGTCGGAAAAGTGGCAATTGATGCAAAACGAAATTTCGCGGCAATTGCCCGAATTGAACGTCACCCCGACGACGGGCGGGTCGGCGGTTTGGGTTAAGCTGCCCGAAAATATCGATGCATGGGCCGTCCATCGCGAAGCCGCCAAACGCGGCGTTCTGGTCGAACCGGGCGATGTGCACTATTGCGATCCCGACCGCGCACCGCGTGATCGTCTCAGACTTGGGTTTGCCGTGATTGAGCGCGATCAGATTGCGCCCGGCATCACTCAGTTGCGCAATGCCATCATGGCGGTGATCGCCGAAAACAGGAAAGGGACCGCCGCACAGTAAGCTGTATGGCGATCCCTGGGGACCGCTCCCCTGAGATTGATTTCTGTCCCTTGCAGGCAGATTACGTCGGTGTACCAAGAACCTTCTGAAGGATGGCAACCATATCGTCGATATCCTGTTCGGTGCTGACGAATGCCGGGGCGAAAATGATTGCATCGCCGGTGGCCTTGACATGCAGACCCTCGTCAAACAGCGCACGCTGTGCCCAGCTACCTTTTGCCCCCGGCGCATCACCCGGTGTCAACTGAATGCCTGACATCATGCCATAGCCGCGCAGATCGCTGACATGGGGCAGGTTGCGCAGACCAAACACACCATCAAGAAAATACGACGACAGGCTGTTGGCACGTTCAAACAGTTTGTCATTGGCATAGATATCAAGGGCTGCGATCCCGGCGGCACAGGCCACCGGATGGGCGGAATAGGTATAGCCATGGAAGAATTCCGGGCGATCCGCATCGCCGGCAGCCTCAAAGACAGCCGCCTGAATTTCGGCACTGGTGGCAACCGCACTCATGGGAATAGCGCCGTTGGTCAGTGCCTTGGCCATGGTGATCAGGTCCGGCTTGACTGCGAATGCCTGGGAGGCGAAAGCAGAACCTGTTCGGCCAAAACCGGTAATCACTTCGTCAAATACCAGCAGGATGCCGTATTTGTCGCAAATCGCACGAAGTTTCTCGAGATACCCTTTGGGTGGCACGATGGTGCCGATCGATCCGGCAATCGGTTCGACAAAGACTCCGGCAATGGTATCGCCGCCGTAGGTCTTGCAGATTTCTTCAAGATCATTGGCCAGATCGGCATCGGTTTCCGGCTGACCACGGGTGAATTTTTGTTCTTCGGTCCATGTGTGACGCATATGCACGACATCACAGGTAATCCCCGAAAAATCACGACGGTTATTGACCATACCGGCAAGCGACGTGCCGCCAAGGTTTACGCCATGATAACCCCATGCGCGTGACACGAACCGGGTGCGCTGGGCATTGCCGGTCGCACGGTGATAGGCCAGACACATCTTCATTGCGGTATCAACCGCCTCGGAACCCGATCCGGCAAAGAACACGCGATCAAGCCCGTCTGGCAGGATACCGGCCAGCTTTTCGGCAAATTCAAACGACACGGGGGCGGCGCGCTGAAAATGCGGTGAATAATCCAGCGTGCTGAGTTGCTTGTAAACCGCATCGGCGATTTCCGGGCGTCCATGACCGGCCGCACAGCAAAACAGACCCGACGAACCATCCAGAATTTCACGGCCTTCCGGGGTCCAGTATTTCACACCTTCTGCCTTGGCAAACATCTGCGGTTCTTCGTGAAACAGACGGTTGTTGGTGAAAGGCATCCAATGGTTGGTCATGTTCGGCTTGACGGACACGTTCATGCTGGCTCCTGTCGGCAAGAGTGTGGGCGGAAATATTATGCTGCTAGCTAAACCCGTCCCCTCTCATGGCGTTAGTGCCAGAACTCGATAATATTTAGGTCCAGATCGCCATGTGGCTCCATCAAAAGCGACGATGTGGCTCTATTGCCGACGCAATCAGTGGCGTAATTCAGGTCTGTAACAACGAGGAATTCCATGGAACTGATCTTGTCTGGCATGGTCGTCGCGGTTGCCGCCCTGTTTCGTGGCGTCACCGGATTTGGCTTCGCACTGCTGGCAGCACTTGGTCTGTCAAGCTTGCTTGCCCCGGCAACGGCAACGCCGATCATCCTGACCATTGATATTGTCCTGACCGGTTTGATCCTGCGCGATTTTGATCGAGCCAAGGTCGACTGGCGGGCCTGTTCGATCCTGCTGAGTTTTGGCCTTTTCGGCGCGGTGCTTGGCCCTTATGTCGCCTTCGCGCTGGATGATCAGACCATCCGGATTGCCACCAATCTTGCGATTGCGGTGGCGGCATTGGTTGCCATGCTGCACCATCCGCCAAAATGGATGGGACATTTTGTCATCGGGGTACTTCTGGCCTGTTCGGTCGGTATACTGATGTCGGGCTTTGCCGTTGGCGGACCATTGGTTGCAGCGTGGCTTTTGGCCGGTGGCACGCAGGATGTCCGAGTGCGCAACACGCTTGCGATCTATTTCGGTGCGGTTGATGTGCTGGGATTTATCACGCGGGCGGCTGCGGGCATGTTGCCAGATGATTTCATCGCACTTGTCTTGCCGTTGCTGGTGATTGCCATGATCGCCTATTTCCCCGGCGAGATGATCTATCGCAGCATGTCGGCAACCACTTGGCGGCGTGTTTGTGCCATCAGCCTCGTTCTTATTGCCATTATCGGTTTCGCCCAGACCATCGTGATTGGTCTGTAAGCCTCTCACCAAAACATTCAAACCACCGGAGATCCCCATGACCAAAACAGCACTCATTACCGGCGCAACTTCTGGCTTTGGCGCGGCAACGGCCCGGCGTTTTGTCAAGGAAGGCTGGAAAGTCATCGTGACCGGCAGGCGTGCCGAACGGCTTGACGCCCTTGTCGAAGAACTCGGTGGCGCATCGGTTGCCCATGCACTTTGCTTTGATATTCAGGATGCCGATGCGACCCGCAACGCAATTGACAGTCTTCCGGCGGACTTCGCCGAGATCGATCTTCTGGTCAACAATGCCGGTTTGGCGCTTGGCACCGGTCCTGCACAGGAATGCAATCTGTCAGACTGGATGACGATGATTGATACCAACACCAAGGGTCTGGTAGCCATTACCCGCATCCTGCTTGATAAACTGATCGAACGAAAAGGGGCGATTGTTAACCTGGCTTCCATCGCATCGAACTGGCCGTATCCGGGCGGGAACGTCTATGGCGCGACCAAGGCGTTCGTTCAGCAATTTTCGTTGGGTATTCGCTGTGATCTGGCGGGAACGGGCGTTCGCGTTACCTCGATCGAACCGGGGCTTTGTGAAAGCGAATTCACGCTGGTCCGCACCGGCGGTAACAAGGAAGCCTACGACAAGCTTTACAGTGGTGCCGATCCGATCCAGCCCGAAGATATCGCCGAAAGCATCTTTTGGGTGGCGAACTTGCCAGCCCATGTGAATGTCAACTCGCTGGAAGTGATGCCGGTCAGCCAAAGCTGGTCGCCATTTGCCATTCATCGCAAGCAAGCTTGATCCCATATTTTGCACATCCGTTGGTGAAGGTGGCTTCTGGATCAGAATGACTTAACCCTCACCAACGGTTTTGCTTTTCTCCTTCCGCTGAACTAAGCTTTTAAAAAAACAAAAAGCATGTTTCATCGGAGGGACATCATGAGATCGACCGTTCTGGGCGCGTCCGATGGGGCAGCGCCGCCTGTTGGCAATGACGCAGGTGATAACGGGCCCGGCCCGGAATTTGGCCCATGGCTTGAAAAGGCATCCATTCTGATTGTTGATGACGAGCCGGGCATGCGCAATTTCCTTGTCCGTACCCTTGGTCCTCGGGCCAAGCAGGTCGAAGAGGCCGCCGACTGCGAAGAAGCCACAGCCCTTCTTGATCAGCACCATTTTGATGTCGTGATCCTTGATAACATCATGCCCGGAAAAAGCGGGGTGGAGTGGCTGACCGAACAGCGCGAGATCGGCTTTTTTTCGGACGCCATCCTGATGACAGCCTATGCCGATCTGGATACCGCGATCAAAGCGCTGCGTGCCGGTGCGGTTGACTTTGTCCTGAAACCATTTCGATCCAACCAGATTTTAAACGCGGTGGCGCGGTGTCTGGATCGCATGCGGTTGCGGCGTGAAAACCACGTGCTGCGCCATGAATTGCGTGCGACATCAGATCACGTTCTGTTGCGTGACAAGCTGATTGGCTATTCGCCGCAAATTCAGGAAATCCGCGAAAAGATTGCCCGTGTGGCACCACTGCCGACCTCCATTCTGATTTCTGGTGAAAGTGGGACAGGCAAGGAAGTCACTGCACGTTCGTTGCATGCGCTGTCGGATCGCGCCGAAAAGCCGTTCGTCCCAATTAACTGTGCCGCCATTCCGTCCGAAATGATTGAGGCTGAATTGTTCGGCCACGTCAAAGGCGCCTTTACTGGTGCCCAGTCGGCGCGTGATGGACTGTTCATGCATGCGCAGGGTGGCACCCTGTTTCTTGATGAAGTCGGTGAATTGTCGCTGGCCACCCAGAGCAAGCTTTTGCGTGCCATCGAAAGTCGCCGTGTGCGCCCGGTGGGATCAGAACGCGAAGCCCCGGTTGATCTGCGCTTTATCTTTGCGACCAATGCCGATCTTGAGGCCGAAGTCGAAGCCGGTCGGTTCCGGGCCGATCTGTTTTACCGCATCAATGTCATGCATATAGAAATGCCCCCGCTTGCGGCGCGCGGCGATGATGTCCTTGAGCTGGCAGAGCTTTTCATGACCAAACTGTCCAAGCAGCTTGGCGTGCGTGAAGTGTCCATGGATGCCGCGGTGCGGGCTGGTCTGACGCGTTATGAGTGGCCCGGCAATGTGCGCGAATTGCGCAATCTGATTGAACGGACCCTGATCCTTGGCAAGTTCCCGGACGAGTTCCGCGATGAACGTGCCGATCAGGGTTCACAGGCGGATGGCGATGAAACCCTGGACGAGATGGAGCGCCGTCACATTCTGGCGATGCTGCACAAGACGAATGGCAATCGCAATGAGGCCGCCCGACGATTAGGTGTGTCGCGCAAGACGATTGATCGCAAATGCGCAAGCTGGGAACAGGAATGACCGAGGCGTCCTCGCGGAGCACGGCCACGGCTCCCGCCAAAAGAACACGTTCTGTTCGTTTCAAATTGCTGGCGATTGCGCTTTTGCCAACGCTTGTGATCCTGCCTTTGTTATTGGGCGTGATGATGGTGCGTTGGAACACCAAGTTCGACGCTCTTCTGACTTCCAAGGTCAGTGGCGATCTGACAATTGCCCATCAGTATTTTACCCATATTCTTGAAAATACCGGTGAACAAATCGAGGCTCTTGGGCAATCAGTTGCCTTTCGCGATGTGTTACGTGACGGAAATGAAGCTGAATTTGACCGCCTGCTTGCGGAACGGCAACGCGCACTCGGCCTTGATTTCCTCTATCTGCTCCCCGCTGGGGCTGGCGAAAACGTGGGCCAAGGGGGCTGGCCGGTCATAGACAGTGCATATGACGGGCAGTCTTCAACCAGCATCGATATTTTCAGTGGTGCTGATCTGAAAGCCATTTCACCTGAATTGGCGGAACGGGCACGGCTTGATCTGATTGAAACGCCCAATGCGGTGCCAACAACACGCGATGCGGAAACGCGGGGTATGGTTGTCCATTCGGCAAGTCATGTCGAGCTTCCGACAGGCGAAAACGCTGCACTGGTGGGCGGTATTTTGCTCAATCAGAATTTGGGTTTCATCGATACGATCAACGATCTTGTCTATCGGCAAAGCAGTCTGCCCGAGGGCAGTCAGGGCACCGCGACGCTTTTCCTTGATGATGTGCGTGTGAGCACCAATGTCCGCTTGTTTGCGGATCGTCGTGCACTGGGTACGCGGGTCTCAAGTGTGGTGCGCAAAACCGTGCTGGAAGATGGCAAGGTTTGGCTTGATCGGGCCTTTGTCGTTAATGACTGGTACATCTCGGCCTACGAGCCGATCAAGGACAGCTATGGCAAACGCGTCGGCATGCTTTATGTCGGGTTCCTCGAAGCACCGTTTGCCCAGACCAAATATGAAAGCCTGTTGATTCTGATCGGGGCTTTCCTGTTTGTTACCGCCCTGTCGGTACCGATCTTCCTGCGTTGGGCGCGGGGGATTTTCAAACCACTGGAACGCATGACCCGTACCATCCGGCGCGTGGAAAGTGGCGATTTGTCTGCCCGCACCAATATTGATCAGGTACAGGATGAAATCACACTTGTGGCCGATCATCTGGATGATCTGCTTGATCAGGTTCAGGAACGCGATAAACGTCTGCGCGCCTGGAATGACCAGCTTAATGCACGGGTCGATGCCCGCACCAGCGAATTGCAAGAAGCCAACCGCGCCCTTGAAGCCACCACCAAGCAGTTGATCATGTCCGAAAAGCTTGCGGCGATTGGTGAAATCACGGCAGGTGTGGCCCATGAAATCAACAATCCCGTTGCGGTACTTCAGGGGAATCTTGATGTCTTGCGCGATCTGTTGGGCGAGCATGCCAAACTTGGCGATACCGAGTTCCGTTTGATTGATGAACAGGTCAATCGCATCAACCTGATCGTGACCAAACTCCTGCAATTCGCCAAGCCTGAGGAATATGCAGGCTTTGTCGAACGCCATAGCGTTGCCGAAGTGATTGACGATTGCATACCACTGGTCGCCCATTTGCTCAGCCGCGCTGATATCGAAGTCGTGCGCGAACATCATTCAACACGCCTGATTCTGATGAACCGGACCGAATTGCAACAGGTTCTGGTCAATCTGATGGTCAATGCCCTGCATGCCATGTCTGAGCGCGGGACGTTGACCCTGACCGATATTGATCAAGACCGCGATGGCGTGCCGGGCATTCTGATCACGGTGCGCGACACCGGATCGGGTATGGATGCCGAGGTGCTGAACCGCATCTTTGATCCGTTCTATACCACGAAACAGCGCGAAGGGACGGGGCTTGGTCTGTCGATTACCAAGACCCTGGTTGATCGACAGGGGGGCGGGCTTGACGTGGAAAGCAAGCCCGGAAAGGGCACCGCATTCATGATCTGGCTGCCGGAGGCGGACTAGGGGCAGGCTGGCGTCAAGGCCGATTAGTTTATTGGGCTTTTTGACATGTCAGCGCGCAGCCATTCCTTTTTCAGAATGGCATACACAAAAGTGTTTTCGTATTTCGGTGTGCCGTCGGGGTTGTTAACAAACGAAATGAACTCCTCAAAGCAAGCCTCTTTGCGCATGCCAAGTTTTTCGCACAGCTTCTGCGATTTGAAATTGTTGTCCTCGACATAGGCATAAAGCCTTCTTGCGCCGCGCTGTGTAAACAGATGGTCAAACAAGGCTTGTGCGCTTTCACTGGCATATCCCTTACCTTCAACCTTTTCATTGAAGTTCCACCCCACAGAATAGGTATCGGGTTGTTCGGCACCATCTTGATGAAGCAACAGTTCACCAATCAAGGTTCCTGTCTCTTTCAGGCATACCGCAAGACAAGTTTTGTCTTTTGCACGTTTCCGGGCCTTGTCCTTCGCTTGTTCCAGCGTTGTGACCTTGTCATCGATAAAGCAGTTTACGCGCGGGTTCGAAATGTAGTCGAACAGTTCTGCGGCATCAGCTTCAACAAAGGGTCTGATGATCAATCTGTCTGTGATGATGTCGCTCATATGCGTCCTTCGCGGGTAAGCGGATGGTAACAGGCTCATCGCCCTGTCTTACTAAAGCGTTACGCGCAATGAAAAGGGTTATCGCAGGATGATTTTTCAATCCCCCACAATCCTGTCCAAACCCGGAACGCGCGTTGTGGGGCATCGCATTGAAATTGCTGCGGTTGCGAGTGGACATTTTGTCCATTTGCACGTTATGCGCGAAAAAATATATGGACATTTTGTCCATGCGTGTGCGCTGCAACAGTCCATTTCAGTTTGGAAGACTGACAGAAAACGGCGCTTGTTATGCAATGGCATGGCGATTGCGATGTTGAGAGTTCCGGATTTAACCGTGTTTGCCCTGCACCATGACCAATTGTGCGACGGGGAAGGGCAAGGAAAATCCAAAGACCGGGAGGAACATCGCTATGTTTGACAAGCTCAAAAAAGAACACATCGTCGCTGGTGACGATTTCAATCGCTGGAAAGTGCCACCAGCATCCATTGCAATTCATTTGTGTATTGGTTCCGTCTATGCCTGGAGCATCTTCAACCCGCCACTGATCAAGGAATTTGGCGTGGTCAGCGCAAGCTCCGGCGACTGGGGCCTGCAATCCGTTGTCTGGATTTTCTCTGTTGCCATTGTCTTTCTTGGCCTTGCCGCAGCATTTGGCGGCAAATGGCTTGAAGAAGTCGGCCCGCGCATGGTTGGTGTCGTTGCCGCCTTTTGCTGGGGTGGTGGTTTCATCATCGGTGGCCTTGGCATCATGACCCATCAGCTTTGGCTGGTGTATCTCGGCTATGGCGCGCTTGGCGGCTGTGGTCTTGGTCTTGGCTATGTATCGCCGGTATCAACGCTTATTCGCTGGTTCCCGGACCGTCGTGGTATGGCGACCGGCATGGCGATCATGGGCTTTGGCGGCGGTGCAATGATCGCAACCCCGATCAAGGAAGGCCTGCTGTCCGCGTTCTACAAGGTGCCGGAATATCTTGGCCCGGAAAGTGCCGTAAACCTCGTCACCGAGGGTGGCAAACGCATGGCCGAAGTTGGCGGCCAGATGGTCGAAGTCGTGGTTGCCGGTGCCGCACAGGTTGCCGCGGCACCGGTGCCGATCGAAGAGGGTGTTTATGTTGCCGGAACCGGTAATACCGGGGCGGCTGCGACCTTCTTTACCTTGGGCGTTGCCTATTTCATCGTCATGATCATCGCGTCGTTTTCGTATCGTGTGCCACGCGAAGGCTGGCTTCCGGCCGGTTGGACACCGCCGACTGCGGATACTGCGTCCAAACGCATGATCACGCACGCGAATGTTCACATTGATCAGGCACTTAAAACCCCGCAATTCTATCTGCTGTGGATTGTGCTGTGCTTTAACGTCACGGCGGGCATCGGGGTGATTGGCGTTGCCAAGACCATGATGACGGAAATCTTTGGCACGACCTTGCCGTTTATCGTGAACTCCGCCTTTGCGGCGACCTATGTGTTCATGATTTCGGTCTTTAACATGTGCGGTCGGTTCTTCTGGGCGTCGATGTCTGATTATATCGGGCGCAAGAACACCTATTACTGCTTCTTCATTCTGGGCATTGTTCTCTATCTGTCGATCCCGTTTGCCGCAGAACAGGTCAGCATCAACCCGGCTGTGACATGGCTTGTCATGTTCTACGGCGCAACCATGATCATCTTCACGATGTATGGCGGTGGCTTTGCAACCATTCCGGCCTATCTTGCCGACATCTTTGGCACCAAATATGTCGGTGGCATCCATGGTCGTCTTCTGACTGCATGGAGCACGGCCGGTGTTCTTGGTCCGCTTGCCATCACCCAGTTGCGTCAGGCCTCGGTCACCAGTTCGATCAAGGATCTGGCCTCAAAGGTCGATCCGGCCGCCTTCCAGGAAAAGTTCGGTGCCGGTATTGCCCAGCTTGATCAACTGGTCGCGGCCAAAACGGTGACCATCGGGCGTCTGATGGAAATCGCACCGGCAGGCACGGTCGATCCGACCTCAAGCCTCTATAACACCACCATGTATGCCATGGCGGCTTTGCTTGCGATTGCATTGGTCGCCAACAAGCTGGTCAGCCCGATCCATGAGAAGCATCACATGGAAACGCAGCAAGCTGGCGGAAGCGAGGCCCCGTCCAAGGCCTAACCTGACCAAGGGTGCTGGCCAACATACGGATGTCCAGCGCCCGTTTTGCCGGTTCCACTTTCCGGCAAAACCGGGCATGAGTGGGACATCATGCCAAAGCGTCAGGGGCAGATCCGGGCTCTGTTCATCCGGCCCGGATCTGCGTTCTGTTGCAGGAATAACCTTTATGCCCGAAGGGGTAATCGGTTATCCTGCAACCAGAACTCTTCCCTGCGACGTAGAGTGTTCAGTCAACAATAACGCGACCCGAAAACAGGATCGCGATCACCGCCATAAAAAGCATCCGCCTTGCGATGCCGGATACGCCATGATTGATAAACTCGAAATGTTTATGGTTCTCGCCCGCGAGCAGCATTTTGGACATGCTGCCGAAGAATGCGGCGTGACGCAGCCAACCCTTTCAAGCGCCCTTCGCCAGCTTGAAGATCATCTTGGCGTCGTGCTGGTCAAACGCGGATCGCGTTATCAGGGCCTGACGCCAGAAGGCGAACGGGTTCTGGAATGGGCGCGCCATATTGTGGGCAGCACCCGATCCATGCGTGATGAAATGCGCGCCATGCGGTTCGGTTTGACCGGACAGGTGCAAATTGCTGTTATCCCGACCGCCCTTGCGATGGTGCATGAATTGACCACGCCATTTCGCGAAAAGCATCCCGATGTCAGCTTTGCCATCCTGTCGCGAACCTCGGCCGAAATTCAGGCATTGTTTGATGATCTTCGTATCGATGCCGGGATTACCTATCTTGATAATGAACCCTTGGGGCGGGTCACGTCCATACCGCTCTATCGCGAACGTTATCAGTTGGTGACCTCAAACATCGATGATCTGGCCGGGAAGGAAACGATCACTTGGCGCGAAGCTGCCAAATTGCCGTTGTGTCTTCTGACACCGGATATGCAGAACCGCCGCATTATTGATCAGCATCTTGATGCCGCTGGGGCAAAGGTTAGCGCGACGCTTGAAAGTGATTCGATGATTGCGCTGTTTACCCACGTTCAGACCGGCAACTGGGCCAGCATCATGCCTGAAAAAATGGTCGAAAGTTTTGGCATGCGTGATCGGGTAAAATCGATCCCGATTATTGAACCGGATGCCACCCACACGGTTGGCTTGATCGCGGCAAAACGCGAACCTGCGACCCCTGTGGTTTCAGCACTTTTGAAAGAAGCCGCCCGGATTTCGGAGCTTCAAACCGCTTGATAGGTTTTCGCTATCGCGTAACGGGATGGCTTTATTGAACAGGTCGGGACAATGCCCGACAATGTTCATAATAAACAAGAATTTGATAACATGCTTGAGAGAGAGGCTTGCATGTCGGAAACGACCGAGGACCAGAATGTCCGCGTCGCTGCCATTTGTGATCAACTGATCACTTTGGAAGGACCGTTATTGCCAATTCTGCACGAAGTGCAGGAAGAATTTGGCTATATCCCCGATGGCGCGCTTCAGACAATTGCAAAGAAGCTGAACCTCAGCCGGGCAGAAGTCCACGGGGTGGCAAGCTTCTATCATGACTTCCGCGAAGAAAAGGCCGGCAAGCATGTCATCAAGATCTGTCGGGCCGAAGCCTGTCAAGCGATGGGGGCCGATGCCCTTGGCGATCAAATTCGCCGCCATCTGAAAGTTGACTGGTCGCAAACCACGGCTGATCACAAGATCACGCTGGAACCTGTCTTCTGCCTTGGCCTGTGTGCCTGTGCCCCGGCTGCCATGATTGATGGCAAGGTTGTGGGTCGTGTCAGTGCGGATCGCATTCTTGAAAAGGTGGGCTCATGAGCATCAAGGTTTATGTTCCGCTTGATTCCGGTTCTGTCGCACTTGGTGCTGATGACGTTGCAGCCGCCATTGCCGCCAAGGCATCGCAAACCGGTGCCGACATCAAAGTCGTGCGCAACGGATCGTTTGGCATGTATTGGCTGGAACCGATGGTCGAGGTCGAAACGCCGCGCGGGCGCGTTGCCTATGGCCCGGTTAGCACCGACGATATTGACGCATTGTTTGAGGCCGACTTCCTTACCGGCGGCGATCACAAGCTTTTCCGGGGGCGCACGCAGGATATCCCGTTCCTCAAAAGCCAGTCACGTCTGACCTTCCAGCGTTGCGGTGTCATTGATCCGGTATCGCTTGAAGATTACCGCGCCAATGAAGGCCTGACCGGGCTTGAAAATGCGCTGAAAATGACGGATGAAGAAATCGTCAAGGCCGTTACCGACAGTGGCCTGCGGGGACGTGGTGGTGCCGGTTTCCCGACGGGCATCAAATGGAACACCGTCCGCGAAGCCAAAGGCGATCAGAAATACATTGTCTGTAACGCCGATGAAGGCGACAGCGGCACCTTTGCCGATCGCATGATCATGGAAGGCGAACCGTTCGTTCTGATAGAAGGCATGATCATTGCCGGTCTCGCAACTGGCGCGACCAAGGGCTATGTCTATACCCGTTCAGAATATCCGACTGCGATTGACGTCATGAACGAGGCGATCAAGGTCGCCCGTGCCGCCGGTGTTCTGGGCGATAACATCCTTGGATCCGGCAAGGCTTTTGATATGGAAGTCCGCATGGGTGCTGGCGCCTACGTCTGTGGCGAAGAAACATCGCTTCTCAACAGCATGGAAGGCAAGCGCGGTGTTGTCCGTGCCAAGCCACCATTGCCCGCCCTTGAAGGCTTCCTTGGTCGACCGACTGTCGTCAATAACGTGATTTCGCTGTGCTCTGTGCCGGTCATTCTGGAAAAGGGTGCGGAATATTATCGCGATTACGGCATGGGCCGGTCACGCGGCACCATACCGATCCAGATTGCCGGAAACGTCAAACATGGCGGGCTTTATGAAGTTGGCTTTGGTCTGACCCTTGGTGAGATCGTTGAACAGATCGGCGGTGGGACAGCCACGGGGCGTCCGGTCAAGGCAGTTCAGGTCGGTGGTCCGTTGGGCGCTTATTTCCCCAAGGAACTGTTTGACACGCCGTTTGACTACGAAGAATTCGCCAAGCGTGACGGCCTGATAGGCCATGCCGGTGTTGTCGTGTTTGATGACACGGTCGACATGATGAAGCAGGCCCGCTTTGCCATGGAATTCTGTGCAATTGAATCATGCGGCAAATGTACACCATGCCGCATCGGTTCAATCCGTGGCACCGAAGTCGTCGACAAGCTTGAACGTGGTGAACAGCCTGAATTGCAGATCGAACTGCTGCGTGATCTGTGTGAGACCATGAAGTTCGGATCACTGTGCGCACTGGGCGGCTTTACCCCGTACCCGGTTCTCAGCGCACTGACCCATTTCCCTGATGACTTCAAGCCACGCGCGCTTGATGTAGCTGCGGAGTGAAACGATGTCCTTGATCAAAGAAGTTGACTACGGAACCCCCGCCAAGAAGTCCGAAAAGACGGTAACCCTGACCATTGATGGCAAGGACATTACCGTGCCCGAAGGCACCTCTGTCATGCGGGCCTCGATGGAGGCAGGCATTCAGGTCCCGAAACTCTGCGCAACCGACATGGTTGATGCGTTCGGGTCGTGCCGCCTGTGTCTGGTTGAGGTCGAAGGCCGCAACGGCACCCCGGCATCCTGCACGACGCCTGCGGCAGACGGCATGGTGGTTCATACCCAGACCGAACGGCTTAAGAAAATCCGCAAAGGCGTGATGGAGCTTTATATCTCTGACCATCCGCTCGATTGCCTGACCTGTGCCGCCAATGGCGATTGCGAATTGCAAGACATGGCAGGTGCGGTTGGCCTGCGCGACGTGCGGTATGGCTATGAGGGTGAAAACCACGTTCAGGTTCGCCAGAACGGTGAAGAAAACCCGCGCTATATGGCCAAGGATGAAACTAACCCGTATTTCACCTATGACCCGTCGAAATGCATTGTCTGTTCGCGCTGTGTGCGGGCCTGCGAAGAAGTGCAGGGCACCTTTGCGCTGACCATCGAAGGTCGTGGCTTTGAATCCCGCGTCTCGCCGGGCATGCATGAAAACTTCCTCGATTCCGAATGCGTATCGTGCGGTGCCTGCGTTCAGGCCTGCCCGACCGCAACGCTTCAGGAAAAATCGGTCATTGAAATCGGCCAGCCGGAACACTCAGTCGTCACCACCTGTGCTTATTGCGGGGTGGGCTGCTCGTTCAAGGCGGAAATGCGCGGCGAAGAACTTGTCCGCATGGTCCCCTATAAGGATGGCAAGGCCAACCGCGGTCATTCCTGTGTGAAGGGCCGGTTTGCCTATGGCTATGCCAATCACAAGGACCGCATCCTCAACCCGATGATCCGCGAAAGCGTTGATGAACCCTGGCAGGAAGTCAGCTGGGAAGAAGCGCTTCGCTTTACCGCCGACAAGTTCAAGGGCATTCAGGCCAAATATGGCAAGGGTGCGCTGGGCGGGATTACCTCGTCTCGTTGCACGAACGAGGAAACCTTCCTTGTTCAAAAACTGATCCGTGCCGGGTTTGGCAATAACAACGTCGATACCTGCGCACGTGTTTGCCACTCGCCGACGGGTTATGGCCTTAAAACCACGTTTGGGACCTCGGCCGGGACGCAGGATTTTGATTCTGTCGAGCATACCGATGTTGTCATCCTGATCGGGGCCAACCCGACTGATGGCCATCCTGTATTTGCCTCGCGCCTGAAAAAGCGCCTGCGTCAGGGCGCGAAACTGATCGTGATCGATCCGCGCCGGATTGATCTTGTCCGTTCGCCGCATATCGAGGCCGTCGCCCATATCCCGCTGCGTCCGGGGACCAACGTTGCGGTTTTGACATCGCTTGCCCATGTCATCGTAACCGAAGGCCTGTTTGACGAAGCGTTCGTGCGTGAACGGTGCGACTGGGATGAATTCCAGGATTGGGCAGCCTTTGTTTCCGATCCGAAACACAGCCCCGAAGCCATCGCCGACATGATCGGTGTTGACGCGGAAACGATGCGCAAGGCCGCACGCACCTTTGCCACCGGCGGCAATGGTGCGATCTATTACGGTCTGGGTGTCACCGAACACAGCCAGGGTTCAACCACTGTGATGGCGATTGCCAACCTTGCCATGGCGACCGGCAATATCGGTCGCCCGGGTGTGGGGGTGAACCCGCTGCGTGGCCAGAACAACGTGCAGGGATCGTGCGATATGGGATCGTTCCCGCACGAACTGCCGGGCTATCGCCATATTCAGGACAGTGCCACCCGCGATATTTTCGAAGATATCTGGGGTGTGAAACTTGATGACGAACCGGGCCTTCGTATCCCCAACATGCTCGATGCGGCTGTCGAAGGCACGTTCAAGGGCATCTATATTCAGGGCGAAGATATCCTTCAGTCAGATCCGGATACCAAACATGTGGCAGCCGGTCTGGCGGCAATGGAATGTGTGGTCGTCCATGACCTGTTCCTCAATGAAACCGCGAACTACGCGCATGTGTTCCTGCCAGGCTCCACCTTCCTTGAAAAGGACGGAACCTTCACCAACGCCGAACGCCGTATTAACCGCGTGCGCAAGGTGATGACACCGCTGAACGGCTTTGCCGATTGGGAAGTCACCCAGAACCTGGCCCGTGCGATGGGTCTTGACTGGAACTACACCCATCCGTCGCAGGTTATGGACGAAATTGCCAAGACCACACCAAGCTTTGCCAAAGTCAGCTATGACCTGCTGGAAGAAAAGGGCTCGGTTCAGTGGCCGTGTAATGACAAGGCGCCCGAAGGGACCCCGGTCATGCATATCGATGGCTTTGTTCGTGGCAAGGGCAAGTTTGTTGTCACCGAATACGTCGCAACCGATGAACGTACCGGTCCGCGCTTCCCGCTTCTGCTGACGACGGGACGAATTCTCAGTCAGTATAATGTCGGTGCACAGACCAGGCGTACGGAAAACACGACCTGGCACAAAGAAGACTTGCTGGAAATCCATCCGCACGATGCCGAACAGCGTGGCATTCGTGAAGGCGACTGGATCCGTCTGGCATCCCGGTCGGGCGAAACATCCCTTCGTGCCACCATTACCGACCGTGTCGCACCGGGTGTGGTTTACACAACCTTCCACCATCCGGGCACACAGGCCAACGTGATCACCACCGACTATACCGACTGGGCGACAAACTGCCCGGAATACAAGGTTACTGCGGTTCAGGTTTCGTCCTCCAATGGCCCGACCGAATGGCAGGTCGAATATGATCGTCAGGCCGAACAGTCACGCCGGATCAAACCGCGTGTTGATGCCGCCGAATAGGATAACGCGCCAGACATTGTGCTATACTCCCTTGGCATGATGTCTGGCTCTCCTGCTTGAATACAAAGTTTACAGTCAAAGAGTGAACCGCAATGGCACCCGACAAACTTGTCTATATGGCCAATCAGATCGCAACCTTCTTCAAATCCCAGCCCGAGGGCGAGGGCGTTGATGGTGTTGCCAACCATATCAGCGATTTCTGGGAACCGCGCATGCGCAAGCAGCTGTTTGATATGATCGCCGAAGGCAAGGCCGACTTCCATCCTTTGGTGATCAAGGCCGCGCCGAAAATCCGGAAGGTCAAGGAAACCGCATGATGGCTAAGCCATCGGAAAATCGCATTCTGGACGGGCGCGACGTCGATCTCGCGCGTGCCGTCTCGGGCGATGATGTCAATGATGACGCACCGATCATGTTGCAGCCGGAAGTCCCGGCTGCTTTGACGTTCAATGGGCATTCCTATGCGGTGATGATGGTGTCGCCGCATGATCTTGAAGATTTCATGGTCGGCTTTGCTCTGTCCGAAGGCATTGCCGATGACGTTTCCCAGATCACGCTCCGTGACGTGCGCAAGACCCTGCAGGGATATGTGATCGAGGCTGACCTGCATGAAGATGTCTTTGATCGTCTTGCCGATCGTCAACGGACACTCGAAGGTCGATCAGGTTGTGGCTTGTGTGGTGTGCAATCGCTTGAAGCCGTCGCCATGGACAAGATCGGGACGGTCACACCATCCAACATGACGCAGGATATCGTCTTGCGTGCGATTGACGCACTTCCGGAATATCAGACCCGCAATCGCGAAGGCGGTGGGTTGCTACATGCCAGCGCCTTTGTCGATGGTAGCGGTAACATCGTTCTGGTCCGCGAAGATATCGGACGCCACAACGCGCTTGATAAGGTGCTTGGTGCGGTGGCCCGACAGGGGATTGATCCGACCGGCGGGTTCATTCTGATGACCAGCCGCTGTTCCTATGAAATTGTCACCAAGACCGTGCAATTCGGAGTGGGCGGGCTTGTAACCCTTTCGGGCCCGACATTGACGGCGGTGAACCTTGCGCGCAAGGCCGGTTTGACCATGATCTGTCGCGAACGGTATGGTCTGTTTCGCCGCTTTGCCTGACCTGTAAACAGCTTTTCCCAACTTGTAACTTTCTGATGATCACCTGTTTGCAACACAGGTGTAATAGTACACGTCTGCCTGAACCACGCTTTCCGGCGTCTTGAACGCATAATTGGAATTGCCATATCCCTGTATACTTGTTATTCAAGATGTAATTAAATATTACAAGGTGGTCTCGCCAGTCAGCCGGATATTTGATCTGCGGCACGCGGGCCACGGCACGGGGATAAAGAAACCATGGCACTTTCAAAAACTGAATTGCGCGCCGTTTTGTCGGGGATTTCGGGCATTCTTGTCACGCCCTATGACGACAATGGCGATGTCGCGCCCAAGAAGCTCGTGCCGGTGATTGATCGTGCGCTGGCAGCGGGGGTTCATTTTCCGGTTGTGAATGGCAATACCGGCGAATTTTATGCCCTGACCACCGACGAGGCGATCACGATGGCGAAGTCGGTCGCTGAAATGCTGGATGGTCGTGCCCCGATGCTGGCCGGGATTGGTCGCGGTCTGCGTGATGCCTGTGCACTTGCCAAGGCATCGGCAGAGGCCGGGGCGGAGGCATTGATGATCCATCAGCCGCCAGATCCGTTTGTCGCACCGCGCGGAGTTGTTGACTACATCAAACGGATTGCCGATGCGTCCGGTGGTTTGCCGATGATGCTGTATCTGCGTAACGACGCCATTGGTACCAAGGCCATTACGGAACTGTGTGCGGTCGAAGGTGTTGCTGGCGTGAAATGGGCAACGCCAAACCCGATGAAGCTGGCCGAGGCAATCCATGCCTGTGATCCGGATATCGTCTGGGTGGGTGGCCTTGCTGAAACATGGGCGCCGGCATTTTATGCTGTTGGCGCACGTGGATTTACATCTGGCCTGATCAATGTCTGGCCGGAACGCTCCATGGCCATTCACGGCGCCCTTGAGGCCAGCGACTATGCCAAGGCCCGCCAGTTGATTGCCGAAATGAAGGCCTTTGAAGAAGTCCGGGCCGAGGAAATGAATGGCACCAACGTGACCGGTGTGAAGGCAGCGCTCAAATTACTGGGTGACAATTGCGGGGCTACACGCCCGCCATCAGCCTGGCCGCTGACTGAGGCCCAGCAGGAAAAGCTTTCAAGCTTTATGAAAGGAAACGGCCTGATCGGTTAGGTCGCCTGGGGGTAACTGTGCCGTCCTAGAAGAAGGACGGATGGCGTTCGCGGATGGCATCGACGGTGGCAAGGGTCCCCATCAGATGTTCGCGAACGACCTCGCAGGCGGTGTCGGCGTCGCCCTTGTCAATCGCAGCCAGAATGCGCGCATGACAATCAAGGATGGATGCCGATTTTCCTGGGTCGGGCAGGTTGAGCTTGCGAAGGCGGTCAATGTGACCCGACCTGGCTTCAACCACGCCATAGAGTTGGGCAACACCGGCAGCCTCATAGAGCGCGTAATGGAAATCGCGATCAAGCTTGCCAAAGGTATCTAGATCGTTTGCGGCACTGACCGCATTTTGCTGAGCAAGGATGGAGTGCGCTTTGACAGTCAGGGCAGGGTCTTTGGCATTGGCGAGACGGCGGGTGACCTCCAGCTCGACCGACAGACGCAGGAACTGGGTTTCCAGGGCTTGCTCGACATCAATGCGCGAAACCTCGGTCTTGGATTGCGGGAAGGTATCAACAAGGCCTTCTTCTTCAAGCTTAAGCAACGCATCACGTACTGGCGTCTGGCTGACCCCGTATTCTTCGGCGATTTCGGCCCGCGACAGGTATTGGCCCGGCGCAAGTTCCAGATCGATGATGCGCTTGCGCAAAGAATCATGGAGCTGCGTACTTGCCGAGCCACGTTTGAGTTTGGGCAGGCGCTTTTTGGCGATCGGTGCGTCTTTCAACAGGTTTTCGACCATGATGTTCCCGCAATTCATTTCTGGTCACACAATTTGTATACAGGCGTCTTGCCCGACATGCACTAATATATTACTATATCAAACAGACAAAAGTGAATATCTTTCTGTGCCTGTCAGCGGCGGCGGAAATCCTCAGGCCACGGCGTTTGTGTCCAAGACCGGAGACCGCATTTCTGAGTACCGCCCGTTGCAAGCATGGTCGCGTTTTACATTCCGAGGATAAGACAATGAGTAAGAAACAGCCTCAGGACCTGAGATCGGCACGCTGGTTCGCCCCCGACGATCTGCGGACATTTGGCCATCGATCACGGATGATGCAGCTTGGCTATTCCGAAGACGATTTTCGTGACAAGCCAATCATCGGTGTCCTGAATACCTGGTCGGAACTCAATACCTGTCATTCGCATTTCCGCGAACGTGTTGTTGATGTGAAACGCGGTGTTGCGCAGGCTGGTGGCTTTGCCGTCGAACTGCCGTCGCTCTCAGTTGATGAAAGCTTTACCAAGCCGACCTCGATGCTTTACCGCAACCTGCTTGCCATGGAGACCGAGGAAATGATCCGGTCCCACCCGCTGGATGGTGTGGTCTTGATGGGCGGCTGTGACAAGACCACACCTGGTCTGGTGATGGGTGCGATTTCGGCCGGTGTGCCGATGATCTATCTGCCTGCCGGGCCGATGTTGCGTGGTAACTACGCCGGTAAAATCCTTGGGTCGGGCTCTGATGCCTGGAAATATTGGGATGAACGCCGCGCGGGTAACATCAGCGACGAAGAATGGCTGGGTATTCAGGGCGGGATTGCCCGTTCGGCCGGGACCTGTATGACCATGGGAACCGCATCGACCATGACGGCGATTGCCGACTCAATGGGGCTGACGCTTCCCGGTGCCTCTTCGATCCCGGCGGTCGATAGCGGCCATCAACGCATGTCGGCCGATTGCGGACGCCGGATTGTTGAGATGGTCTGGGAAGACCTGACACCCGATCAGATCATCACCGATGCATCCTGCCGAAATGCGGCCATCGTTGCCATGGCAACCGGTTGTTCTACTAATGCCGTGGTGCATCTGATCGCAATGGCCAAACGTGCCGGTGTGGGGCTTAAGCTTGAAGATCTGGATGAGCTTGGCCGCACCACGCCGCTGATTGCCAATGTCCGGCCATCGGGCAAGGATTACCTGATGGAGGACTTCTTCTATGCCGGGGGCTTGCGCGCCCTGATGAAACAGATGGAAGATCGTCTGGATACCAGTTGCATGACGGTGACCGGCAAGACCCTTGGTGAAAACCTTGAAGGCGCGGTGGTCTATAATGACGATGTCATACGCCCGCTTGATAATCCGGTCTACAAGGAAGGCTCGCTTGCCGTGCTTAAGGGCAATCTGTGCCCGAACGGTGCGGTGATCAAGCCGGCTGCATGCGATCCGAAATACCATGTGCATGAAGGTCCGGCACTGGTGTTTGACAGCTATCCGGAAATGAAAAAGGCCGTTGATGACGAGAACCTTGATATCACGCCGGATCATGTGATGGTTCTGCGCAATGCCGGTCCGCAAGGCGGCCCCGGCTTCCCGGAATGGGGCATGCTGCCAATCCCCAAGGCGCTGATCAAACAGGGCCATCGTGACATGCTGCGGATTTCCGATGCCCGCATGTCGGGCACCTCTTACGGCGCGTGTGTTCTGCATGTCAGCCCGGAAAGCTATATCGGCGGGCCACTCGCCCTTCTGAAAAATGGTGATACGGTCCGCCTTGATCTGCCAAATCGCTCGCTTGATATGCTTGTCCCCGAAGAAGAGCTTGAAGCGCGGCGCAAGGCCCTGACACCGCCGGAACCGCGTTTCGAACGTGGGTATGGCTACATGTTCTCGCGCCATGTGACCCAGGCCGATCAGGGCTGCGATTTTGACTTTCTTGAAACCGATTTCGGCAAAACTGCCGGCGAACCTGACATTTTCTAAGGACACCGACCATGACGGAATATGTATTGTCTGATGCCACGCGCGAAAAGCTGATGCGCACCTCGACGGCGTCTGTTGCCACCCAGCTTTACAAGCGGGGCCTGCGCAACCAGTTCATTCAGGGTGTCCGACCGGTGGCGCCGAAAAAGAAGAACATGGTCGGGCAGGCCTTTACGCTGCGCTATATCCCTGCACGCGAAGACCGCAACCCGATCGAGGTGTTCCGCAACGAAGACCATCCGCAACGTGTTGCGATTGAAACCTGCCCGCCGGGCCATGTTCTGGTGATGGATGGTCGCAAGGATGCGTCTGCGGCATCGGCCGGGTCGATCCTTGTCACCCGTTTGGCTGTACGCGGTGGTGCCGGGATCGTCTCAGATGCCGGTTTCCGCGATGCCGAGGGGATCGGTGAGCTTGACATGCCAGCCTATTGTGCCGGTCCGTCAGCGCCGACCAACCTGACCAAGCACGAAGCGCTTGATATCAACGTTCCGATCGCGTGCGGCGATGTTGCCGTCTTCCCGGGTGATGTTCTTGTTGGCGATACGGACGGGGTCATGGTGATCCCCGCACATCTGGCAGACGAGATCGCTGATGCCTGTGCAGGCATGGAAAGTTACGAGGCCTTTGTGATCGAACAAGTGGCCAATGGGGCGTCAATTATCGGACTTTATCCCTGCACCAAAGAAGAGAATCAGAAAAAGTATGAGGAATGGCTGGCAAGTCAGTAAAATCGCGGTTACGTTGACCTTCATGTAATCAATTTACCCCTATCCACGCATTCCAGAGGATCGATTGAAATGTCTTATACCCTGACAGGAAAACATCTGATTGCCGGTGAATGGGTCGCTGGCGAGACGACCTTCCAGTCCGAGCCGGCCCACGGCCCGGCCAACACCTTCCCGGTCGGCACGCCCGCACTGGTTGATCAGGCCGCAAAGGCCGCCGAAGAAGCCTTTTGGACTTACGGCTATTCAACCCGCGAAGAGCGCGCGAAATTCATCAACACCATTGCCGATGAAATCGACGCGCGTGGCGATGAAATCACCGAAATCGGTACCCAGGAAACCGGCCTGCCCGAAGCACGCCTTCAGGGTGAACGCGGCCGTACCGTCGGTCAGCTTCGCTTGTTTGCCAGCCACATCCTTGATGGCGAATATCTGGACCGTCGTTATGACGAAGCTCTTCCGGATCGTGCACCGCTGCCGCGTCCTGACCTGCGCTTGATGCAGCGTCCGATCGGTCCGGTTGCGGTATTTGGTGCGTCCAACTTCCCGCTGGCCTTCTCGGTCGCGGGTGGTGATACCGCATCGGCACTGGCAGCTGGTTGCCCGGTCGTGGTCAAGGGCCACTCGGCCCATCCTGGTACCGGTGAAATCGTTGCCCAGGCGATTGATGCCGCGATCAAGAAGTGTGGTGTTCACCCGGGTGTATTCAGCCTGATCCAGGGTGGCAAACGTGACGTTGGCCAAAGCCTGGTACAGCATCCGCTGATCAAGGCGGTTGGCTTTACCGGATCGCTTGGCGGTGGCCGTGCGCTTTATGATCTGTGTGCTGCCCGTCCGGAACCGATCCCGTTCTTTGGCGAACTTGGTTCTGTCAACCCGATGTTCCTGCTGCCGGCTGCTGTCAAGGCACGCGGTGCGGAAATCGGCAAAGGCTGGGCAGGATCGCTGACCATGGGTGCCGGCCAGTTCTGCACCAATCCGGGGATCGCGGTTGTGATCGAAGGTCCGGATGCGGATGCATTCGTTGCCGCCGCCAAGGAAGGCCTTTCGGGTGTCGGTCCGCAAACCATGCTGACCGATGGCATGGCAGAAACCTATCGCGCCGGTGCCAAGCGTGTGGCTGCGACTTCGGGTGTCAAAGAAGTTCTGACCACGTCTTGTGATCTGCGCAATGCGACGCCGTATCTGTTTGAGACCACCGGTGAAAACTGGCTTGCCAACCATGAACTTGGCGAAGAAGTCTTTGGTCCGCTCGGCCTTGTCGTTCGCGTCAAGGACGTTGCCGAAATGCGCAAGATTGCCAAATCGCTTGAAGGTCAGCTGACCTGCACGCTGCATCTTGATGCAGGCGATGCGGCGGATGCCCGTTCGCTTCTGCCGATCCTTGAACATAAGGCTGGCCGCGTTCTGGCCAACGGCTTCCCGACCGGTGTGGAAGTATCCGACACCATGGTGCATGGCGGACCATATCCGGCATCGACCAACTTCGGGGCAACCTCTGTCGGGACCATGGCGATCCGTCGCTTCCTGCGTCCGGTTTGCTATCAGAACATCCCGACCGATGTTCTGCCGAAAGACATCGTCTAAGCGATATCTCTTCGCGACAGCTTTGCTGAAAAGAAAAAGCCGCCCAAAATGGGCGGCTTTTTTGTTAGTCGCGGATTTGTTAGTCCCGGACCGTTGCGGTGGCCTGAAACATGTTTTCGTCATGCCTGAGCAGGCTTTGACCAATCGCCCCTTGAAGGGCCAGATCCTTGTCCCACGGAAGATAGGTGATGGTTGGATTTCGGCTGAGTTCCGGCACCTGTGCCTCGTCCAGACCGCGCCTGAGTTCCGGTTCCATCATGTCGAATGCCCGGGCACCCGATCCGGTAATGAAAATCTGTTTGGGGCCCAGCAGGGCAATCAGGTTGGCAATGCCATATCCCAATACCTTGCCGGCATGGCGGAAAAGTTCGGCAAGACCGGTATCGCCGCGGCGGGCACGGGCCACCAGATCCATCATCTGGTCTTCGCTGGGGTGCAGGTTGTTGGTATCGGGCAGGTCAATCACACCGCGTGCATCACGCAGAATGGCATAGTCCCCGATATAGGCTTCAAGACACCCACGTCGACCGCAGTTGCACAGCGGCCCATCGGGTTGGTATTTGGTGTGACCAAACTCCGCAGCAGTGCCGAAATCACCGTTATAGACCTTACCATTCAAAACCAGTCCCATACCGATCCCGTAGCCCAGCATGATCACGGCAAAGTCGCCGTCATTATGCAGGTTGGTGTTTTGCGAGATCGCCGTTGCGATGCAGTTTGCATCGTTCGACATCTGAACAGCGCTGCCATATCGCTCGCTGAGTGATTTGACCAAGGGAATATGGCGATGACGCAAGGCGGGCGACCAGATGATCTCGCCGCTGTTGCTATCAGTCACCCCTTGAATGGCGATGCTGATGCCCGCGGGCGGATGGATGCAGAAATCGCGATTGCGTTCGAGAAACCGGTCAATCAACGCAATCAGGGTTCTGGTCAACTCGTCCGCGCCAAGATCGCGGGTATTGATGCAGTGTTCTATGCTGCGTTCAATTTCACCCTTGAAATTGCCCAGCGCAATTTCGATCAGATTGATGGTGATTTTGACCCCGATGACGCAGGCCGCATTCGGCACCAGATCCAGCAATACCTTGGGACGGCCACGCGTGGTGCCGTTCCCATTGCTGTTGCCGTTTGCGGTGCCGTTATTGTTGCTGCCTTCGCTTTCCTTTACCAAACCCTGCGCCATCAAGTCGGCGGTTAGCGACGTGACAGTCGCAGGGCTTAGTCCGGTTGCCGTACCGATATCAATGCGCGCAGCAGGGCCATGCATGCGCAAATAGCGCAAGATCGCCGTCTGGGAGGGCTGGCGCGGTGTTTCGCTTTCTGTACGGCGCATCATGTGGTTGATCAGTATCCTTGTTAACATGCCCGTTCGGGCAATTTATATGTGCCAGCGCTCAGAGCAATCCGCGACGCGCAAGGTTGTTCATCAACGCGCTGATCCCGAACGTCCAGGGTTTAATGGCATCTGATCGGTCGACCTGATTAACCAGTTTGCCAAGGCTTGGTGTCGAGATGCTGACAAGGTCGCCCATTTCATGGGTAAAGCCCTTGCCGGCACCACCCCGGTCATCGGTCGGGGCAAACATCGTTCCCAGAAACAGCATAATGCCGTCCGGATATTGGTGATGTTTGCCGATCGCCTGTGAAACAAGGCTTTCGGGTGTGCGGCTGATCTGGCTCATGGAGCTGACCGCATCGAGGTGATATCCCTCGGGTCCATCGACGGCCATGGCGATATCTGCCGATTTGACGGTTTCCAGCGTAAACTTGCCGTCAAACAGGCGGATGAACGGGCCAATGGCGCAGGATGCGTTATTGTCCTTTGCCTTGCCCAGCAACAGGGCGGAACGCCCTTCGACATCACGCAGGTTGACGTCATTGCCAAGTGTCGCACCAACGATCTTGCCCTTTGATGTTACGGTCAGAACCACTTCCGGTTCCGGGTTGTTCCAGGTTGAAATCGGGTGCAGGCCGACATGCGCGCCATGCCCGACAGCCGACATGACCGGCGCCTTGGTAAAGATTTCCGCATCCGGACCGATGCCGACTTCAAGATATTGCGACCACGCGCCTTTTTCGAGCAGCACGGTCTTGATATCGGCGGCCTTTTGCGAACCCGGTTCGATCTGTGAGAGGTCATCACCGATAATGCCGGTGATCTCGGTGCGGATCTGATCGGCTTTGCTTGAATCACCGCGCGCCTGTTCCTCGATCACGCGTTCAAGAAGGCTTGCAACAAAGGTCACGCCGCTTGCCTTGATCGCCTGCAGATCATTGGGGGACAGAAGATGCGGGGTGTTTTCATCGGCCCCCGGACGGGACTGGTCAAGAATATCACTGAGTGTGGCGACAGTCGGGAAGCTTGCCGGATTTGAAAGCTTTGCCAGAACGTCATCAAGTTCAAGGATTTCGCTGACGGTCGGTGCGACACTGCTGATATCGCGCAGCGTTTCACCATCAAGAAGCACCGGTGTCGGTCCGGAAACGCGCGGGTCCCAGATGCGCCCGATCAGGACGGCATTACTTGCGTCATCGGGCAGGATGTTTTGGGCGTTGATGGGGAAGCCTGTGGTCATCTCGGTGTCTCGCTTGTTTATCTGTGGGTGGTGCCATTCGCGGCACCCGTTGCATTGGTTGCGCCGGGGCCAGCCAGATGCAGAAGGTGCTCGGGCATTTTGCCCAGAATGATCATCCCAAGTACGTCGTCATGTGTGACATCTTCGGTTCTAACGCTGCCAACCAGTTTTCCGTTCTTCATGACATGCAACCGGTCAGAAAGGTCAAACACATCATGAAGATCGTGGCTAATCAACAAAATACCCAAACCGTCGCGCTTTAATTGGTCAATCAGTTCCCCGACCATCTTTGTTTCATGAACGCCAAGGGCCGCACAGGGTTCATCCATGATCAGCACGCGTGCTTCAAACAACAAGGCACGTGCAATCGCGACCGACTGGCGCTGCCCGCCCGAAAGGGCAGACACGGGGGAGGTGAACTTTTTGAAGTTCGGGTTCAGGCGATGAAGAACTTCACGCGCCTTGTGTTCCATGGCGGCATCATCAAGAAACCCGAACTTGTCGGTGATTTCACGTCCCAGAAACAGGTTCTGGGCGGCATCAAGATTGTCGGCAAGTGCCAGGTTCTGATAGATCGTTTCGATGTTGTTGTCGCGTGCGTCACGCGCGTTCTCGATCTTGGCTTCCTTGCCATCCACAATGATCTGGCCGCTATCGGCCTGATAGGCACCGGACAAAATTTTGATCAGCGTTGATTTGCCTGCACCGTTATGGCCCAGAACGCCAACCACTTCGCCAGGATATAGATCAATGGATACGCCATCAACAGCCTTCACCCCGCCAAAGCTGATATGGATATCTTGCATTTCGACCAGCGGATCTTTGGTCATGTTTGGATCAGTCATCACGGGTCTCCTTACGCGGTCGGGTCGCTGTAGCGGCGATGAAAATACTTGTCGCTAAAGACGGCGACGACAAGAACCAGGCCGATGACGATGCTTTGCAACGAGGTATCCACCCCCAAAAGCGCCATGCCGCTTTGCAGGCTTTGCATCACCAGCGCCCCGATCAGCGCGCCATAGATCGTGCCAAGACCACCGGCAAGCGACGTGCCGCCAATGACCACGGCTGCAATCACGCGAAGTTCGTCAAGCGTACCCAGATCGTTGCCCGCTGATTGCAGGCGGGCAGATGAAATCGCCGCACTGATCGCGCAAAGCACGCCCATCAGAGCAAAGACCGCCACCGTCATGCGTTTGACGTTGATTCCGGCCAGTTCGGCCGCCTGCGGGTTGCCGCCAATCGCAAAGACATAGCGCCCGAAACGGGTGCGTTTGACCGCAATGGTCAGGATGATCGCGACAAGCGCAACAATCAGAAGCGGGATCGGAATGCCATGCGAAATTTCAAGGTTTTCTGGCGTAACCGGAATGCCCTTGTTTTCCAAAAGGCGTTCTGCCGCGCGCGTTGGCAGGTGGTAGGCATTCAGTGTCGCGACAACAATCAGGACCAAGCCGGCCTTGATAATCGTGTTGGTGTATTCGGCCCAGATTGGTTTGACCGGAAATTCGAAGGACAGGCGACGACGGCGTTCCATGATCGCGGCGTAAATGATCGCAAGAATGGCGATCAAGGCGACGATCCAGCTCCAGGTGGCGCCAATCGTTCCTTCGATGCCACCGCCCAGCAAAATGTAATTCTGATCAAGCGGGGCAACGGTGCGCCCTTGTGTGACCCACCATGCGGATCCGCGCCAGACCAAAAGCCCGCCAAGTGTCACGATAAATGCCGGAACGCCAAGATAACCGACGGCCACACCTTGAATGGAACCGATGAGGCCACCGACAACAATGCCAACCAGCAGCGTCAGCACCCAGGTCAGGGGATGGTTGTAATCAAGAAACTGTGGCAGGACATCGGTCTGAACGACACCCATGATCATGGCCAGAACGCCCAGGACGGCCCCGACCGAAAGGTCGATATGACGGGTGACAATGATCAGGACCATGCCGCACGCCATCACCGCCACAGAGGCAGTCTGAACCGACAGGTTAAAGATGTTTCGGGGCGTGATAAAGCGACCGCCCGAGGCAATGTCAAAACCCACCCAGATAATCAGCAGGACAACGGCGAGGCCAACCAGACGACGGTCGACTTCCATTTTCGAAAGTAGTCGTGACATGAAAAAGCTCGTAAAGCAGCGGGGCCGAACTGCGATATCTGCGCGATGCGTGAAATGCAGTCGGCCCCGGGTTTATGCAAGGTCGGAGGAAACAGGCTGGCCTAGTTGCAGGCCGCAACCTTGCTGTTGGTTACGCCCTGGCAAACCACGTCTTTCGATACCCAGCCAGCATCAATCACCAGATCAAGTTTGTTCTGGGTGATCGCAACCGGATCAAGGAAGTAAGACTTCATGGTGACACCATTCGGGCTCTGCCAATCTTCGGTACCGTCAACCTCGTCAAGTTTGGTGCCCTTGGCAAGTTCAACGGCGATCTCAGCCGCGCGCTTGCCAAGAAGACGGGCATCTTTCCAGACCGAAACCGTCTGGGTGCCAAGTGCAACACGGTTCAGCGCAGCGTGATCGCCGTCCTGACCCGATACAGGAATGCCCTGCATGCCCTGTGCAGACAGTGCTGCAACAACACCACCGGCCGTGCCATCGTTGGATGCGACAACGGCATCAACCTTGTTATCCGCAGCCGTCAGGAACTGTTCCATGTTCCGCTGCGCAATCGCTGGCTGCCAGCTGTCGGTATAGGCTTCGCCAACAACTTTGATGTCGCCTGCGTCAATTGCCTTCTGCAGGATTTCAAGTTGGCCTTCGTGCAGAATGTTGGCGTTCGGGTCGGTCGGTGCGCCTTTGATGAAGACGTAGTTGCCTTTCGGTTGTTCGGCAAAAACGGCCTCAGCCTGAAGGCGGCCGACTTCCTTGTTGTTGAACGTAATGTAATAGGCGTTCGAGTCTTCGATCAGGCGGTCATAGCCAACGACCGGAATGCCCTCGTTGAGGGCCTTCTCGACAGCCGGGCCAATTGACGCTGAGTCCTGAGCAAGGACGATCAGGGCATCGGCACCACGTGCGATCAGGCTTTCGATATCGGAAAGCTGTTTGGACGGATTGCTTTGGGCATCTGCGCTGATGTATTCAGCCCCCGCAGCATCCAGAGCAGCCTTGATGGCGGCTTCATCGGTTTTCCAGCGTTCTTCCTGGAAGTTCGACCAGCTGACACCAACAGTCAGATCGGCAGCAAAGGCATTTGCAGACAGCAGAACGGTTCCGGCCAACATGGCCGTTGATAGGAGTTTTTTCATCGGTTTCTTCCCTGAATAAATGTGTCTTCTGGTGACATTTATTTTTGTTATCGAAAAAATGTTGACGTGAAGAAGGCGTCCTGTCAAATATTTTTTAGTGAATAAATTAAATTCATCGCTTTTCACGCATTTTTGTATCGCAATTTGCGATTAAGGGTTGAATTGACGGTGTTTATAGCGTGGTGCGCTGCAGCAATTAATTTATTCACCTAAAATAATATGAAAAGAGACAGGGAACGTTATGACAGCGAGTTATCACGACATTGACGGTAAATCCGTGCTTGTAACCGGCGGTGCATCGGGGATTGGCGCTTCGATCGTGCGCGCATTCTGTGCGCAGGGGGCGCGGGTCGGGTTCTTCGATATCGATGATGCCGCCGCGCAAAAACTGATCGCCTCCATTAAGGAAGAGCACGGCGTAACCCCGATCTACAAATCGCTTGATTTGCGCAACCAATCATCTATTTCCGATGCGGTTCGCGACATGTCGGTTGCGATTGGCCCGGTTGACGTTCTGGTAAACAATGCAGCGCGCGATGATCGGCATTCGCCCGAAGATATCAGTCCTGACAAGTGGCGGGATGGCCTGGATGTGAACCTGAACCATCATTTCTTTTGTGCCCAGGCAGTCGCACCGGGCATGAAGGAAAAACGGTGCGGAAGTATTATCAATTTCAGTTCTGTGAGTTATATGATGGGCCTGCCGGATCTGGTAACGTACGAGACCGCAAAGGCAGGTATTATTGGCCTCACGCGTGCGCTTGCCCGGGACTGGGGTGAATATGGCATTCGCGTCAATGCGGTGACGCCGGGCTGCATCATGACACAGCGCCAGCTTGATCTTTGGATTTCGCCCGAGGATGAAGAACGCATTCAGGAGCAGCAATGCGTCAAACGCCGGCTGGTGGGGGATGATGTTGCACAGATGGTTCTTTTCCTGGCATCTGATGTTTCGTCGGCCTGTTCATCACAGAACTTCATCGTGGATGGCGGCATCGTCTGATCGTGTGTTTCGACGGGTGCCAGGACCGCTGCGCACCCCGAGACCTCTGCTCGAACTTGGAAAAAACAGTATATGTCGCCTGCAAATCTCTCTGATCAGCCAATCATCATCGATGAAAAAGCAAACCCGTATCGCGACTGCATTCAGGGGCTGGCCAACCAGCCGATCACAGTCGTCCGGTTGCTGCGCGATGCTGTGAACGAAAACCCGGTTGTGGCCAGTGGTCGCAAGTTTGCCGTTCCTGAAATCAAGGACGTGGTCGGGCGTCTGGTGGAAAACCGCCCGCGCATCGCAATCATTGCCGGCGCACCTGATCATCCTGCCCATCTTCTGGATCGTCCGCAGGCACTGATGGCGGCACTGCGCATTTGGGAAATGGGTGGGGTTCCGTTCCTGTTCCATGTGCCGGTGATTTGCGATGGCACGGCGCAAAACAATATCGGGCAAAGCTATTCACTGGCATCGCGCAACCATACGGCGGCGGCAGTCAATATTACCTTTGAAGGCCACAGCTATCATGCGGCCTATGTGATTGCCGGCTGTGATAAATCCCCCGCCGCTGTGGTGGCCGGTCTGGCCGCGGCCGATCATGCACGCGCCTGGCGCGGCGATCAGGCGCCGGTCTGGGCGGTGTTTGCGCCGTCGCATGTTCTAAAAGGCGGTGAAATTCCCGAAGGCACGCGCCGTTTGCTGGATAAAATCGCCGCTGACTCTGATGCCGCAGGGCATGATGACCTTGGTGCCGATATCCGCGAAAACATGCGCTATATCCTGCAATGCACGTCGGACGAGGCGTTTGCAGGATTGCTCGAACGTGCCCGGCTTTTGGGGATTATCGACGGGGCGATGGAACGTCGGGTCCTGGATGAGTTGGCAACGGCGACCTGTGACTCAAAAGGTGGCATTTGTGCCTTTAACGGCACGGGCAATTCATCGCGCACCATGTTGGCGGCCTTTGGCCTGACCCCGCCGGAGCTGGAACTGCTGACCGATGTCCCGCCGTTCGAGGCCGTGGCAGCCGGGATCGATGCCCTGTTTGGCGTTTTCAACAAGCCGGAATATGCGATTGGCAATTTGCTGAAGGCGAACTTCGCCAATTTCGTGCGTGTTCATAATGCCACCGGATCCAGCAGTAACATGCTTTTGCATCTGCCATTCATGATGCGCTATGCCGGTTTTGATATTTCGATTGATGATTATCAGGATGTGCGCACCAAAACGCCGGTGCCGGAAATTTTCGCCCACAGCCTGACAGAAAACCGCGACACTTTTGTTTTGGCCCAGCAAATGGCCGAAGGCAAAAACCGCGGTATGGAAAGCATCTATCGCATTCTGGCCGACCTTGGCGTGGCGATGGATCTTGATGCGCCGACCATCCTTGGAAAAACCTGGGCGGAACGCATCGTCAATCTGGAAAATCCGATCGACCTGTCGCTGGGCGATGCTTCGGTCATTCGTGCCAACCCGGTCAGGCAGCGTTCCGGCGTTGATGTCATCACCGGCAGTTTCTTTGAAAACTGTGCGGTCAAGACATCGGGCATGAGCGACCGGTTATTGTCGCACTTTGATGATCATGTCTTCATCGTGCGCTATTACGAAAATGAACATGTCTGTAATGCTGACTTTGCCTCGCCCGATCTGATCACACGTCTGATTGAAACCGATGGCGTTGATGAAGAATTGATTGCTGCAGTCGTGCGCCGCAATGGCGGAAACCGCGTTGATATGGATGCGCCAAAGGACATGTTCGAACAGGGTCATCTGTCCTTTGCGTTTGTCATCGGCGGGCAGGGGCCGGAGGCCTACGGCATGCCGGAAATGTTTTCGCCGTCGCAGAACTTGCGCCATCACCGCATTCTCGAAGCATCATCGATGTTGATCACCGATGGACGTTATTCCGGGGTAACCAAGGGCGCCTGTATCGGTCATATGGTGCCGGAGGCCTTTACAGGTGGTGCAATCGGCTATCTTAAGGATGGCGATGTGCTGCGTCTTGATCTGACCGGGCTAACGCTGGATTGGCTTGATCCCGACGCATTTAAACGTGGGGAAGAGGTCGCATCCGATCCCCGCGACATTGTAGATCGCAAGCCGGTCTTTGATGCACGCTTCAAACGCATGGCCGATCGCCAGTGTGATATCGCCGCAAGCAACGTGCTTGACGGGATTGGCAATGCGGCACGCGGTATTGTGCCCCGTGCGGTGGACCGTCGCGCGACCAAATCCTGGCGCTAAGCCGCAAGGGTTTCACACACCAAAAAGTAAAACGCCCCGTGCCGTATTGGCCGGGGCGTTTTTTATTGTCGCAGGTGCTGGGCTTAGCCCATGCGTTCCGACGCGTAGCTTCCCGGGCTTGGCGGGAAGACGATGGTGCGGTTGCCGTTGATGAACGAACGGTGATGGATATGGGCGTGGACCGCACGCGCCAGCACCTGACTTTCGACATCGCGACCAATTGATACATAGTCGGCCGAGTTCTGGGCATGCGTGATGCGCGCAATGTCCTGTTCAATGATCGGGCCTTCATCAAGGTCAGCGGTGACATAATGCGCTGTTGCGCCAATCAGTTTGACCCCGCGCACATAGGCCTGTTGATACGGGTTAGCCCCCTTGAAGCTTGGCAGGAAGGAGTGGTGGATGTTGATGATCTTGCCACTCATTTTCTTGCACAGGCTGTCTGACAGAACCTGCATGTAGCGGGCCAGAACGATCAGCTCGACATTATAGTCAGAAACAACATCAAGAAGCTTTTTCTCGGCTTCGGGCTTGTTTTCCTTGGTGACCGGGATGTGGTGGAAGGGAATGTCGTGATTAACGACAACCTTCTGATAATCAAGATGGTTTGACACCACGCCGACGATATCAATCGGAAGCGCCCCGATTTTCCAACGATACAGCAGATCGTTCAGGCAATGACCAAACCGCGACACCATCAGAAGAACCTTCATCTTCTCGGAGCTGTCATGGATTTCGTACTTCATGCCAAGTTCTGCTGCCGGACCCTCAAAGCCTGCAATCAGGGTTTCCTGATCAACACCTTCTTCACTGACGAAGGCAACCCGCATAAAGAACAAGCCGGTTTCTTGGTCGTCAAACTGGGAGCTATCGGTAATGTTGCAGCCGTTATCTGCCAAATAGGTCGAAATAGCAGCAACCACCCCGCGCTGAGAATCGCAGGAAACAGTCAGAACGTAGCTTTTCATCGCGTCTGGCTTTCTCGTTTGGAATAATCAAAAATTGCCCGGCCCCGTCCATCGGGGAATGAGATAAGGCCGGGCAGAAGCATTAAATATCAAGTGTGTTCTCACGTTCCCAGCGGGAAAAGTGAGAAACGTAAGAATTCCACTCGGTTTGTTTGAGTTTGAGATAGGCACTTGAGAATTCCTTGCCCATCGCAAGTTGCAGCTCTTCGTTAGAGCCCATTTCACGCAGGGCATCGAGCAGGTTCAGTGGCAGGCGCGGTGCATCCTTGATCGAATGCCCTTCCTTGTACATGTCGATATCGTAATGCGGTCCCGGATCGGCATTGGTTGCCATGCCATCAAGACCGGCCGCGATGATCACGGCCTGAAGAAGATACGGGTTGGTTGCCCCGTCCGGCAGACGCAGTTCAAAGCGCCCCGGACCCGGAACGCGGACCATGTGCGTGCGGTTGTTGCCCGTCCATGTCACCGTGTTCGGGGCCCAGGTTGCACCCGACATGGTGCGCGGCGCATTGATACGCTTATAGGAATTGACCGTCGGGTTGGTGATCACCGCCATGGCAGAGGCATGCTTCATGATGCCGCCAAGGAAATGCTTGCCCTTGGCCGACAGACCAAATGGCATGTCATCATCGGCAAAGGCATTGGCGCCGTCATTATCCCACACCGACACATGGCAGTGACAGCCATTGCCGGTCAGGCCGGGGAAGGGTTTGGGCATAAAGGTCGCGCGAAGGCCGTGCTTTTCGGCGATTGATTTGACCATGAACTTGAAAAAGGAATGCTTGTCGGCGGTTTTAAGCGCGTCATCGAATTCCCAGTTCATTTCAAACTGGCCATTGGCGTCTTCATGGTCGTTCTGATAGGCACCCCAGCCAAGTTCAAGCATGTAATCGCAAATCTCGGCAATCACGTCATAACGGCGCATGACCGCCTGCTGGTCATAGCAAGGCTTTTCGGCGGTATCGGCCGGATCAGAAATTTCCGACCCATCGGTGGTGACAAGGAAGAACTCCGCCTCAACCCCGGTTTTGACATTGAGGCCAAGCTCGGCAGCCTTGGCGATCTGTGCTTTCAAAACGTTGCGCGGGGCCTGTTCGACCGGTGTGCCTTCCATGATGCAATCGGCGGCAACCCAGGCGACTTCCGGTTTCCAGGGCAACTGGATGACAGAGCTAGGATCAGGAATGGCGAACATGTCGGGGTGGGCCGGGCTCAGGTCAAGCCAGGTGGCGAAGCCTGCAAAACCGGCACCTTCTTCCTGCATGTCGGCAATTGCCTGGGTCGGGACAAGTTTGGCGCGCTGACCGCCAAACAGGTCGGTAAAGCTGATCATGAAGTATTTGATGCCGCGTTCCCGGGCAAAGGCTGATAGATCCTTGGTCATCGAAGTCCCCTGACGAATTTTATCAATAACCATCGGTTCCCCGGGCACGCCTTGGGGCGCACCCGGTCCGGTGGTAGGTTAGCTGTTCTAGAATCCTCCCTGACCCGGAACCCAGTTGGTTCCGGCAAGCGGTACACCAGCCATGGCGGCCGCTTCGATATTCAGTGCGCAGAGATCCTCGGGTTCGAGGTTGTGCACATGATTTTTGCCGCAGGCGCGCGCAATTGTTTGCGCTTCAAGGGTCATGACCTTCAGATAGTTGGCCAGTCGCCGTCCGGCGGCAATCGGGTCAACCCGCTTCATCAGGTCGGCATCCTGTGTCGTGATGCCTGCGGGATCACGACCTTCATGCCAGTCATCATAGGCACCCGCGGTGGTGCCAAGTTCGTTATATTCTGCTTCCCATTTCGGGTCGTTGTCACCAATCGCGACCAGGGCTGCGGTCCCGATGGAAACCGCATCCGCACCAAGGGCAAGCGCCTTGGCAACATCCGCACCATTGCGGATACCGCCCGAAACGATCAGCTGTACTTTGCGGTGCATGCCCATGTCTTGCAATGCTTTTACCGCCGGGCGGATGCAGGCAAGGGTCGGCTGACCGACATGTTCGATAAAGACTTCCTGCGTCGCGGCTGTGCCGCCCTGCATGCCATCCAGCACGATGACATCGGCACCGGCCTTGACCGCAAGGGCAACGTCATAATAGGGGCGTGCGCCGCCGACCTTGATGAAGATCGGCTTTTCCCAATCGGTGATTTCGCGGATTTCCTGAATTTTGATCTCAAGATCGTCCGGGCCGGTCCAGTCCGGATGACGGCAGGCGGATCGTTGATCAATGCCCATCGGCAGGTTGCGCATTTCAGCGACGCGGTCGGAGATTTTCTGACCCAGCAGCATGCCGCCGCCGCCCGGTTTCGCGCCCTGACCAATAACGATTTCAATCGCATCGGCGCGTTTCAGGTCGCGCGGGTTCATGCCGTAACGTGACGGCAGGTATTGATAGACAAGCTGGGTCGAATGGCCGCGCTCTTCCTCGGTCATGCCGCCGTCGCCTGTGGTGGTCGATGTGCCCGCCGCCGATGCACCGCGTCCAAGGGCCTCTTTGGCCGGACCGGACAGGGAGCCAAAGCTCATGCCGGCAATGGTAATCGGAATTTTAAGCTCGATCGGTTTCTTGGCAAAACGGGTGCCGAGCGTGACGGCGGTTTCGCATTTCTCCCGGTAACCTTCCAGCGGATAGCGCGACATGGATGCACCAAGGAACAGCAGGTCATCAAAATGCGGGACCCGGCGTTTCGCGCCACCACCGCGGATGTCATAGATACCGGTCGCGGCTGCGCGGCGGATTTCCGAAAGGGTGTAGTCATCAAAGGTTGCCGATTTACGCGGCGTCGTAACGGGATTTTTGTAGGTCATGGTCTGATCCTGTCTTTGGGCTGACGCGCTCGGCGTTTTGATCCGCGCGGCGTTCAGCGTGCCGCATCAATAGGCGTCGAAATTATCGACACTGAAGTTGTAAAGCGTTCTGGCCGAGCCATATCGCGTGAATTCTTCGGGCTTCACATCCGTGATGCCTGCATCTGCAAGAAGCTTGGTCAGAAGGTCGATATGTTCCGCCCGCATTTCCTTTTTCTCGCAATCGGCACCGAGGCTTTTGACCGTGCCGCGCACAAAAAGGCGCGCCTCATAAAGGGAATCACCCAGCGCATCACCGGCATCGCCCAGAACAACAAGGTTGCCCGACTGCGCCATGAAGGCCGACATATGGCCGATATTGCCTTTGACGACGATATCGACGCCTTTCATCGAAATACCGCACCGTGATGATGCATTGCCTTCGATCACCAGCAACCCGCCATGGGCGGTGGCCCCGGCATACTGGCTGGCATCGCCCTTGATCACGACTTTGCCGGACATCATGTTTTCAGCCACACCCGGACCGGCATTGCCATTGACCGTGACATTGGCCTGTTCATTCATGCCCGCACAGTAATAACCGACGCTGCCATTAATCGTGACATTGACCGGTGCGTCGATGCCGACAGCTACGGCATGCGCACCGCGCGGATTGGTGATTTCGAAATCCTCAGGCACACCACTTTTATCAAGCGCATGAAGCGCCTGATTGAGCGCGCGCAGTTCGGTGGTTGCAAGATCAAACACTGGCATTTGTGTTCCTTCCTCATAGGACTGCAGGGTTAGTGCAGTCGGGTCGGTGCGCGCATCGCAGCAGCCGACAGGGTTCGTGTTAATCAGTGTTCCCAGAAATAGACCGTGGCCGGTTCCGGCTCCCAGACCCTGGCGTCTTCGATGCCCGGCAGGTTGACCAGTGCGCGGTATTCGGAGCCGAATGCGACATAGGCATCGGTTTCCGCCATCACCGCCGGTTTGCAGGCAATCGGATCACGCACAACGCCAAAGCCCGATTTGGTGCCAACCACAAAGGTGAAGAAGCCATCAAGGTCATCAAGCGCACTTGTTAGGGCTTCGCCCAGGTTTTTGCCCTTGGCCATTTCACCGGTCAGATAGGCGGCTGCGACCTCTGAGTCGTTTTGGGTTTCAAGGCGAATGCCTTCGCGGGTCAGTTCGCGCCTAAGGTTGTTGTGGTTCGACAGCGAACCGTTATGGACAAGGCATTGGTCCGAACCGGTCGAAAACGGGTGGGCGCCAAGGGTGGTCACCGCACTTTCGGTCGCCATGCGGGTATGGCCGATCCCGTGGGTGCCGGACATGTCGGAAATCTTGAAGCGTTCAAGCACGTCCTTGGGCAGGCCGACTTCCTTGTAGATTTCCATCGCCGTACCCGTCCCCATGACGCGGACATTCGGACGAAGTTCTTCAAGTGCGCTTCGGGTCGCATCGATCTGTTCGCTTGAAACCGTAATCACCGCATGGGTGTTTTTGGGCAGGATGGATGCGTTTTTGATCCCGGCTTTGCGCAGGTCTTCGGTCAAGCCGACAAAATCTGTTTCCGGTTCCGGAGACTGGATCGTGAGTTTGACCAGATCATTCTGATCTGCGCCATAAATTGCGATGCCCGCGCTATCGGGACCACGGTCGGTCATGGTCACCAGCATTTCAGACAACAACGCGCCGAGCTGTGGTTCCAGACTTTTATCTTTAAGGAATAAACCAACAATGCCGCACATGGCAGGACAGTCTCCATTCTGTTTCTGAAACGGAGACTACCTGTTCGCGAATGCGGAATCAACTATGAAGAATAAAAATTTCTTCTCAGTGAACTGATGTTTTCACCGGAGTGAATGCTTATCCCCGGGCGGGATAGCAGATGATCGATAGGTAACGTATTGGAAATGAAAGAAGTTCTTCCGGTCCGTGGCGGGCATCGGCGTCAAAGAACAGGCTGTCGCCTTCTTTCATGTAGTAAAGCTGATCGCCATGGCGGTAACGAACTTCACCTTCAAGCATATAGATGAATTCCATGCCTTCATGCTGGAAGGCGGGGAAGCTGCTCGACTCCTCGGTAAGCGTTAGCAAATAGGGTTCGACCACCACGCCGCTGGTGTTGTTATCGATATGACCCAGCAGGTTATATTCATGGCCTGCGCGCGTGCCGCGACGTTCAATCGCAACACCTTCGCCGGATTTCACGAACACAGCATTGCGCGGTTCTTCATAACGGCGGAAGAAATCTGTCACCGGCACACCCAGCGCACTTGCCAGCGCCTGAAGCGAGGTCAGCGATGGCGAGGTAACGCCGTTTTCGATCTTGGACAGCATCCCCATCGAAATCCCGGTTGCCGACGCCAGATCAGAAATCGTAATGCCAAGCTTCTTACGAAGCGCTCGGACTTCATGGCCGATGGCAATTTCAAGATTGTTTTCCTTGGGTTCACGAAGCGCGTGCGGGTCCTGGGTGAGGGCGGCGGGTTTGCTCTTGGTGTCCATGCCTGATCCTTGCTCGCTATTGGCGGTGGTCTGCGGTGCTTGTGTTGTTTTGCTATTTGCCATGCTGGCTTGTCCTCCGTCACCGGTTTTGTCCCGGTGCGGGTCCGCTCGTTTCTGGTTTCCTCGAACGGCCACTTGATGCGGCCTGCTTTTTTATCAGTCGTATGCGCCCGGGCTTTTACCCTTATTGGTCGGCGATACGCCATAGGCATGACTTACACTGGCAGGAAATATTTATCAACTCCAGGGAAAATAAATTTCCGCAAAGGCGACATGAGGGGTGGGGGTGGAAGTTGCTGCAATGCCGTAGAAAATAGCCTTTAAGGAATAAAAATTGAATAATATGAAAAATAATTATTGCGTTCGCGAACAAGATGCCGCCAAAATATGGAACAAAATAAGCCGATAATAGCGCGCTGATTGTGCGCAAAGGCAATCATATCAGGAGGCCATCACTATGACTGCAAGCTGGAGATTTTCAGCCCTTGCCGATCGGCATCGCGCGCTTGGTTCCAATCTTGAAGACTGGAGCGGTATGGGCACCGCCTGGACCTATGACAAGGATTGGGACGAGGAATATATCGCGATCCGCACCAAGGCCGGGATCATGGATGTTTCAGGCCTGAAAAAGGTTCACATCACCGGCGCGCATGCATCCCACGTGATCGACTATGCCACCACGCGTAATGTCGAAAAGATCTATCCGGGCAAATCGGTCTATGCCTGCATGCTTAATGATCAGGGCAAGTTTACCGATGATTGCGTGATTTATCGCATGGGGCCGAATTCATGGATGGTGGTGCACGGATCGGGCACCGGGCACGAAGAACTGACCAAGGCCGCCATGGGCCGTGATGTGTCGGTTCGTTTTGATGACAACCTTCATGATTTGTCGCTGCAAGGGCCGCTTGCGGTCGATTATCTGGCGGAATATGTGCCGGGCATTCGCGATCTGCCCTATTTCCATCACACCCAGACGCAGCTGTTTGGCGCACCAGTAATGATTTCGCGCACCGGCTATACCGGTGAACGCGGCTATGAGATTTTCTGTCGTGGTCAGGATGCCGGGATGATCTGGGATCGCATCGTTGCCGAGGGCAACGATATGGGCATCATCCCGACCCGCTTTACCACGCTTGATATGCTGCGTGTCGAAAGCTACCTGCTGTTTTACCCTTACGATAACTCGCAGATGTACCCGTTCGAAAATGAAGGTCCGGGCGATACCCTGTGGGAGCTTGGCCTTGATTTCACTGTCAGCCCGGGAAAGACCGGCTTCCGCGGTGCCGAGGAACATTATCGTCTGAAAGGCAAGGAACGCTTCAAGATCTTTGGCATCCTGTTTGACGGCAAGGAAGTCCCGGCCGAAGGGGCCGAAGTGTTCAAGGACGGGGCCAAGGTCGGTGTTGTGACCTGTGCGATGTATTCACCGCTCAAGGATCAGACCATGGCGATTGCCCGTCTGGCGGTGGAGTGCGCCGAACAGGGTGTGCGGCTTGAAGTCACAGGTGAAAAAGGTATGCTCGGTGGGATGGCCCATACCATGCCATTTGACGACCCCAAAAAATTGAAAAGAACAGCCAAGGGTTAAGCCAAAAGACCGGGGGCTGTCAGAGGCCCCCGGATCATGTGCCTGATCCTTTGGTTTCTGACAGAATGGGACCCGCTACCATGTCTGAGAGCTTGATCGAAGAAAGTATTCTTTCCCGCCCGACCTATGGCACGTTAAAAATCGTGCCCGGTCTGGCGCATTATTTTCTGGCCGATGCATCCGGTGCCGAATGCGTTATCCGGGTCGTGCAGGAACTGCCGCGCGACATGATGGAAAAGGTGCATATCCTTTATGTGCCGACCCCGGGCGAGGCCGCCCTGATAACGTCGCTTTATGCGCTGGGTGCCAAGCGGTTCGAACATTTCCCGACCATCGAAGAAGCCGTTTCAAAACTGGGCGACTGGTTATCAGACGCCAAGATGGGGACGCAGCTATATCTTGCGGGCACCGAGGGTCTGGTCGGGCAGGGTGTCGCCAAGGGCGAGGCATGCGGGCTCGATCATACCGCCGTGCAGTGTGAGCATCGCGGCAGTCTGGCCCGGCGCGTTCAGTGCGTTCACTGCAAAACCATGATCGAGAACGTCACCACCCAGCCGGTCAAATGTCCGTCCTGCGATTTGCTGTTGCTCGTGCGTGATCACTATTCCCGTCGTCTCGCGGCGTTTCAGGGTGTCTGCATCAATGCCGAAGACCCGTCTGAAGAAATCGAAATCAAGGAGGTGTTCAAATGAGTGCGTCCGATCATTTGATTCCGGTGGTTGTCAGCAACGTGGTCGAGGTCAACCCGATCATCAAACGTTTCGAATTCAGGCATGTGAATGGTGATGAACTGCCCGCCTTTTCGGGTGGGGCGCATATCGTTGTCGAAATGCTTGATGACGGCACCAAACGCAAAAATCCCTATTCGCTGATGAGTTCCCCGTTCGAGCGCGATCAGTATGCCATTTCGGTGCGCCGTGATGATACCGGGCGTGGTGGATCGAAATTCATGCATGAACAGGTGCAACCTGGCATGCAGATGAAAATCTCAGCCCCGGTCAATCTGTTCGCGCTGGACCTGCGGGCGCGAAAGCACCTGATGATTGCGGGTGGCATCGGCATCACGCCGTTCATCGCCCAAATGGCCCAGGCCGATAAGCTCGGCGTGCCGTTTGAACTGCACTATGCCGCGCGTTCCGTATCACAGGCGGCCTATATGGATAGCCTTGCAGATCGGTTTGGCGATCATGTGTCGTGCTATTGCGATGATCAGGGCGAAGGCATTGATTTGGAAATGCTGTTATCCAATCAGCCGCTTGGTACGCATGTTTATGTCTGCGGCCCCAAGGGCATGATCGAACGGGTGGTTGAAACGGCCACCAATCTTGGCTGGCCTGCCGCACACGTTCATTTTGAACACTTCCTGGCTCCACCGGTTGGCGAACCGTTTGACGTGCATCTGGCCAAGGCCGGGATTGATATCACGGTGGGTGCTGAACAAAGCCTGCTTGAGGCGGTCGAGGCATCCGGCACCCCGATCAATTGCATGTGCCGGGGCGGGGCCTGTGGTCAGTGCGAAACGGTGGTTGTCGCCTGTGATGGTGACATCATGCACAACGACCACTGGCTTGACGAAGAACAGCGCGCGTCCAGGCAACGGATCATGCCGTGCGTTTCGCGGTTCCGTGGCAAACGCCTTGAACTTGATCTGTAAGGGGGATTTTGGTCATGACCATCCAGTTTAAGGACGAGAGCTTCCGCGGTGATTTCACCTACGCCAACAGCCCGTCAAACATTCCGCGTTTTCCGTTTCCCTTCCCGGAAGACGAATACATGTATTCGACCAATATCGAACCGCATCATGCGGCGCGTGTCGGTAGCCCGTTTGAAAATGCGTTTGATGTGGATGAACATTATGTCGCGGAAATGAAGGATCGCGCCCTTGTGCTGGCCGACGATCCCGGTCGCTGTCAAGCCCTGCCGCATATGGAAACGGCGGGGTGGGATTTCCTCGAACTCGTGATGGTGTCAAAGGCGCGCGATTATCCTGATCTGTTCAAACTGACTATGGATGGCGGTCACTGGCACTGGATCAACAAGCCGCTTCAGATCGACGATACCTTTACCTTTGGTGACAGTTCGACTTTGCCCTGCCATCCGATGGAATATATCGGACGTCAGGTACAAGGCGATCACGCCATCCTTGATCAGCGCGATGGCAATTTGTGGATGGATGCGGGGATCATTACGGCACAGGCCGACTGGTCGCTTGATTTCGACATTGGCATGAATTTCTTTGAATGGCATGCGCCCGTGCCGCTGGCCCATGAGCTGGGCGTGTTCCAGCGTGCGCTGAAATTCCTTTTGACCCTGCCACAGGGGCAACCATCGCGGCGTCTGAACTGGACACTGACCGTCAATCCGCGTCTGGATACCAGCCCGGAAAACTATCCCAAATGGGGGCCGGACAAGCTGACCGTGACGCCAGAAAATATTGGCGAAAAGGTCCATCTGCGTGTGGAGCTTCAGACGTTCTGGCGGTTGCCGCGATCCAATGCGATCCTGTTTCCGATCCGGACTTATTTGATGGCGATGAACGAAGTGGTGACCCAGCCGAAATGGGGCCGTCGCCTGCATCGTGTCATGCGCGATTTGCGGCCCGAACTTGTCAATTACAAGGGGCTGTCACGTTACCACCCGATCCTGGTCGAATGGCTTTCACAATTTGACGACGGCGCGCCGACGTCACCGGGGATTTTCCCCGACTAGGGCTTTGACCCTGAAAAACGAACCGGCACAAAGCCGGACGGAGGAAACGAATAACGCTTTTATTGGGGAATTAAGGCTATGACACTTCGTGTTGCGATTATTGGCGCCGGTCCGTCAGGCATGGCGCAGATGCGTGCATTTCAATCTGCTGCCGCCAAAGGGGCCGAAATCCCCGAGATTGTGTGTTTTGAACGTCAGGAAGACTGGGGTGGTTTGTGGAACTATACCTGGCGCACCGGTCTTGATGAATATGGCGAGCCAATCCACGGATCGATGTATCGCTATCTGTGGTCGAACGGCCCAAAGGAATGCCTGGAATTTGCCGATTACACGTTTGAGGAGCATTTCGGCAAACCCATCGCATCCTATCCGCCGCGCGCGGTGATCTGGGATTACATCAAGGGCCGCGTTGAAAAGGCCAATGTCCGGCCATGGGTGCGTTTCAGAACCCCGGTGCGCAGTGTTGAGTTTGATGAAGAAAGCCAAACGTTTCTGGTGACGGCGCACGATCTGAAAAATGATGTGGTGTCGACCGAGGAATTTGATCATGTCATTGTTGCCAATGGCCATTTCTCGACGCCAAATGTGCCTGAATTCCCCGGATTTGATACCTTTGGTGGGCGTGTTTTGCATGCCCATGATTTCCGCGATGCACTGGAATTCAAGGGCAAGGATATCTTGATCATCGGGACGTCCTATTCGGCCGAGGATATCGGATCACAGTGTTACAAGTATGGATGCCAGTCGGTGACGGTCAGCCACCGGACCAATCCGATCGGCTTTGACTGGCCCGATAACTGGGCAGAGGTGCCGCTTCTGACCAAGGTTGAGGGCAATACGGCCTATTTCAAGGATGGCTCTTCGCGAGACGTCGATGCGATCATTCTGTGCACCGGCTATCAGCATCACTTCCCGTTCCTGACTGATGATCTGCGGCTTAAGACCGCTAACCGCCTGTGGCCATTGGGACTTTATAAGGGGGTCGTCTGGGAAGAAAATCCGAAGATGATGTATCTCGGCATGCAGGACCAGTTCTATACCTTCAACATGTTTGACGCGCAGGCATGGTTTGCCCGTGATGTGATCATGGGCCGCATTCCCTTGCCATCCAGGGATGAGATGAAGGCCGACAGCAAAGCCTGGCGGGAGCGCGAAGAGGGTCTTAAGGACGATCACGACATGATCTGGTTCCAGGGCGATTACACCGCCCATCTGATCGAAATGACGGATTACCCGATGTTCGATATCGAAGGGGTGAACAAGACCTTCGAGGAATGGGAACATGACAAGGCTGATGACATCATGGGCTATCGCAACAAGTCCTATCGCTCGCTGATGACGGGCAATATGTCACCCGCCCATCACACGCCGTGGCTGGACGAACTTGATGACAGCCTTGAAGCCTATTTGCAGGTTGAAAAGAAAACGGCTGCCGAATAGGCAGCCGAACTTTCAGGACTTTCAAAGAAGCGGGCGCAAGCCCGCCGTCTCCCTTAACCAAACTCGCAGTCACCCCCACAGTCGATATGGCTGCGGGGTTTCTTTTGCAAGGCTTTAAGCCGAGGGTTTCAGGACCGCGGCTTTTCCTTTTTGGGATCATAATGCGGGAAGGCGGTGATGATGGCGGGCAGGCGGACCATATGGCCGTCAAGCTTGCCAATCTCGACCTCGGTGCCGATATCGGCGTGCGCGATATCAACCCGCGCTAGCGCGATATTCTTGCCCAGAATGGGGGATCGCACCGCACTGGTGATCACACCGATCTGCGCACGTCCGATATGGACGCAATCACCATGGCCGACGGTGACATTGCCATCAATCTCGATCCCGACCAGTTTGTGTGATGGATGTTCCTTGCGCCGGATCAGGGCGTCACGGCCGATAAAGTCATCTTCCTTGGATTTCAGAGGCACGGTAAAGCCGATTCCGGCTTCAAACGGGTCGGTCTGATCGGAAAATTCATAATCGGCAAAGATCAATCCGGCTTCAATCCGCACCATATCAAGGGCTCCCAACCCCATCGGCGTCAGGCCGTGTGGTTTGCCGGCCTCCCAAATGGCGTCAAAAACAGTGATGGCATCCTTGGGATGGCACCAGACTTCATAACCAAGTTCCCCGGTATAGCCGGTGCGTGACACGACAACAGGCGCGCCTTTGGCGTCACCGATCCGGCCAATGGTGAATTTGAACCATTCGACTTCATCGATGGACGGCTGATGCGGTGGAGTCCAGATGACTTCGCGCAGAATATCGCGACTTTTTGGGCCCTGAACGGCGATGTTGTGCATCTGATCGGTCGATGAGCGGATCAGGACCTGAAGGCCAAGTTTTTCTGCCTGTTCACGCAGCCAAACACCGCTGTAATCATCGCCACAAATCCAGCGGAAGTTATCCTGCCCCAGACGCAGTAATGTGCCATCATCAATCATCCCGCCATGCGGATAGCACATCGCGGAATAGACGACCTGTCCGATGCCAAGTTTTTTGACATTGCGCGTCAGGCAATATTGCATCAGCGCTTCGCTGTCCGGGCCGGTGATTTCGAACTTCCGCAAGGCCGACAGATCAATGACCACGGCCTTTTCACGGCAGGCATAATATTCTTCGATCATGCCATGGCCGGTATATTCATGGGCCAGCCAGAACCCCTTATATTCGACGAAGTTGCGGGTAAGTTCGCTTGTGCGCGGGTGGAAGGCGGTTTCTTTGGTCATTTTTGCTTCGGCCTCTGCAGTCGGGCGCCAGGCAACGGCGTGGCTGAATTTTTCAGCACCATCGTAACTTCGGATATGGATGTCGGTCGGTTTCCAGGCATTGGCCGCCGATGTGTCATCCGGGCAGGCGGACGATACGCAGACCAGATCGGTCATCGCGCGCAGCAACACATAATCGCCGGGACGTGACCAGGGCTGATCGGCATACATCACCCCATGGTCATCAATGCCGGTATTGAAAAAGAAATTGATCGCCATCCAGCCTGCGCGCGGATCAACACCATGTTTGGCAAGGGCTGTGTTGAAGTTGTCCGTGCAGTTCACATGACCGGGATAGCCGATATCATCGTAATATTTTGCCGCACAGGCCATGGCAAAGGCATCATGACGCCCGCAGGTATCCTGAACGACCTCGACCAGTGGATCCATGTCCTGATCATAGTATTTTCCGTGCAGGCCCGGCATTGGATAGGCATGGCCCGTCAATGTGCGTGTGGTGGTCACATCCAACGGGTTCTGAATACCGCGATCAAGTTTGCGCGCATCAAAGCACTGAAAATCGGTACATTGCCGCCCGTCAACATCAAGAATCTGGATGTAATCACCCGCCTTGATTTCATAGGCCTCGGCGGTGGCGGAATGCACACGCAAATCCACAACCGGATCGGCCAGCGGGTCGGGCAGGGCGAAGCTGTAGGTATCAGAATGATGGGCGCGCTTGATCAGGGCTGTGATCGGTGTTGCGGTATTATGGGCATCAATCCGCATCAGGGGTGCCGGGGTGGCGATGATGACAAACCCGTCAAGTTGGATGGTCAGTTCGACCGTATCACCGGGCGGGCTGGCATTGCCAAAAAGCCGATGGGCAAGACAGGTTTCAAGTTTGATATCGCGTTTGCGCAAGGTCTTGGCAAAGCGTATCAGGCTGTCGTCAAACGGATCAGACAGCAGATCTATCAGGCCTTTTGGGGTGCCATGTGCCAAAGGTTCAAAAATCTCGGGCCTTGGGGTGCCAGATGGTGTCAGGCCGATCAGCTCGACCGATTGCATGCCTTCGCAATTGCGCAGAGCGAGTTGGTCGCCCTCGCGCACCGAAATCATGATCGCGCCCCGTCCGGGAATTTCATAGCGTTCGCGATTGCGCGCCATCGCGGTGCGTCCGGCATTGATAATGCGACTGGGACGCGCAGCGCGGACAGCGTGCGGATAGTTTTCCGGTGTTCGGGCAAGGTCGATCATTGTGGCCTCGTGTGCGGTGAATGATCTGAAAGCGGCGGGCCTGAAGGGTATTTGGTGTTTTTACTTTATCGGGAAAAGGCAGAGAGGCCAGTTTTGACACTGGCCTCTCGCTGTGTCGGTTGAGCGAAGCAATAACCCGAGGGTTCAGGGCGTCATTGTATTGCTTTGCATCAATCAGATTACATGTCCTTGTAGGCTTTGTTCTCGTGAATGGCCATCGAGGCGATGGTCCAGATGCACACGCCAACACCAACAAGTGTAAGCGCCACGAGCAGAGCCGGTTTGTCAGCAAAGGTGAAGTAGGCTTCTGCACCTTCCCAACTGGTAATCGGAGCTGAGTTCATGTTTCAGTTTCCTTGTTTCGATGTGTCAGAACAATCTTACTCAGCCGGGGTCGGCGAAGTCGGATCGTTGGTGAACGCTGCCGGAACGGTGCTTTCCGGATATGCGCGGACCGGTACTTCTGCCTTGTCGAGGCCAGCCACTTCTGCCTGTTCAGACACACGCAGCAGACCAACAAGCTTCAGCACCAGGGACAGAACGTAACCCGGAGCGAAGCCAAGGATCATGAAGACGACAGCACTTGAAAGCTGACCGACAAACGAGATCTCCGGACCGGCAACGTTCTGATAGCCAGACGCAAAGATACCGGCCATGACCAGACCCCAGACACCGCCAAAGCCGTGGACGGCAACCGCGCCAACCGCATCGTCGATCTTAAATTTCTCAACAAGGATGTCGTTGAGTTTCGGCATGACGCAACCGCCGCCAAAGCTGACGAGGAAGGCAAGACCCGGATAGTAAAGGTCAAGTGCCGGCGCAGAGGAAATCACACCGATCAGTGCACCAGACATCATCCAGAACGGATCACGGGTGACCAGATACGCACCGATCATGCCGCCTGCAACGCCCATCAGGGTGTTGAATGCGAACGCCGACAGGGTTGCCGGGGTGTTGTAAATGGTCATCCAGGTATCGCCGGTATAGATGATGCAGCCGCCAAGGAAGCCGAAGAAGCCCATAACAATGAGCATCAGGCCAATCAGCGACATCGGCATGTTGTGACCGTCGATGTTGTTGACGGTACCGTCGGCATTGAAGCGACCGATACGCGGACCAAGGTTGATCAGAACGCCAAGGGTGAAGAAGCCGGCGATGGTGTGAACGGCACCCGCCGCACCAACGTCATGCAGGCCCCACTCGGTGGTGAGCCAACCATCCGGATGCCAGCCCCAGGATGCGCCAAGGATCCAGACAACAGCGCCCAGGAACAGGGCAAGGATGGTGAAGCCGGAAATACGGATACGTTCGATCACCGAGCCCGACATGATCGAGGCGGTGGTTGCCGCAAACAGTGTGAAGGCCGCATAGAAGATGCCCGACGCGTTATCCGTCAGGTTCGGACCCATATATTCGCTCCAGGGCAGGCCTGCCTCGGAACCGTCGGAAATGGTGAAGCCGGTCGGGAACGCAAGATAGATCCACCAGCCGATATAATAGAAGGCCGGGATCAGGAATGCGAAAGCGATCAGGTTTTTCATACCGGATGCCAGTGCGTTCTTCGCACGCGATGCACCCATTTCATACGCAAGGAAGCCTGCGTGAATTGCAAGCATCAGTGCAGTACACCACCAATAGAATACTTCGGAATTGATGGTCGTTGCCATGCTGAGCGATGCTTCAAGGCTGTCCAGCCTCGCCATCAACTCTGGTACGGATTGTTCCATTTTAGTCTCTCCATCACAAAATGCCCCCCGATGGACATTCCTTTTATTAAAATTCAATTCCCTGTAGTGAACAAGCGCAAATGTGTTTTTTATTGTGCGTCGCAAAAATTACAGGAAAATCAATCATCTAAAAGAATATAAAATCGATCAAGAGAAAATTTGAATAAAAAATAGACGCTAAAATTTAATGCATATCAAATATGCAGATCGCCGGAGTCGTGCCGATTCCGTCTATTTCCCGGGGTGGGAAATGCATCTTTGGGTTGGGTTTTTGATCTGCAGAGTGTTCGGGTCAGAGACCGCGCGCTTCGCTTGGCTTCACGCCGTAAGCGTCTTTGTAGCTGCGTGAAAAATGGCTGCTGTTGGAAAAGCCGGTGGCGAAGGCGATCTCGGAAATGGTCAGGGCACTTTGCGTCAAAAGCTTGCGGGCATGTTCAAGCCGGACCTGTCGATAGGTTTCAAGGAACGACTTGCCAAGATGCTGGTCAAACAAGCGATCAAGCTGCCGGGTTGAAAGCCTGGCAAAGCGCGCCATTTCTTCGCGGGTTTTAGGATCTTCGATGGTGGTTTCCATCTTTTCGAGAACCCGAAGCAATCCGGCATGATGCACGTTATAGCGTTCTGCAAGTGATGCCCGTTGCGGGCCGCCCGATTGCCCGACCTGTGTATGCAGGAACCAGTCCGAAACCCGGGTTGCGAAATCCGCGCCAAGGTTTTCAGCGATCATGGCATGCATCATGTCAAGCGGTGCCACCCCGCCGCCGCAGGTGATGCGATCCCCGTCAATGACAAACCGTGCGCGTTGGGGTTCCAGATCGGGAAAGGCTTCGATCAGGGCAGGGGCATGTTCCCAGTGAATGGTGAATTGACGCTGCCCCAGAAGCCCGGCGGCGGCCAGAACATAAGCTCCGCTTGATATGCCGCCCATGCGCACACCCCAGCGCGCCAGTTTGCGCAAATTGCCAAGCATGCCCGGTGCCTGCCATTGCGACGGATGTCCACCGGCACAGATGAACAGGGTGTGCAAACTGGTCGGGGCCTGCGACAGCGGGGTGGTCGGCACCATAGTGCCCGACGAGGATAAAACGTTTCCGCCCGCCGCCGAATAATTCAAAACCTTGTAGATCGGCTGGCCCGCCAGAAGGTTGGCCGCACGCAGCGGCTCAATCGCCGAGGCATAAGACATCAACGCAAAATCGGGCAGCAACATGAAACCGATATGCTGGGTGGCCGGAACCGGTTTGGCGTCAAGTTGCCCGGTACGCGGGGTGCGTGTGGTTCTGTTTTGGGTGTCTGAGCTCATGACGCCGGTATCCCGCGTTGGGCGACAATAATATCGCGATGTCGCATTTGTGTTATTGGATGTCTTTAATAGACAAGCTGCAATTTGCACCTCTGTCAAGATTGCTGGGTACCCGATGTGGGCAACAGCGAAAGATCGATGATGCGTTATTCAGCCCTGTCATTGCTTGGCAATGCGTTTTCCGAGAACAAGAACTGGAAGCCGGCCTGGCGCAATCCGGACCCGAAACCGCATTACGATGTGATCATCATCGGCGGTGGCGGGCATGGATTGGCAACCGCCTATTACCTTTCCAAGGTATTTGGTATGCGCAATGTTGCCGTGCTTGAAAAGGGCTATCTTGGATCGGGGAATATCGGGCGGAATACTACGATCATTCGATCCAACTACCTGCTTGAAGGCAATAACCCGTTCTACGAATTTTCGATGAAGCTGTGGGAGGGCCTTGAGCAGGATTTCAATTTCAACGCCATGGTGTCCCAGCGCGGCGTGGTCAATCTGTTTCATTCCGATGCCCAGCGCGATGCCTACACGCGCAGGGGCAATGCCATGCGCCTGCATGGGGTGGATGCGGAACTTCTTGGTCGCGATCAGCTGCGTGAAAAGCTGCCGTTCCTTGATTATGAGAATGCCCGTTTTCCGATCATGGGTGGCCTGATGCAGGCGCGCGGCGGCACGGTGCGCCATGATGCCGTTGCGTGGGGCTTTGCGCGCGGGGCCGATCAGAACGGCGTTGATATCATTCAGAATTGCGAAGTCACCGGCATTGACCGCGAAGGCGATCAGATCACCGGGGTTCAAACCACACGGGGCGCGATCACGTGCAACAAGCTCGCCATGGCGGTGGCAGGCAGTTCAAGCCATGTTGCCAAAATGGTCGATATGCGCCTGCCGATTGAAAGTCACGCGCTTCAGGCCTTTGTGTCCGAAGGATTGAAACCGTTCATCGATACCGTGGTCACCTTTGGCGCGGGGCATTTTTATGTCTCGCAGTCTGACAAGGGTGGCCTCGTGTTTGGCGGGGATATCGAAGGTTATAACTCCTACGCCCAGCGCGGAAACCTAGCGTGCGTGGAGTATGTGGCCGAGGCCGGCATGGCGATGATTCCGGCATTGTCGCGGGTACGTATCCTGCGCAGTTGGGGCGGGATCATGGATATGAGCATGGATGGATCGCCGATCATGGATCGCACCCATCTGTCGAACCTCTATTTCAATGGCGGCTGGTGTTATGGCGGGTTCAAGGCGACCCCGGCGTCGGGATATTGCTTTGCCCATTTGCTGGCGACCGATACGCCGCATGAAACCGCAACCGCGTTTCGCATGGACCGCTTTGCACGCGGGTATCTTCTGGATGAAAAGGGCGTTGGCGCCCAGGCCAACCTGCATTGAGGAAGTTTGGAAATGAGTAGTCTTGTCAAATGTCCTCATTGCGGTCTGCGTCCACGCGAGGAATTTACAATCCGCGGCGAAGTTGCCACCCCGCGCCCAAGTGCCGGTGCCGATGAAGCCGTCTGGTTTGATCACGTTTATCTGCGGGATAACCCGCGCGGCGAACATCGTGAGTATTGGCACCATTCCGGCGGTTGTCGTCGCTGGCTGGTGCTAAGCCGCAATACCCTGACCCATGAAACGTCCGAGGTGGTCGATGCCAGCACCTTGAAATTGGGGGGCGGGGCATGACCAGTTTCCGGATGGATGGCGGTACCCTGATTGATCGCAGTGATGTGCGATGCTTTACTTTTAACGGTGAGGCCCTGAGTGGTTTTGGCGGGGATACGGTTGCATCAAGCCTTTTGGCGAATGGCAAGCAACTGGTCGGACGTAGTTTCAAATATCACCGTCCGCGCGGCATCCTGACTGCCGGGGCGGCGGAACCCAATGCGCTTCTGACCATTGGCCGTGAGGGGCGGCGTGATCCCAACACCCGTGCCACCATGGCGGAGTTGTTTGATGGCCTTGAAGCGCGATCGCAGAACTGCTGGCCGAATGTCAATTTTGATATAGGGGCGGCCAACGGGTTGCTCGGGCCGCTTTTGGGTGCTGGGTTCTATTACAAGACCTTTATGTGGCCGGCAGCCTTCTGGGAAAAGGTGTATGAGCCGCTGATCCGCAAGGCCGCAGGTCTGGGGCGGGCAAGCTATGACCCCGATCCCGGCTATTACGAAAAATGCTGGGCGCATTGTGATCTTTTGGTGATCGGCGCGGGACCCGCAGGCCTTGCTGCGGCCCTGACCGCCGGACGGGCTGGTGCGCGCGTTATCATTGCCGATGAAGGGGCGCAATTTGGCGGTGGTTTCCTGGCTGAAGGCAGCCCTTTGGGCGGCAAGCCCGCAGACGCGGTGCTTGGTGATATTGTTGGCGAACTGCACGCCCTGCCCAATGTCGAGATTAAGAAACGCACCACGGTTTTTGCCGCCTATGATGATCAGGTGTTTGGCGCGGTCGAACGGGTGCAAAAGCATCTGCCGGAGCATGAAATCAATCCGCATCGCGCCATGGAACGGCTTTGGCGGATCGTTGCCCGGCAGGTGGTGCTGGCGACAGGCGCGGAAGAACGGCCGATTGTCTTTGGTGGCAATGACCGCCCGGGCGTGATGATGGCGGGTGCCATGCGCACCTATTTGAATGCTTATGGCGTGGCGCCGGGCAAACGGGTGGCGTTGTTTGCCAATAACAGTCAGGCCTATCAGACCGCGATGGACCTTGAGGCACGTGGTATAGAGGTCGCCGCGATCATTGATCCGCGCACCTGCCCGAATATCGATTATGACGGTAAGGCGCGCCTGATTGCCGGTGCGATGGTGCGCGATACTGCAGGTCGCAAGGCGATCAAGTCCATCACCGTCCGCCATGATGACGGCCGTGACGAGGTGATTGCGGTGGATGCCCTTGGCGTATCAGGCGGATACAGCCCGATTGTGCATCTGGCCTGTCATCGCGGTGGCAAACCGGTCTGGTCGGACGCGCATGTCGGTTTCATGCCGCCAGAAAATACCGATGGCATGACGCCCTGCGGGGCAGTTGCCGGAAAAGCCGGTATTGCGGCCTGTTTTGCTGACGGCGGTGTTGCCGCGGTCAAGGCGCTGGCGGAACTGGGTGTGATGGGCGAGGCCGCATCACTTCCGGGTGTCGAGCAGACCGCGGAAACAGTCGATCACATCCAGCCGATCTGGCATGTCGCATCGACCAAGGGAAAGGCCTTTGTCGACTATCAGAATGACGTCGCTGCGTCTGACATTACCCTTGCCATGCGCGAAGGCTATGATCATGTCGAACTTGCCAAGCGCTACACCACCAATGGCATGGCAACCGATCAGGGCAAGACATCGAATGTGAATGCCATTGGCATCCTGGCCGAGAACAAGGGTGTCTCACCCGGTGAAATCGGCACGACAACCTTCCGCCCGTTCTACACGCCGGTATCGTTTGGCGCGCTGGTGGGGGCATCCAAGGGAATGGAATTTCAGCCAGTGCGCAAATCCCCCCTGCATGGTTGGGCAGAGCGCAATGGTGCAAGGTTTGTCGAAACCGGGCTTTGGTATCGATCAAGCTGGTTCCCCAAGGATGGCGAAACTTTCTGGCGCGACAGCGTGGATCGTGAAGTCAGCACGGTGCGGACCAAGGTTGGCATCTGTGATGTTTCGACCCTTGGCAAGATCGAGATTTTTGGCGCTGATGCGGCAGAATTCCTGAACCGGGTTTATTGCAACGCGTTTCTTAAACTGCCTGTCGGCAAGGCGCGCTATGGCATCATGCTGCGCGAGGATGGCTTTGTGTATGATGACGGCACGACCAGTTGCCTTGGCGAAAATCATTACTTCATGACCACCACGACCGCTCTTGCTGCCGGGGTGCTGACCCATCTTGAATTCTGTGCGCAGGTGCTGTGGCCGGAGCTTGATGTCCGTATGGCATCGGCAACCGATCAATGGGCGCAGATGGCGATTGCCGGGCCCAAGTCCCGCGATGTGCTGTCCAAAATCATTGACGAGGATATCTCGAACGAGGCCTTCCCGTTCCTGGCCGCACGCGAAGTATCGATGTTTGGCGGGCGGCTTAAGGGGCGGTTGTTTAGAATTTCGTTCTCCGGCGAGTTGGCCTTTGAAATTGCCGTGCCTGCCGGATATGGCGAAAGCGTTGCTGATGCGATCATGGCTGCCGGGGAAGAATTCGGTATCACTCCATACGGGACCGAGGCACTCGGCGTCATGCGGATTGAAAAGGGCCATGTCACCCACGCAGAAATCAATGGCACTGTCACGCCGGCCGATCTGGGCATGGGCAGGATGGTGTCAGCCAAGAAGGATGATTTCATTGGCCGGGTGATGAACCTGCGTGAAGGGTTGGTGGATCCAGATCGTCCGGCGCTTGTCGGGATCAAGCCGAAATCACCGACAGATAAATTCGCCACCGGATCGCACATTCTTAATCCCGGCGATGATGTCAGTCTTGCCAATGATCAGGGGTATGTCACCTCGATGTGTCATTCACCGACGCTTGGCCATGCGATTGGTCTGGCGCTGGTGAAAAACGGCCCCGAGCGCGTTGGTGAGGAAGTGGTCATCTGGAATGGATTGGCCGGAACGACTGTCACCGGCATCCTGTGCAATTCTGCCTTTGTCGATCCGGAAAATGAGAAGCTCCATGCGTGATTATCCACTCGAAAACCGTAGCGCATTTTCGCCCAGCGTCGCAGCGGGTGCCGCGATCAATCTTGCCCCGGTGACGGGGGGCTTTGTGATCCATGTGCTTGGCGATGCCAAAAGCGATGAAGCGGCCCTGAAACAGGTGCTTGCAAAGATCGCCCCGGAACTTGGTGCGGATGTGCGGAAATCCGCGCCAAATCAATGGTTCTGGGTGGGGGATGCGGATGTTTCTTCTGAGCGGCTGACGGAAATTCAGGCGGGGCTTTCCAACCAGTTCGCACTGGCCGATCAGACGCACGGGCGGGTGCGCATGATATTGTCCGGGCCGTCATCGCGCACGGTTCTGGCCAAGGGCACCATGGTCGATCTGTCAGCCGATCAATATGCCATCGGTCAGTCGGCCATGACCCAGATCGGGCATATCGGGGCGATGATCACCCGCGTTGAGGATGACAGTTTCGAGCTGATTGTATTGCGCAGCTTTGCGGGTAGCCTTTGGGATGAGCTCCACCATATGATGGCCGAGTTCCGCTAAGCCGGTTACTTGACCAAAACCGCCAGAAGCTTGTCGAGGAACACTTCGCAGCGGCCCAACTGATCAAGCTCGATGAATTCATCGGGCTTGTGGGCCTGTTCGATACTGCCCGGGCCACAGACCACGGTCGGGATATCGCCAAGGGCGGAAAATGCGCCGGCCTCTGTGCCGAAGCTGACCTTGCCGGTGGTGTTCGCACCCGTGAGCGCCATGACAAGTTTGGTGACTTCCTCATCATCGCCAGTGGCAAGGCCCGGCATATCGGAAATCACTTCAACCTCGATGCCAACATCATCATAGATCTCGCGCATTTCGGGCTGAAGGGTATTTTCGATATACTCGTAAATCTTGGCTTTAAGTGCTTCGCGATCATCATTGGGCAGATTGCGGAATTCAAAATCGACAAAGCAATTCTGCGGAATGATGTTGAGCTGCGTGCCACCCTTGATCACACCGGTGTGGAAGGTGGTGTGGTTTGGTTCAAACTCGTCATCATGCGGGCCGTTTTCGCGGCATTCGTGGCCAAGCTTGCGCAGGAACACCACCAGTTCGGCTGCAAATTCAACCGCATTGACCCCTTCGCGCGGCAACGACGAATGCCCGGAACGGCCAGCGAAATGCGCGCGCGCCGAAAACTTCCCCTTGTGCTGGGTGATGACCTTCATCTCGGTGGGCTCACCGACAATGCACATGGCCGGTTTGTGCGGCAGGTTGTTAATCGCCTCAACCAAGCTGGGCACACCCAGACAGCCAACTTCTTCGTCATAGGTGAAAGCCAGATGGATCGGTACGCGCAGATCGGCATTCTTGAAGGTTTCGGCCTTCGCCAGAAGGCAGGCCAGAAAGCCCTTCATGTCACACGTGCCGCGGCCATACATCTTGTCGTCACGAATATCGATCTCATAGGGATCGGACGCCCATTTCTGGCCCTCGGTCGGGACCACGTCACTGTGACCTGACAGGATCACACCGCCCGCAACGTCCGGGCCGATGGTGGCATAAAGGTTGGCCTTGGTATCCGTCGGGTCGCGCACAACCAGCGTGTCATAGCCCAAACCGTCAAGGAATGCCTTTACCTCGTCAATCAGCGCCAGATTGGGCGTCATGCTGACGGATGGATGGCGGATCAGTTTGCGGCACCATTCAATGGTATTTTTTGACGGGGCAAGTGCGGCGGTGGTCATTCGACGAATTGTTCCTTGAGGATACGTTCTTCAAGATTGTGTTCCGGATCAAACAGCAGCTTGATTTTCATGCTGCGGTCTTCGCGGATTTTCACGCTCGAGACATCGCGAACCTCGGTATAGTCGGCAACGGCCGAAACCGGGCGCTTTTCGGGGTTCTCGATCTGGAAGACAACTTCTGCGCCATGGGGCAAAAGCGCGCCACGCCAGCGACGCGGGCGAAACGGACTAATCGGTGTTAGCGCTAACAACCCGCTTCCCATCGGCAGGATCGGACCATGTGCCGACAGGTTATAGGCCGTGCTTCCGGCCGGGGTGCAGACAAGCGCGCCATCACAAACCAGTTCGGCCAGACGTTCAACGCCATCCACCTTGATACGCAGTTTCGCGGCCTGACGGGTTTCACGCAAAAGCGACACTTCGTTGATTGCCAGCGCACACAGGCTTTCGCCCGAAACGGTGTGGGCTTCCATCTGAAGCGGGTGCAGCTCGACCGTCTGGGCCTCTGCGATGCGGTCGGTCAAATTCATTTCGCGGAATTCATTCATCAGAAATCCGACCGTGCCCCGGTTCATGCCATAGATCGGCACCTTGCGGCCCATATAGCGGTGAAGGGTTTCCAGCATGAAACCGTCGCCGCCAAGGGCTACGATCACGTCGGCCTTGTCGGGCGCAATGTGGCCGTATCTGTGTTTTAGCCGATACATCGCATCCTGTGCGATTTTGGTTTCGGCTGCAACGAAGGCGATGGAATCAAGCTGCATCTTCGATCCAACGGATGTTTGGGGCTCGCCCGAGAGGGCATGGCCGAACAATAGAGTACGCTTTGCACTGAATTGCAAGGGGCTGCGTGATGTTCGTCGCCATGCAGATGTTTTGACTAAACACCAGTATGATTGACGGCACGAAAAAAACAGTGGAACCTGAAAGTTACGGGTTCCAATCCCCGGTTCAAATCAAAAAAACAGAACGGCGCGATGTCAAAAGAACCATTTAGCTTCTCTGCCGCCCTTTCCCGCATTTCACGTCCTGATGAAGGTCATGACGATGATGTGCTTGAAGTCGGCGAAAGCATGGAGCTTGATGGTTCGTCCGAAACAGCACTCGTTCCCAAACGGATCCGCAATCCGGATGCCACCCGTCAGAAGCTTCTGGACGCGGCGTTTGGCGAAATCCGCCGGGCCGGGTTCGGCGGGGCGTCAATCAGCAACATCCTTGAGCAAAGCGGCTGTACGAAAGGCGCGCTTTATCACCACTTTTCCGGCAAGGCCAAACTGATCAACGCCGTGATCGAGGAATGCCTGCCGGGATATGTTGACGAGGTCTGGCTGGATGATCTTGAAGGGGCAGAAGATATATTGCCCGTGTTGATGGGGCAGGTGGATCGATTGGGTGGCGAAAATGCACCGGCAATGCTGGCAGGCGGATGTCCCTTGGCGCGTCTGGCATCCGGTGCCGGGGAGCTTGATGAAAATCTGCGCAAGCGTATCGATGGTGTGTATCGGTATTGGCGGCGCGGGCTTGCGTCCCACATCGGCAAGGCGCAGTTCAACAAAACCGTCCGCACCGATATCGAACCCTCGGCCGTTGCGGAATTCATCATTGCCGCCCTGCACGGGTTCCTGACCCGGCCGCCTGCCTTGCGCAATCTGGAAACCCAGGATTCATTCGCGCGCGAATTCGCCCGCTATCTCAATAATCTTCGGCCTTGATCACGCTTTATCCCTAAAGCCCTTCGTTCAGAATTGCGCCGCACGTACATTCTTGTGTTGTCAGTAGTTAATACAAATTATAAATGTAATATGGATTGCATTGACAATTATTTTTGATGAATTAGGTATAATGCACAAAATCATGATGAATTGATCATTGGAGACAGCCCCATGCGTTCCCTTATTCTTTCTGCCGTTGCGGCGGTCACTTTTGTCTTTGCCGGAAGTGCTGCGCAGGCGGAACGTCTTACCGAAAAACCGTTGGTTGATGCCAACTGGGTTGCGGACAATCTTGATAACCCGTCGATGGTTGTTGTTGATATCCGCTCGCTTACCAAGGACGGCAACCCTTATGAAGCTGGCCACATTCCGGGTGCCGTCTTTGCGCCTTATGGCAAGTTTGGCTGGCGGGCAAAGGTCAATGATGTGGTTGGCATGCTGCCGCCGGTTGATGTGATTTCCAAACGCATCGGTGCACTTGGCATCGACAATGACAAGCAGGTTGTTGTCGTTCCGGCCGGCCAGAACAGCTCCGACTTCGGTTCTGCCACCCGCGTGTACTGGACCTTCAAGGTGCTTGGTCATGACGCGGTTACCATCCTTGATGGTGGTCAGCGCGCCTGGCTTGCCGCTGGCAAGGAAGTCTCGACCGATCCGGTCGTGCCAAAGGCCGTTGCGTTCAATGCCAATTTCCGTCCTGAACTTGTTGCGACCGCCGATGATGTTGCCAAGGCGCGCGCAGAGGGTGTTGCACTTGTCGATGCCCGTCCGGTTTCGCAGTTCAAGGGCGAAGCAAAAAGCGGTGTTGTCGCCCGTCCGGGTGCCGTTCCGGGGGCGAAAAACATTCCGCAGTCAAAGTTTTATAACGATCAGGATGGCACCTTTGTTGCCGCTGACGTGATCGAAAGCCTTGTGGCGGACGCGGGTGTTTCCAAGGACAGCAAGGAAATCACCTATTGCAATACCGGTCACTGGGCGTCGGTCGCATGGTTTGGCCTTTCCGAAGTGATGGGCAACAAGAACACGGCGATGTATGATGGCTCCATGACCGAATGGGCGGCGGATCCGAACCGTGAAATGGTGATCCCGGAATAACCGGATAACCATACGGCTTCCACCAGGCCGCGAACATTCTGGACGGAACCGGGCAGCCGGTTCCGTTTTCATTTAGATATCTGATTTCAGGTTATTGAGCCTCACCATGTCTGAAACGACCTTAAAAGCAAATGCGGCAACACCGGGTTTCACCTTTGACAAAGGACCGGCTGCCATCACCGCAGTCCTGTTTGTCCTTGTCGGGATCGCCATTTCACAGGCGGTTGACCTTAAACAGGCCGTTCTGTACGGCCTTGGCGGATTGCTGGGCATTGCGCTTTATCATGCATCCTTTGGTTTCACGGGCGGTTGGCGACGGTTTTCGGTTGAAAAGCGCGGCCGTGCCTTGCGCGCGCAGCTTCTGATGATCGGGGTTGCCGCGGCGGCCTTTATCCCGATGCTGTCGCTTGGCAACCCGCTGGGGGGATCGGTTGTTGGTGCGGTGGCCCCTGTGGGGATGTCGGTTCTGATCGGGGCATTCTTGTTTGGTCTTGGCATGCAGCTTGGTGGTGGTTGTGGTTCGGGCACGCTGTTCACGGTTGGCGGCGGCAGTGCACGGATGCTGATCACGCTCGTGTTCTTTATTATCGGTGCGGTGATCGGGACGGCCCATTTGCCGATGTGGCTTGAACTGCCATCCTTGCCGCCTATGAGCCTTGGTCGTGAATATGGTGTTGGCGGTGGTCTTGCCGTGACCTTTGGCGGCTTGGCGTTGGTCGCATTGCTGACCGTGATTGTTGAAAAGCGTGCCCATGGCGGGCTTGAGGTTGTTTCAAGTGTCCCGCGCGAGGGCATTGCGCGTTTCATCCATGGTCCGTGGCCGCTGGTCTGGACCGGCTTGCTTTTGGCAGGCCTCAATGTCGCAACGCTTCTGATCGCAGGCCACCCATGGTCGATCACCTTTGGTTTTGGCCTGTGGGGCGCAAAGATCGCGCAGGTCATTGGTGTTCCGGTTGAAACCTGGGAATTCTGGAACTGGGCTGGCCCGGCGCGGGCGCTTGGCAATTCGGTCCTGCAGGATAATACCTCGGTGATGAATTTCGGCATCGTGATCGGGGCGGCGTTTGCGGCAGCCCTCGCCGGCAAGTTCGCGCCGAAGGTTTCCGTTCCGGTTGCATCCCTTATCGCGGCCGCTATTGGCGGGCTTTTGATGGGCTATGGTGCGCGTCTGGCGTTTGGTTGCAATATCGGCGCGTTCTTTAGCGGGATCGCCTCGGGCAGTGTGCATGGCTGGCTGTGGTTTGTGCTGGCCTTTGCCGGAAGCTGGATCGGCATTGCATTGCGTCCTGTCTTTGGAATGGATGGTTTCCGGAAATGAGCGAGAAAAACACACTTCTTTTTGGTGCGGTCTTCCTTGCGGCAACCGGTGCCGTTGCGCTGGATCACTACAGCCACACCGCAAATATCCCGGCCGTTGCCAATCCGGCCCCGGCCAAACTTCCGGCGGCAGGCAGTAATCCGTGCGCTGCAAATCCTTGTGCCGCAAATCCCTGCGGGGCAAACCCGTGTGCGGCTGGCTATAACCCGTGCGGTGCGAATCCATGTGGTGCGGGCTATAATCCTTGTGCGGCAAGCCCGTGTGCGGCCAATCCGTGCGCGGCCTACAACCCGTGTGCGGCAGGAAACCCTTGCAGTCCTTCCAGTCCGTGCGGTGGCTTTAACCCCTGCGGTGTGCGCTCGGTTAACCCCTGCGCCGCTGCACCATGCAGCGCCAATCCCTGCGCTGCATTCAATCCGTGTAGTGCTTCGAACCCATGTGCGGCAGGAAATCCGTGTGCCGCTTATAACCCGTGTGCCGCGTCTCCGTGCGCGCCAGCGGCAAGTAACCCATGTGCTGTCAGCAATCCATGTGCGGCCTATAATCCGTGCGGGGCAGGGAACCCGTGTGCGGCATATTGATGCCGCCAAAGGCAGTATGCATTTGAAATTACAACGGCATGGCAGCGCAATTCTGCTGTGCCGTTGTGCGTAAAACGCGGGGCTGTCAAAAATAAGCTGTTTGACAAGGGGGTAAAACTCTGCGCATGGTGTGGCTGTTATTTGATCGCTCCAGAAGCGTAGAGGGGAATTAACGCCCCTACTGTCGAGTGGTTAACCCAAGAACGCATTGAAGTATCCAGCTACGCGGGTGCTTCCAGAACTGCAAGGCGCAGACCTGATTACTAATTTTCACCGGGCGAAGTCCCAGCTGTCTGCAGCCTCCAATTTACGAGTTACCCTTATTTGACCCAGTTTTCCGAACTCGGCCTCGCCGAGCCGGTCCTTCGCGCGCTTGCCCAAGAAGGCTACGACGCGCCGACCCCGATCCAGGCACAATCCATTCCCTCTCTTCTAGACGGTAAGGACCTACTTGGTATCGCACAGACCGGTACTGGCAAGACGGCAGCGTTCGCATTGCCGATCCTTGACCGCCTTTCCAAATCCCAAACCCGCACGCCCAAAGGGGCATGCCGTGTACTTGTTCTTGCGCCGACGCGTGAACTTGCCGCCCAGATTGGCGAAAGTTTCCGTGCCTATGGCCGCTTTCTCAATGTTCGCACGGCTGTCGTTGTTGGTGGTGTTGCCCCTGGTCCGCAGATCAAGGCAATAACCCCCGGCGTCGAGGTTCTTGTCGCAACACCTGGTCGTTTGCTTGACCATGTTGATAGCGGCAAGCTCAGCCTTAAACATGTTGAAGTGGTGGTGCTTGATGAAGCCGACCACATGCTTGATCTTGGCTTCTTGCCGCCGATCAAGCGCATCATCAAGATGTTACCGCGCAATCGTCAGAACCTGTTTTTCTCTGCCACCATGCCGACCCAGATTGGTCAGCTGGCAGGGGACATGCTGTCTGATCCTGTCAAGGTGTCGGTAACCCCGGTTGCCACCACCCAGGAACGTGTCGAACAGTCGGTCTATTTGATCGAACGCACGCGCAAGCGTCAGCTGCTGGCAGAGCTTCTTGATAATCCGGCTTTCAAGCGTACGCTGGTCTTTACCCGGACCAAGCGCGGTGCCGACCGTGTCGCGCGCCATCTTGAAGCCAATAAAATCAGCGCGGCTGCCATTCATGGCAACAAAAGCCAGAACCAGCGTGAACGTGCTCTGAACGCCTTTAAGGATGGTCAGATCAACGTGCTTGTCGCAACCGATATCGCCGCGCGCGGTATCGACGTTGACAGCGTGACCCACGTTGTGAACTTCGAACTCCCGAACGTGCCGGAAAGCTATGTTCACCGTATCGGCCGTACGGCCCGCGGTGGTGCCAGCGGATCGGCAATTGCGTTTTGTGATGAAGAAGAACGTGGTCTGCTGCGCGATATCGAAAAAACCACCCGCCAGAGCATTCCGGTGATTGATCGCCGCGATGCAAAGGCCGCAGCCGAGCAGGAAGCACTTTCCGACGAAGCGCGTGAAAGCAACCGTGGTCGCCGCACTAGTGGTGGCAATGGTGGTGGTCAGTCGCGCGGAAATGGCGGACGTGGTGCATCGGGTGGTAATGGTCGCGGTGGTCGCCCGGCCAATGGCCGGAATGCCCGCAATGATCGTTCGGATCGCAGTGATGCGCGCGCTTCTGCGCCGCGTCGTGATCGTGATGATGCCCGCAAACAAACGACCCAAAGCCGCGATGGCGCAGGCAATGCATCAAGAGCATCGGCTGAGAAGGCCCCTTCGAACCCGGCGCTGGAGAAATCCAAAAGCCGTTACAAGGGTGGCCTCAAGTCGAAACCTGCCAATGGTCGTGGCGGGAACCCTGAAAATGGCCCCCGTCAGAATGACGGTGGCAAGCGCCCGACGAAACGCGTTGATTCCAATGGAAATCGTCGCGACGGGGCGAAAGCTGACAATTCAATTTCTTCCGGTTTGTCCTTTATGGGCAGTGCCGAGGAACGCCGCGCGACTGGTAACGGGAGCAATAGTGCCCGAAATACCGGACCGCAAGGCAAGCGCGGCGGTGTAAACCGCAATCGCAATCATCGTGGCGCACAGTCCGGCGGGCAGCCGGGTGGTGCGGGCCACGAAAACACTTCTGGAAAACAGCCGAGGCGTGAACGCGCCTGATTGTTTTTCAAACCCCTATAGGCGCACCCACGCGGGGTGTGTCGAAACGCCAATCAATACTCGATAGGAGATCTAAAGATGGCAACTGGTACCGTTAAATGGTTCAACGCAACTAAAGGTTTTGGTTTCATTCAGCCGGACGAAGGCGGAAATGACGTATTCCTGCACATCAGCGCCGTTGAACGCGCTGGCATGGGCCACCCGCAGGAAGGCGACAAAATCAACTACGAACTGCGCACCGACTCACGTTCGGGCCGCGTTTCGGCAGATGATCTGACCGCTGCCTAATTCGGCTTGTCCTTCCTTGTGAAGGGCACCGTATTAACGAAACCCCCATCCGGGAAACCGGGTGGGGGTTTTGTTTTGCGGACGTCATTTGTGATGATGCTTTTGTGACATCTTTTGTCCAATAGTCCGAAAGGCTTAGTAAATTTGCAACAAGGCGCTAGAACGGTTCCCGTGATGCCATGACAGGTTAAGGGACGGTTTCGATGCAGGGTGATGGGGCAGGTGACGGGGCAAGTGATGTTGGGGCTGGCGAAAAAGCCGGGCTGTCGCCAATCATGGCGGTTCTCGATCGCTATCCGTTTCTTGTGCTTGGCTTGCTGCTTGTTGGGGCTTTTGCCTCGTCGAGTGCAGCACCCTTGGCCGGGCTTTATGTTGTCGAAGGTTTGGGGCAAGCCCCCTGGAAGCTTAGCCTGGTGGCGATTGTGCAGGTGTGTGTGACCCTGATTGTGAACCGCACATTTGGCCGCGCGATTGATCGGGCTGTGCCCGTCAAGTTCCTGCTGGTGACCAGTATTCTGTGCTTTGGTATTGGCATGACCCTGCTGGGTCTGTTTCAGATCTACTGGGTTTATCTTGGCATTGCATCGGTCCTGCTTGGTATCGGGTCCGGTGCGCTTTCGGTGATGTATTCGTTCGGGCGCCTGTTTGCCGAACAGACCGGACGTGATGTCGTCAAGTTCAATGGTTTCCTGCGCATCCAGACATCGCTTGGCTGGATGGTCGGGCCGGCGGCGTCCTTGTCATTTTATGGCGTCTATGGTTTTGCACCGACCTATTACGCAATTGCCGGACTGGCCGCGATCTGGTGTGTAACCTGTTTGGTGATTGTGCCGGGCGCATTTAAAACCCATCACCCCAACAGTCTGAAAACCGGGCAGAAAGTCCCCTTTAACTTTGGCCTGTTGTCGGCCTGTGTGCCGGTATTTTTCATCGGGGCGGCCAATGTAGTGTTTGTTTCGGCCATGCCGCTTTATTTCTCGACCGAGTTGGGGCTGGTGGCGTCTTCGGCGGGTTTAGCCTTGACGGTTAAATGCTTTGTCGAAGTGGTGGTGATTTATTTCTGCGCAACGCTGATCAAACGGGTGGGCGAGCGTAAGGGCATGTTGATCGCAGCCCTTCTGGGGGCGGTGTTCTTTGGCCTGATCTATCACGCCACAACACTTGTCGATGTGCTGGCACTCGCCGCGATTGATGGGCTTTATTACGGCATCTTTGCCGGGATCAGCATGACATTCGTTCAAAACTTCGCCCCCGATCAGCCCGGTGTTGCGACCAGTTACTATGTCAGCACGCTGTTTGTCGGTGGTTTGATCGGCAATCTTTTGACCGGGGTGGTGGCCAGTGCCTTTGATTTTCAGACAACCGTTTTGATGGCCTGCGCGTTTGCCTTTGTCGGGGCGGTGGTTTTGGCGGTCATGCGCGATGCAAAGCATTCTGCGACGGTCGGGCAGGATTCATGATGGCTTGACTTTGATCGCGTCCCGGCGATTATCGCGCCATGAACGAAAATACTGAAACCACCCGTCCACGTTTGTTTGTTGATGCCGACGCCTGCCCGGTGAAGGCAGAATGCGAACGTGTCGCCGAACGCCACCGGATCGAGATGATCATGGTATCAAACGGCGGCATTCGCCCGTCACGCAATCCATTGATCAAAATCGTCATTGTCCCGCCGGAACCCGATGCCGCCGATGACTGGATTGCGGAAAACGCGCGCGCCCGTGACGTCATCGTTACCAATGATATTCCGCTGGCATCGCGGGGGATTGAAATCGGTGCCCGGGTTCTCAAAGCCAACGGTCAGGAATTTACCGAGGCCAATATTGGCAATGCCTTAGCGGGCCGTGAAATTGCCGCCCACATGCGCGAAGTCACCGGCGAGCAGGGGCGCAATGCTTCGTTCACCCAGAAAGACCGATCAAAGTTTTCAAGCGCGTTGGAAGTTCTGGTGCAGGCCGTTCTGCGCGGCTGATCGACAACCCCAAAAAACACGGGCCGCCAGATGAATAATCTGACGGCCCGCACACAGGTCCTGATTTGGTGAGGGAACAATTCTCACGAAATCAGGCTTCCCCCCTGCGTATCTTTGAATAACAGCAAGGCCGTGCGGATGTTGCGCAAGGGCCTTGTGTTTGTGTGGACTTAGAACGGGTAATGGCGCTTGCCACTCTGGATCGTGATCCAGCGCATTTCGGTGAATTCATCAATCGATGCCTGGGATCCGAAACGGCCATAACCCGATGATTTCACACCGCCAAACGGCATCTGTGCCTCGTCCTGAACGGTCGGGCTGTTGATGTGGCAGATGCCGCTTTCAATGCGTTTGGCAACTTCCATCGCGCGCGGAATGTCGGTCGAGAAGACCGCAGAAGACAGGCCATATTCGCTGTCATTGGCGATACGCACGGCCTCGTCTTCGTTGCCAGCGCGAATAACGACACAAACCGGACCAAAGCTTTCCTCTGAATAGATCTTCATGGCCGGGGTCACATGGTCAAGCAAGGTCGCGTCCATCAACACGCCGTCCTTGGCCTTGCCAGAACCGGCAACCAGTTTCGCACCCTTGGAAACCGCGTCTTCAACCAGTTCCTCGATGCGATTGACCGCCTCGACACTGACAACACCGCCAAGGATGTTTTCGGCCTTGGCCGGATCGCCAGCGGTCAGGGTTTTGGCCTTGGCGGCCAGTTTGGCAACAAAGTCATCGGCAACGGCATTATCGACGATCAGGCGTTCGGTCGACATGCAAATCTGGCCCTGGTTCATATAGGCCCCAAAGGCTGCACCATTGACCGCTTCATCAAGGTCGGCGTCATCCAGAACAAGGAACGGTGCCTTGCCGCCCAGTTCAAGCAGAACCGGCTTAAGGTGTTCCGCCGCAAGCTTGGCAATGATGCGGCCAACGCGGGTCGAGCCGGTAAAGTTGATACGGCGCACGGCCGGATGGGCAATCAGGGTTTCAACGATTTCCGGGGCATCTTCAGGCGCGTTGGTCACAACGTTAACCACGCCTTCAGGGGCACCAGCTTCAACCAGGCAATCACCGATCAGGCGATGCAGGGCCGGGCAAAGTTCGGACGCCTTGAGGATGACGGTATTCCCACAGGCAAGCGGCATGGCAATCGCACGCGTGCCAAGGATCACCGGGGCGTTCCAGGGCGCAATGCCCAGAACCACACCAACAGGCTGCCGAATGCCCATGGCCATCAGGCCCGGCGTGTCAGACGGGATGAGATCACCCTGAATTTGCGTTGTCATGCCACCGGCTTCGCGCAGCATATTGGCGGCAAGATGGGCGTTAAATCCACCCCACATGCGCGTACTGCCGGTTTCATCAAGGACCAGCTGGCCGAACTGATCGCCCTTGGCTTCCATGATGTCGGCGGCCTTAAGCAGGATCTTGCGCCGTCCACCCGGACCCATTTTCGACCATTCCGGGAAGGCCGCGGCTGCCGCATCAGCCGCCTTGCGGGCATCGGCGGCATTGGCGGCCGCCGCCACGGTTGCAACTTCGCCGGTGACCGGGTTTTTGCGTTCAAAAGTGCGGTTGTTTGACGCACTTACATCCTGATTGTTGATCAAAAGTTGGGTCTGATTCATGACGTTTCTCCTGAATTTTCATTATCTGCCGGACGGCGACGAAGCAAAATATAGCTCATGACCAAACGGTCAAACGTCGCCTGACACAGCAGGGTGATGACCCGGACCTTGGCCCGGTTGATGTATTTTCGGAGGATACGGTCGCATTTTTACCAATATACTTCGCATCACGAAGTAAAATTGGTGGTTATCCTCCCCACTGTTGTTTTGATGTTTCAAAATAACAGGTTTGTATTCGTTACATTTTTTTGTTTTTGACGGTTTCTTTGACCTTTTTTCCAGTAGGCAATGGAACTGTTTCAATGTAAAGGTACCGAAATTGACAATTTAAGACGAAAAATTGTACATTTATACCTATAACTATTTGGGAATAGATAGGCGATAAAAAGGCATGATTGATCGACAAGGTCATCCGTTTTCGGCCTCTGATCGGGACGAAGATACCGAAAGCCCGTTTACGGATCTTGTCCCTGTCGCAGCACAGACAATGATGGATCGTTTTGATCACCCGTTGTCGCAACAGGCCTGGGTGATGAACGATCCGGCGCGGCGAGATCGCTGTTATGCAGTGTTGCTGCAAAGTGGCCGGGCCGAGGTTGGCTTGAGGCATGGCACGATCAGTTGCACGGCCCCCGCCCTTGTCTGGTTGCCGCTCGGTGAAACGCAGCGCTTCAGCGTTGGCCCCGGCAGTGACGGTTATTTGCTGTCCGTTGCCGAGGATCTGGTGGCCCGCCATTGCGGCGATGGCAGTTCAGTGGCAGGTGGTCTCGCCCAGAATGGCTTGCCCTTGCGCTTTGCCGCAGACACCGTTCATAACGTTACCCCGCAAGAGAGCAGTGGCAATCTGGTATTGCTTGAACGCAGCTTTGAAGCCATCCGGTCTGAGCTGATGGGAAATGCGCTTGGTGCCAGTCTTGTGGTTGGCGCGCATTTACAGATCATTCTGACCATGGTTCTGCGTCTGGCGGAAGGTGTCACGGCACAACGTAACCAGCACGGTCCGGGCTCGATCACCTTTCAGCGATTTTTGCAGGTGCTGGAGCTGCATTTTCGTGAACACTGGAATGTTGCTGATTATGCAAAGGCCCTTGGTGTTAGTGAACGCAGATTGGGGTCTGCGGTGTTGCGCGCAACCGGCAAGCCGCCCTTAACGATTATCCATGAACGTGTCCTGCGCGAGGCCTGCATGCGTTTGGAACAATCCCCGCTTGGTGTGGCGCAGATCGCCTATGGTTTGGGTTTTCGCGATCCGGCTTATTTCAGCCGGTTTTTCAAACGTTATATGGGCGAGGCACCCGGTGGCTATCGTCGGTTGCGGCGCGCGCACGAGCGTGTGCGTGATGATACTTTTGCGGCCTGGCCATAGGCCCGGTTTCGCCATTTCAGGCGGAATACAGATTGATTCCCCTCAGGATAGAAGGTTGCGTTGCCTTTTTTTGATCCTACTTGTCTGCTTTAACCGTAACAATAAGGTCATGACCTGTTAGTTTGATTGGATCGACGTTGCGTAAAGGCAAAACCCTGTTTCTTGGTCTTTTGGCCGTTCTTGTCCTGCCATTTGGCATCAGCCTGGCAGAAGACCCACCGGGTGAAAAAGCCAAGGAACGCTATACATGGCGCAACGCGCCGCGCCATTCTTCGGGTGTGGCGCCTGATGCGGTCGCCAACCGGGATCAGGCGATTGTCATGGTGATGGCGGCCGAAACATTTGGCTGGCGCGCCTATTTCGCGGTTCATCCATGGATCATCTATAAGCGTGCGGGTGAAACCCGATACACCCGCTATGACGTGGTGGGGTGGGGCAGTGGCAATGTCGTTCGCCAGAATTACGCGATCCCGGATGGTCTTTGGTATGGCTCGGAACCGGAACTTCTGGCGGCTCATCGGGGCGAGGCAGCAGAAAAGCTGATCCCCGAGATCGAAGCGGCGATCAAATCCTATCCGTTCCCGCGCGAATATCGCAGTTATCCGGGCCCGAACAGCAACACCTTCATCGCTCATATCGGCCGTGAAGTGCCGGGGCTGAACCTTGATATGCCGGCCAACGCAATCGGCAAGGATTATCGCCCGATCACCAATCCGGTTGGGCTTTCTTCCAGCGGACAGGGCGTGCAGGCCAACTTGCTGGGCGTTCTTGGTATGTCGCTTGGTCTGGAAGAGGGGATCGAGCTTAACCTGCTGGGTCTGAACTTCGGGATTGATTTCAACCGTCCGGCACTGCGTTTGCCATCCATCGGTCGCTTGGGCATGGATAGCGTTGCGCAGACAAATGAAGCTGCGAAGCCCAAGAGTGATCGTGCGGCCACCGAAGCCGCAACTGATGTCGCCGCAGAACCAAGCAGTTAATTAAGCTGCCAGATCGCGGCATTGAGCAGGGTGGCGAATGCCACCCAAAGGGCATAGGGCACCAACAGCATCCCGGCCAGACGGTCAATCTTCCAGAACGCAACCATGTTGGCGATGATCAGGCCAAGCAGCATTACGATATCGATCAGGCCCAATAGTGGCGACTGCGCGCCAAAGAACAAAAACGACCATGCAAGGTTAAGCGTCAACTGACCTGCATAAAGGCCAAACGCGCCTTTGGCGTTGGCGATACCCACCTTGAGCCAGGCGCGCCAGCCGCTAAAGGCGATCATGAAATAAATGACGGTCCATACCGGGCCGAAAACCCAGTTGGGCGGGCGGAAGAACGGCTTGCTCAGTGCCGCATACCAGTCATTGACGCTGGTGGCTGTCACCGCCCCGCCAAATGCCGATATGATCAGACACAACACCATAAACGCAATCAAGGCAAAGACACGGGTGCGATGGTTGGGGTGATGAATACGCCCTGCACTCATCGTTTCCTGTTCGCTGTTGGTCATGGTGTTGACGGGTCCTTTGGCCTAGTTGGTGACGTCGCCGATTGCGTCAATCAAGGCATCGAAATAGGGGTTCCATGTCAGGCGGGCATGATACTTGCCCGGTTCCACATATCCCCATGCACTGCGCCAGAGCCGTACGCGATCCGCTGGTCGTTCGATGTCTTCCTGACCGTTCTCGATGAAGACAAAGCTTCCCTTTGCACCGTAATACGGATTGTCGGGCGAGAACAGCGCGCTCAGATGTGAGAAACTGCTTATCTGTTGATCTGGCAGATTGCTGTTGAGGTTCTCGATCCGGCTGTCCTTGCTTGGTGCGTTGACTTCATCATACCAGACCAGGCGTGAAGCCGGGTTGGTGAAATGCGTCTCAAAGCGACGAAGCATTGCAATTGGATCGAGCACACTGTCATCCGCGCTCATGGTCACAAGGGCGGGGCGGTCAAACGGCTTTACGTCAAGCGCATCATCAACGTCGGTGACGCTGCGGTAATAAAGTGCCGATGCCTTGGTCGACAGGGATTGATAGTTGATCACGTTGTCTTCCGGATCGGCATCGACCCAATCCCACAGATACTGGACCAGTGGTGTCAGGAATAACAGATCACTGCCCGGCTCGATGCCCGGCGAAAACAACAACAACCCGTCAATGTCCGGGTTTCGAGCAGCGTAACTGGTGACAAGATTGCCACCGGTTGAAAAGCCACCCAGCCAGACTTCATCGACCTCGCGTTCCAGAAGAGCAACCTGATGGGCGACCGATCCAGTCCAGTCATCATAATCGGGCAGGCTGAGATCACCCGGGCGGGTGCCGTGGCCGGGCAGCAACATCGACCGTGCAAGCCAGCCATCCTTTGCCATTGCCACAGCAATATCATGGAAGTACCAAGGACTTGATCCCAGACCGTGAACAAACAGAACGCCTCGGCTGGGCTGGTCCGCAGCCGTCGTATCTGGTGTATCCGGTGCGTCCGGACGCACTTCAAATGGAATGTTGCGCGCAATTTCCATTTCGTGGTCATCGGTCAGAAAAACCCGATGGGCGGCGATCCAGTCACGCGTTTCAGATACGTAATCCTCGAAATTATCCTGCGTGTAGGGCGGGATACCGGGTGACTGATCATAAAGCGCGTTTTCCGGAGGGAATGCGCAGGCTGCAAGCAGGCTTGCCGGGATCAGGGCCAACAGGATTGTGCGAAGTGGGCGCATGAGGTGTCCTTTGGCCATGATGCTGAGAAACGAGTTCGTTTTGATGTAAATCACTGAAATGGCTACGTCAAACGTCGCACTACAGATCACTTGTTTGGCGCGTCTTATCGTGCGTTGGTGTGCCCGGATAGCGATAGGAAGATTACCGGATGCCAAGCTGAAATGGCAAGCAACTGTGATGGCCGTCACAGCAAAGAGACAATGCATAATATATGCGATTCAATTGGTATGATGATTTGTGACATGGTCACGGGCTGCCGACTTCAGTGTTTGTGAAGTGGTTCTAAAACAAGAAAACCTTGCCGCCACCTTGGCAAGGAATATTCAAGGGGATTGGGATGTTATCATTGAGTTCGGTGAAAATCGGCACACGTATGCTGATTATTGTCGCGGGCGCAGTTCTTGCGGTGTTGCTGGTCGGGGCGTTCGGTCTGACCGAATTGCGCCAAAACATGCTTGAGGATCGCAAGACAAAAACGAAGAACCTTGTTGAATCCACAATCAATTTGATTGGTCATTATCATGCGCTGGAACAGTCCGGCGAAATGACCACCGAAGAGGCGCAAAATGCGGCCAAAGGCGCTGTTGCAGCCCTTCGTTATGATGAAAAGAACTATTTCTTTGTGTTCGATCACACGCCGGTTCTTCTGATCCATGACATCAAGAAGGATCTTGTCGGCAAGAACTTGACCGACAATGTCGATGGATCGGGCAAATTCCTTTATCGCGAGTTCGTACGCGTCGCCGAAGAAAAGGGCGAGGGCTTTGTCGATTATACCTACAAGGTCCCGAATTCGGATGATCTTCGTCCGAAGCTTTCATTCGTCAAGGATTTCAAACCGTGGGGCTGGATCGTCGCCACCGGCATTTACATCGATGATGTAAACGCTGTTTTCATGCAAATCATGCTGGTGATGGGTGGGGTTGCCTTGGCGATCCTGGTCGCGGTTGTCGGCGTTTCGCTGATGATCAGTCGCGGGATTACCCGCCCGCTTTTCGATATTTCGGAAAACATGCTGCGTCTGTCGCAGGGTGATCACAATATCGAGGTTAATTACACCCACCAGAAAAGCGAGATCGGCGATCTGGCGCGGGCGATGGATATCTTCAAATCGAAAACCATCGAAATGGAAGAAATGCGCACCCAGCGTGAAGAGCAGGAACGCATCGCCGAAGAAGACAAACGTGCGGCCCTTCGCAAAATGGCCGACAGTTTCGAAGCCAGTGTCGGGCAGGTTGTCGCCCAGGTGATCGAGGCATCTGGCAATATGCAAAGCTCTGCCAATGCGATGACCGATACCTCCAAGCAGGTCGGTGAACGTTCGACGGTTGTTTCGGCAGCATCCCAGGAAATGTCGACCAACGTGGAAACGGTTGCCTCGGCGGCTGAGGAACTGAGCACGTCTATTGCCGAAATCAGCAATCAGGTCGCACAGTCCGCAACCATCGCCAAAGGTGCGGTTCAAACCTCGGAAGAAACCCATCAGAAGATCGAATTGCTGGCAGAGGCGGCAAACCAGATCGGTGAAGTTGTCTCGCTGATCACCGACATTGCCGAACAGACGAACCTTCTGGCCCTGAACGCAACGATTGAGGCCGCGCGTGCCGGTGATGCAGGCAAGGGCTTTGCCGTGGTTGCCAACGAGGTCAAGAACCTCGCAAACCAGACGGCAAAGGCAACCGAAGATATCCGGTCCCAGGTCAGCGACATTCAGGTCGCCACATCCAATGCCGTTAATGCGATTGCCGAAATCGCCGAAACCATTCGCAGCCTCGACGGGGCGACGACGACAATCGCGTCCGCCGTTGAAGAGCAGGGGGCCGCAACTCAGGAAATCGCCCGCAACGTCGAACAGGCATCACACGGCAGCCGCGATGTATCTGAAAATATCTCGGGCGTGTCGACGGCGGCAAATGACGCCGAAAAGCTTTCGGGCGAGGTGCTTGACCTTGCCGAGGGTCTTGGACGTCAGGCAGCTGTCCTGAACGAAGCAGTTGAATCGTTCCTGGCCGAAGTGCGCAACGCCTAAGCCTGAGACGATCGCGCAAAACAGAACCGCCAGCTCTGTAACAGGGCTGGCGGTTTTTTCATGATCTTGTGGGTTGGTCCATCTGGTCAGGATTTCTGAGTGCTTTTCGCCGTCTGACCAAACAGGACCTTTTTGTCTTCTTCACTCATTTCGCTAGCGCGCAGACCTTCGCCCGCCTTATAGGCCGCAATCGTTGCCGGACGGGATTGTATGGCTTCGAACCAGCGTTTCAGGTTCGGGAACTCATTGAGGTCCTGCTGCTGTTTTTCGTGGCTGACAATCCACGGATAGCTGGCCATATCGGCAATCGTGTAGTCATCACCGGCAATGAATTTGCGGCCTTCAAGGCGCTTGTTCAGAACCCCGTAAAGACGGTTGGTCTCATTCACATAACGGGTGATGGCATAAGGGATCTTTTCCGGGGCATAGGCGCTGAAATGATGGTTTTGTCCCGCCATCGGGCCAAGACCGCCCATCTGCCAGAAAAGCCATTCCATCACGGTTTTTCTGGCGCGCACATCGGTGGGCAGGAACTTGCCGGTCTTTTCGGCGAGATACTGCAAGATCGCACCGGATTCAAACACGGTGATGGCATCGCCGCCATCTGCGGGATCGTGATCGATAATCGCGGGCATGCGGTTGTTGGGCGAAAAGGCCAGGAATTCCGGCTTGAACTGATCGCCGGTGCCGATATTGACCGGCACGATCTTGTAGTCCAGTCCGGCTTCTTCAAGGAACAGCGTGATTTTGTGGCCGTTGGGTGTTGGCCAGTAATACAGATCAATCATGAACCATAGGCTCCTTAGATGTATACGTGATGGCGATTTCCATAATCGAAGCTTGCCAATCGGGGCGTTATCGGTCAATTTAAAACGATCATTCCAAAATGCAAGAGTCGGTCACGCCATTGTGTAACGGCGATACCTGGCAAGGAGACGTGTCATGATCCGCTTCTATTACCATCCGACCCCAAACCCGCAGAAAATCTCGATGATGCTTGAGGCATCCGGTTTGCCGTATGAGGTCCTACCGGTTGATACCCGTAAAGGTCAGCAGCATGACCCGGCCTTCCGCGCGATCAACCCGAATGGCAAGGTCCCGGCAATTGTCGATACCGACGGACCAGGGGGCAAGGAAGTGCGCGTGTTTGATTCAAACGCGATCCTGCTGTATCTCGCGGAAAAGTCTGGCAAGTTCCTGGGTAAGCCCGAAGATCGCGGTGAATTCCTGTCGTGGTTGATGTTTATTGCCACCGGTCTGGGTCCGTTTTCAGGGCAGGCGGTGCATTTCCAGCATGTCGCACCCGAGGGCAGTGACTATGGTGTAAACCGTTATCGCAACGAGATCGCCCGCCACTATCAGGTGCTGGAAGACCATATGGAAGGTCGCCAGTTCATCGTCGGGGATGAAATGACGATTGTTGATATCTCTGCCTGGGGCTGGATCGACAAGGCCCCGTTCGTGCACAAGAACCCGGATGTCTGGGACAAGTATCCCAACATCAAACGCTGGTTTGATGCGATCAATCGCCTGCCGGCAGCCGTTAGTGCGCGCGAGGTTGGCAAGGACCACGCCTTTAAAACCGAAATGGACGAAGACGCAAAACGCGCCATGTTCCCGTCGAACTACGCATAAGACCCCTTCGCGGTCTGCAAACGAAAACACCCCGGCCAATCTGGCCGGGGTGTTTGCTTTGATGTGTATGTCTTGGCAATCAGTCGGTGGTTTTTGCCCCGAACTGCTTGTTGAATTGCAACACCAGCAGGGTGACAACCGCGCCCGAAAGCAGGTAGGCACCAACACCGGCAAGACCGAACTTGTCACACAGATAAAGTGCGATCAGCGGTGCGAAACCAGCCCCTAGCAACCATGCAAGGTCGGATGTCAGGGCCGATCCGGTGTAGCGGTATTCACGCTTGAAGTTCGATGCCAGCGTACCGGCCGCCTGACCAAAGCACAGGCCCAGAACCGCAAAGCCACCCAGAACAATCATGCCTTCATTGATGATGTTATAGGTGTAAAGCAGCGGTGTCAGGATCGCACCCAGCAGGATAATACCGGCACTGTAACCAAGCAGACGACGACGGCCGAGCTGATCGGCGATAAAGCCCGATGCAATGATGCCAAAGGCACACAGCACCGCACCAACACCCTGGGTCAGCAGGAACTGCCCCGGATTACCGTTGGCATAAAGATAGACCCAAGTCAGCGCAAAGACAGTGACCAGATGGAACAGCGCGTAGCTGACCATCGGGACCAGCGCACCCAGCACAACGGTACGACCATTATGTTTGAGCGTGTCGATGACACGGGCTGCCTCAAGCTCGTTCTTGTCAAGCAGATGGCCGAATTCGGACGTTGCCACCAGACGCAGGCGGGCAAACAGCGCAACAACGTTGATTGCAAAGGCAACGAAGAACGCATAGCGCCAGCCAAAGGCCAGGAAGTCGTCGGGATGAAGTGTCAGCAGCAAATAAGCAAACAGCGAAGATGCCAGCATAAAGCCAAGCGGCGCGCCCAGCTGCGGGATCATCGCGTACCAGCCCTTGCGGTTGTCTGGCGCGTTGAGTGCCAGAAGCGACGCCAGACCATCCCATGCGCCACCCCATGCAAGACCCTGCAGGAAGCGGAAGGCACACAGAAGGTAAATCGCAAGGATCCCGGCCGAAGCCGTACTTGGCAGGAATGCCATCGCAGCGGTTGAACCGCCCAGCAGGAACATGGCAATCGTCAGTTTCACGCCGCGTCCGTATTGCCGGTCAACGGTCATAAAGACAAGCGATCCGACAGGGCGGGCGATAAAGGCCAGAGAGAAGATGGCAAACGAATACATGGTGCCCATGAGTGCGGTTTCACCCGGAAACAGCAATTGCGGGAAAACCAGTACCGATGCGATGCAATAGACGAAGAAGTCAAAAAACTCTGATGTCCGGCCGATGATCACGCCAAGCGCGATTTGTCCCGGATCATTGGTGGCGTCGGCATTGTGATGCCGCGCATCGCGTTCCAAACCCGAAGAGGTGGCGGTCGCGTAGTGTTCTGTTGTTTGGGTCACGCCGTTCTCCCTTATTCACTGGTCGGGCCTTTTGGCCCTAACTGCTTTTGATTGGATCACAAATTCGGATCAAAGGACGATACGACTTTGGATCGAGTCTAATTATAGACATGTGAATTGCAAACGTCAGTGTCAATTATTGTGATGCACCGCACAACGCGTGGTTTACATCCGAATGATAATTGTCATTACGACCCTGCTATGCGCCGCGGGTAGCTTGACATTGCTGCAACGCAGCTATAGCAATTCCCGCGAATTTCCGATTTGGCATTTTTTTGAAAAAAAATTGCTTTCTTTGTGCCCTTTCCGTGGATGTCTGGAATTATAATTCCTATATGCGTGTGCGGCAGGGTACGACGCGTGGCGATCTTTGGTGGGTCGCTATGCGGCTCGCAGGCATATGGTTGTCTGTGAGAACATCTTCCAGAGACTGAGGAAGTATGAAGCGCATGCTTTCAAAACTTGTACGTGGCGTCGCCTTGACCTCGATGTTCTCGCTTCTGGCCGGTTGCAACCTGGTTGTGATCGATCCGTCGGGTGATATTGCGTCCCAGCAGGCCGACCTCATTATCGTTTCGACCATCCTGATGTTGCTAATCATCGTTCCGGTCATGGCACTGACGGTATTCTTTGCCTGGAAATACCGCCAGGGTAACAAGGATGCAGAATACGATCCCGAATGGCACCATTCCACCAAGCTGGAAGTTGTCATCTGGTCCGCGCCGCTGGTGATCATTATTGCTCTTGGGGCGATTACCTGGGTCACGACCCATACGCTTGATCCGTATCGTCCGCTCGACCGTATTGATGCTGAACGTCCATTGCCCAAAGATCATGAGCCGATGGTGGTTGAAGTCGTTTCCCTTGATTGGAAATGGCTGTTCATCTACCCGGAACAGGGCATTGCGACGGTCAACGAGCTTGCAGCTCCTGTTGATACGCCGATCCAGTTCAAGATTACATCATCGGGCATCATGAACTCGTTCTTCATTCCGGCCCTTGCAGGGCAGATCTATTCGATGGCAGGTATGGAAACCAAACTCCATGCCGTGATCAACGAAGAAGGCGTGTATGACGGGTTCTCCGGGAACTACAGTGGTGAGGGCTTCTCTCACATGCGCTTCAAGTTCCATGGTCTGAGCCAGGACGGCTTTGATGCCTGGGTCAATGATGTGAAGTCCGACGAGAACTTCCTGGGCCGTTCGCAATATCTCGAACTTGAAAAGCCGAGTGTGAAGGAACCGGTCCGCTATTACAGCTCTGTGGACCCGGAACTCTATCAGGCCATTCTCAACATGTGCGTTGACCAGTCGAAAATGTGCATGAACGAGATGATGCACATTGACGAAAATGGCGGTGGCGGTCTTGCCGGTGTCTACAACGTCATGTCACTGACCTATGACGTTCCGCAGATGCGCGGCAGTCAGCCGTTGCCGGATAGCAAGTCGTTCGTTGCGACGCTGTGCACCACCCCCGAGGGTGGCTTGTCTGGCGAAATCGCGAACCTTCCGTTGTTTGACAACGGGCCGGTCTCGCGCGCGATGAGTGTTGCACCCGCAGGTGTTTCGACAGGGTTCTAAAAGCAGTGCCGGTTGGTGAATGCCAACCGGCCCTTCGCAGTTTAGGCATCGGTTGCGGTGCCATTCTGCATTTGAAAGAAGAGTAATCCGATGTTCTCCAATCCGGACCTTTTACATTTTATATTTGGCCGGCTGTCCCTCGACTCCTTCCCGTTTCTCCATGATCCGATCATTCTTGTGACGTTTCTGGGTGTGGTTGTGGGTGGCATCGCCGTCGTTGGTGGTCTGACCTACTTCCGTCTGTGGGGATACCTCTGGCGCGAGTGGATCACGTCGATCGACCATAAAAAGATCGGCATCATGTACATCATTCTGGCAATTATCATGCTTCTGCGTGGCTTTGCCGATGCCCTCATGATGCGTGCCCAGCAAGCCATCGCTTTCAATGGTGCCGAAGGTTTCCTTCCGCCGCACCACTATGATCAGATCTTTACCGCGCATGGCGTGATCATGATCTTCTTCGTTGCGATGCCGCTGGTGACCGGTCTGATGAACTTCGTTGTGCCGCTGCAGATCGGCGCGCGCGACGTTGCCTTCCCGTTCCTGAACAATTTCAGCTTCTGGATGACCACCTGTGGTGCCGCGCTGATCATGGCGTCGCTGTTTGTTGGCGAATTCGCAATGACCGGTTGGCTGGCTTATCCGCCACTGTCTGACATTGTCTACAGTCCGGGGGTCGGGGTTGATTACTATATCTGGGCCTTGCAGATTGCCGGTGTCGGTACGCTTCTTTCGGGTGTGAACCTGATTGTGACCATCGTAAAGATGCGCGCACCGGGCATGTCGATGATGAAGATGCCGGTCTTTACCTGGACCGCGCTTTGCACCAACATCCTGATTGTTGCAGCCTTCCCGGTTCTGACGGCGGTTCTGGTTCTGCTGGGTCTTGACCGTTACGCAGACACCAACTTCTTCACCAACGACCTTGGCGGTAACGCCATGATGTACATCAACCTGATCTGGATCTGGGGTCACCCGGAAGTGTACATCCTGATCCTGCCTGCGTTTGGTGTGTTTTCCGAAGTTGTGTCGACCTTCTGCCGCAAGCGTCTGTTTGGCTACAGCTCGATGGTTTATGCCACTGTGGTTATTACCATCCTGTCCTACATCGTCTGGCTGCACCACTTCTTCACCATGGGGTCGGGTGCAAGTGTGAACGCCTTCTTTGGCATCACCACGATGATCATTTCGATCCCGACGGGGGCCAAGGTCTTCAACTGGCTGTTCACCATGTATAAGGGCCGCATCAGCTTTGATGTCCCGATGCTGTGGACCATCGGTTTCATGCTGACCTTCGTGATTGGTGGCATGACCGGTGTGATGCTTGCTGTTCCGCCGGCCGACTTCGTGCTCCATAACAGCCTGTTCCTGATCGCGCACTTCCATAACGTGATTATCGGTGGTGTGGTCTTCGGGATGTTCGCCGGTATCGTTTACTGGTTCCCGAAAGCATTCGGCTTCAAGCTCGACGAGTTCTGGGGCAAGATGTCCTTCTGGCTGTGGACCATCGGTTTCTACTTTGCCTTCATGCCGCTTTATGTTCTCGGCCTGATGGGCGTCACCCGCCGTATGAGCCAGTTTGACGATCCGTCGCTTCAGATCTGGTTCATCATTGCGGCCTTTGGCGCGCTTCTGATTGCCGGTGGTATCGGTTCGTTCATCATGTCGATCGTTGTTGCGGTGATCAAACGCGACAAGTTGCGTGATGAAACCGGTGACCCGTGGGGTGGTCGTACGCTGGAATGGTCGACGTCCTCGCCGCCCCCGGCTTACAACTTCGCCTTTACCCCGGTTGTCCATGACCTGGACGCTTGGGCAGACATGAAGAAACGTGGTTACGTCCGTCCGACGTCGGGCTTCCTGGATATCCATATGCCGAAAAATACCGGCGCTGGCTTTATCCTGGCTGCGATCTCGCTCGTTCTTGGCTTTGCACTGGTCTGGCATATCTGGTGGCTTGTTGCGGCAAGCTTCATCGTTCTGATTGCCGGTTCCATTGCTCACACCTTCAACTATGACCGCGATTATCACATTCCGGCATCCGAAGTTGTGAAGACCGAAGAAGAACGTACCGCCCTTCTGGCAAAACAGCAGGCGTAAGGGAATGACAATGGCGAATACAACTGCCTCTCAGACCGAAGCGCCGGTCTTTTACCTGAAAGAAGAGCATCACCCGGAAACGGGGACGATGCTCGGCTTCTGGATCTATCTGATGAGCGATTGCCTCATCTTTGCGATCCTGTTTGCAACCTATGCGGTTCTTGGTCAGAACTATGCTGCTGGTCCTGCACCGGCGGATCTGTTTGACCTTGAACTGGTGGCGATCAACACGTCCATGCTGCTGTTCTCGTCCATCACCTATGGCTTTGCCATGCTGGCGATGGAAAAGGGCAATGCCGCAGGCACGCAACTGTGGCTGGCGATTACCGGTCTGTTTGGTATCGCCTTCGTGGGGCTGGAAATTTATGAGTTCCATCACCTCTGGAGCTTGGGTGCGACCCCGATGCGCAGTGGTTTCCTGTCGGCGTTCTATACGCTGGTGGCGACCCACGGTCTGCACGTGACGTTTGGCATCATCTGGCTTGTAACCCTGATGGTTCAGGTCGCCCAGCGCGGCCTGATCGTCGAGAACAAGCGTCGTCTGATGTGCCTGTCGATGTTCTGGCACTTCCTTGACGTCGTCTGGATCGGTGTCTTCTCCGTTGTTTATCTGCTGGGAGTTCTGGGATGAGCGCACATTCACACGCACATGATGACCATCATGATGGTGGGGCCTCACATGGCACCTATAAAAGCTATGTGATCGGGTTTGTCCTCTCGGTCATTCTGACCGCGATCCCGTTCTGGCTTGTCATGGACGGTGTTCTGGACAGCAAGGTCGCAACCGCCCTTTGGGTGATGGGGCTTGGTGTTGTCCAGATCATTGTGCATATGGTCTTTTTCCTGCACATGAACACCAAATCCGAAGGTGGCTGGAACTTCCTGGCGCTGATCTTTACCCTTGTGATCGTTGCGATTGCCATCGCCGGGTCGCTGTGGGTGATGTATCACCTAAACACCAACATGATGCCGCAGATGGATCACGACATGATCCCGAGCTTCGGCTAGGGACTGCTTGATATGTGAAGGGGGCGCGATACCTTTAGGGGGATCGCGCCCTTTTTGTTTCACCAGATTGCCTTTTGAAAGAACCCGGCATGTCCGACGACCACGTTTCCGCCCACGCAACTGATAACCCGAAAAAGGGCCCCTCCATGGCAACCCGGATTGTTGTCCTGATGCTGGCGGCTATCCTGTTTTCCGGGTTCTGTGGCCTTGGATATTGGCAGGTCGAGCGTCGGGCCTGGAAGCTTGATCTGATCGAGCGGGTTGAAGCGCGTGTTCATGGCGATGCGGTGGCGGCACCGGTACGTAATGACTGGGAAAATATCAGTCGGGCGCGTGATGAATACCGCAAGGTCAGCGTGACGGGCACCTATCGCAACGATCTTGAAACGCAGGTTTATACTGCCACTGATTACGGGGCGGGCTATTGGGTTCTGACACCGCTGATGCGGGATGACGGCACGATTGTCTTGATCAACCGCGGCTTTGTTCCAACCGAAAAGCGTGATCCCGATACGCGGACGGAGGGCATGGTCGAGGGCGAAGTCACCGTGACTGGCCTGCTTCGCATCAACGAGCCTGTTGGCACCTTCATACGCGACAACGTGCCAAGCGAGGAACGTTGGTACTCACGCGATGTGCATGCGATGGCAACCAAGCGTGGCCTCGATCCAATAAACGTCGCGCCCTATTTCATTGATGCTGACGGGGTGGAAAACCCGGCCAAACTCCCGCTGGGTGGTCTGACAAAAATCCGCTTCCCCAATAACCATCTCAGCTATGCGCTGACATGGTTTGGCATGGCCTTGCTGACACTTGTGGCAGGGTGGATCGTGCTGCGCACGCGCAAGAGATCAGACCGCGACGATTAATCCGCCGATTATTCTAGGGTCGATTGATCAGGCCACGGAATGTCCTTGCGCTCTCCTGCCACGCTGCTGTCAGGAGCCTGCGTACTGGGCGATTTACATTGTTGGGAAACAAGGGGAAATTGCCGCCGGATTTCAAACATAATCACACGCGCAAACGCAGGAGCCTTAAGAATGCCATCACAGCGGAACTTGACCTTTTATCACGCCGTACCGTCACGCAGCGGTACCGTACATTGGATGTTGCAGGAACTGGGCATTCCGTTTGATGTCAAACTTGTCGACATCCGGGGTGGCGAAGGGCAAACACCGGAATTCCTGGCCCTCAATCCGCTTGGCAAGGTGCCAACCATTGTGCATGGCGACACGGTTATAACCGAGGCTGCCGCCATTTGCTGCTATCTGGCCGATCTGTATCCTGAGGCCGGCCTGGCCCCGGCATTGGATGATCCGAAACGCGGTGAATATCTGCGCTGGCTGTTCTTTTCACCGTCTACCATCGAACCGGCCATGATCGACCGCGTGCGCCAGTACACGGCAGAAGACAGCAGCCAGAATTCCTATCGTGACTGGGAGACGCTGGTGCCCATTCTGGTCGATTTTGTTGGCAAGGCCGACCCGTGGCTGATGGGGAAGAACTTCACTACCGTTGATGTGGTGTTTGGTTCGACCATTCGGTTTGGCTGCATGTTCGGCATTCTGCCGAAATATCCGGAATTCGAGGCCTACATCGCCCGGATTGATGCCCGCCCGGCCTATCAGCGTGCACAGGAACTGGATGCACCGCATTTTGCCGCTGCAATTGCGGGTTAGTTGTACCGATTCAATTGTATGAGGAATAAAAGGGCTGGTTCCTGCGCTTTGGAACCGGCCCTTTGGCATTTTATCGGCTTTTGGTCGTGGGCTTAGGGATTGGTATGATCAATCACTTCGCCGCGTGCCGGATAGTTTTTGGCAATCACGAAATCAAGCGCGCCAAGGATCTGATCGAATGCCGGACGGGCAAACGGCATGGTCTGGACGGTGCCGAAATAAAGCGTGCCATCCGGACGCACCAGAAACAGCCCGGGTTCAGAGAATACGGCAGGTTCCTCATAACCGCTTGAGGTCACACCATTTGAGGTCGAGATATAAAGACCCCACTCGCGTGCGTTATCAAGATCAAGGCCATAGCCGAGATCAACGTTCTCAAGCTCCCATTTCGCCTTGGCCTCGGTCGCGCGATCTTCGCCATCGGATGATACAACGACGACGTTCACACCGCGCTTGGCAAAGTCTGCAAGCTTGGTATCGAGGTCCTTGAGGTATTTTCCACAGATCGGGCAATGCAGGCCGCGATAGAAAACAACCATGGTGAAGTTTTCCGGGCTTTGGTCGGCAAGCGACCATGTGCCGCCACCAACAAGCGGGACGGACAGGGATGGCACCTTCTGGCGCGGCATCAGCGGGGTAATTGCAGACATTTCGTTCCTCATGACTTGGGTCAGGTTTAATTGGAGATGATTATGGAACGATCATTCTATAAATCAACAATAAAGAACCGCCATCACCGAACCGTGATGGCGGATATTGTCTCGGGAAGTGTTGTTATACCCGCTTGGCGACGATGAAGCGTGATCCGGTGCTGGCCGGATAGGAGCCGGTTTCGATCACCTCAAACCCGGCAGTGTGGATCATGCCCTCAAGGCGGGCATAATTCAGAAAATGAACGCGCGGCGCCTTGCCAAGTTTCTGCATGACCCAGATCAGGGGTTTGAGATACCAAAGCTTTTCACCAAGGCAGGGTGTTTTGGTGATGAACATGCCATCCGGCTTGATGACCTTGTGCAGGGCGGCAATCGCGTCTTCCGGCTGATCAAGCAAATGCAGGATGTTAAAGCCAAGCACCACGTCAAAGCGCTCTGCCCCTTGGGCGATATCATCAATCGTCTTTTGGGCGAAGGTGACATTGTTGGTCGCCTGATCTTTGGCCTTGCCCTGGGCAATTTCGATCATGCGTGCGGAAATATCGGTGGCCGTCAGATGCCCGACACTATGGGCAAGTTTCAGGGCCGTGGTGCCAGTCCCACACCCGATTTCAAGGACGTTCTGATCGGGGGAAAGATAGGCGCGCGTGCGATCAAGGGTTTGCGCATAGGCGGCCTCGTTGCCGATCGGTTTGCGGGCGTATTTTTCGGCGGCAGAGTCCCAGAACGTGTCGCTGCGTATCATGATATATCCGGCTTTTGCACCCGATGTGCGGGCATTGAAACAAGCGCGTGACTATCAAGGAGTGCAGCGCAATGCGCAACCAGAAACGGTTACGAAAAATCGCGCAGGTTTAGTCGAGTGCGGCCAGAATAGTTTCGCAATAGTCGTTCAAGGTTTCCTGATCCGCACCACGGCGCGACATCAGTTGAACCCCCTGAAACGATCCGGCCAAAAAGCGCGCAAGGGCGCGGACATTCTTGCCTTCGGCAATTTCGCCCTGACCAATTGCGCGGTTCAGTGCGGCGGCAAAGGTGTCCTCGGCCCGACGGAATGCCTGATGGGCGATCGCGGCCGTTTCCGGGTCGTGCGGGGCAAGCTCCATGCCCGAATTCACCATCAGGCAGCCTTTGTGCCGTCCTTCTGCGGTGCCGGTTTTGGCCGCGTCACGGAATGTCTTTTCAATTGCGGCGCGGCCATCTTCGATATTGCGCAGATCGGCAAAGCGTTCAGTGCTGATTTTCTGGCTGTAATGATCAAGGACACGCAGGAACAACGCCTTCTTGTCGCCAAAGCTTGCATACATGCTCGCCCGGTTCAGGCCGGTTTCATTGACCAGATCCTGAATAGAGGTTGCTTCAAACCCCTTGCTCCAGAAGATGTTCATGGCGTTATCAAGAACGCTTTCTTCATCAAACGCACGCGGCCGTGGCATTGGCAGTTCCTTCGATCAGATCCATACTTTGGAACGAATGTTCTGTAATTGCTTTGAAGATGGGCCGACTGCGCCGCAAAATCAATAAGAGCTTGTGATTTGCTGGTAAACTTGGGGTTACGAGGCGATCCGATCCAGGGTTACAAAGCTGTAATCCGGCCCGTCAGGATTATCGATTTTCTGACGCTTGGTTTCACGCCATTGATCAGCGGGCAGCGGATCAAGGAAGGTGTCGCCCTCGATCTCGGCATGGACTTCGGTCAGCTCGTAACGTGTCGTGAACGGCAGGGCGAGGTGATAGATCTGCGCACCTCCGCCAATGATCACTTCATTGACGCCATCGCGCACGGCGATTTCGTCCGCCAATTCAATGGCTTCTACAATAGTGTGAGCAACCCTCACATTTTCGTGGTCAAAGGACCAGTCGGTGTCGCGGGTCACAACAATCGATGTGCGTTTGGGAAGAGGACGACCGATTGCCTCGAACGTTACGCGCCCGATGATCATCGGTTTGCCAAGGGTGAGCGCCTTGAACCGTTTGAGGTCTTCGGGCAGTTCCCACGGCATCCAGCCATCCTTGCCAATTGCGCCATTGGCGGCCGCCGCAACCACGGCAACCCGTTCAATCTTGGGACCTGCCATCAGACAGCAACCTTGCCGGCAATGTGCGGATGCGGGTCATAGCCGGTCAGTTCGAAATCATCATACTTGAAATCAAAGATCGATTTGACGGCCGGGTTGATCTTCATGGTCGGAAGCGGGCGGGGTTCGCGCGACAGCTGTTCTTCGACCTGATCAAGGTGGTTGGTGTAGAGGTGTGCATCGCCAAGGGTATGGACAAAATCACCAACATCCAGATCACAGACCTGCGCAATCATCATGGTCAGCAGCGCATAGGATGCGATGTTGAATGGCACACCCAGGAAGATATCCGCACTGCGCTGATACAGCTGGCAGGACAATTTGCCATCAGCGACATAGAACTGGAACAGGCAGTGACACGGCGGCAGCGCCATGTTGGGCACATCCGCAACGTTCCAGGCCGACACAATCATGCGGCGGGAATCGGGATTGTTTTTGATCTGGTCAATCAGGCCGGTGATCTGGTCGATGGTTTCGCCATTGGCCCCGCGCCAGGAACGCCACTGGCCACCATAAACCGGACCAAGGTCGCCATTTTCATCGGCCCATTCGTTCCAGATGCGAACACCATTGTCCTGCAGATATTTGACGTTGGTGTCGCCATCAAGGAACCACAGCAATTCATGAATGATCGATTTCAAATGCAGCTTTTTGGTGGTGACCAGCGGGAAACCCTTGGAAAGGTCAAAGCGCATCTGGTGACCAAAGATCGAAACCGTGCCAGTACCCGTCCGGTCTTCCTTGCGCGTGCCGGTGTCACGCACCAGACGCATCAGATCAAGATATTGCTGCATGCTCAGTCCTGCATTTTAAGAATCACTTTTGTCGCAGCATAGTCAGGTCGATGGTCACGGGCAAGCGACGCCATCCGATCTTTGCCGGACCGTTATTTGAACCGTTTCTGCTGACAGGAGGTGTCAGGACAGGTCAGGTAAACTTGAGAACAGTGGATATACTCAACTATCTGAATTTTGGGCACGTTTGCCGTATGGGAGTGTTGATTTTGCAAAAAACTGTTCAGTGGGTTGATTGGGATGGAAACGGTCTTGAACACTGTGTCTGTCAGTCAGATCCGGACGGGATAGAGCTTGAAGGAGTCGTGGTCGGGACGCGGCATGGTCATTATGGCGGGTCTTACCTTGTGGTGACGGATGCGATGTTTGCCACCCGTGAAGTGAAGGTAAGTTATGTCGGCGGGGCGCAGATGCATGTGACCTCGGATGGAAAGGGAAGCTGGTTTGACTGCATTGGGCAGCAGACCCTGCCGTCTTTGGCGGGATGTTTCGATGTCGATATCGGGATAACACCCGCGACAAACATGCTTCCGATCAAACGATTGAAGCTGGCCGAGGGCGAAGCGCGTGATATTTCGGCGGCGTACGTGCCACTGCCAAGTCAGATAGAGGGCGATTTTCTGCCACGTAGCGCGCCACAACGTTACACCTGTCTGATTCCGGATCGTCGTTATCGCTATGAGGGGCTGTTTCGCAATTTCTCGGCAGAGCTTGAGATCGATGATGCGGGGCTTGTCATTGATTACCCCGATACCTTCCGTCGGGTGTGACTTTGCCAAAAACTGGCGATGGTGCATTACCCGGACCCCGAAATGTTCCGAGGAAAACCAAAAAAAGATTTCCCGATTCCCCTTGTGGAGCGGGGGGCGTTTGACCTATATAGGGGCTGTCGGGGCAACCCGACTACGGCGCTAAACTGCGTGACAGAATAGGCTTTACGGACCCGGGGGCGGTACCCGGCGGCTCCACCAAATTTATCGGTTGTCCGACTCAGACAATCTTCGTGGGGCCGAAATAGGATCGACGTGAGCAGTAAAAGTCAATGTGGGCGCTCGGCATGGTACCACCGCATCGGGCCAATGTTTGTAAATGCAAACGACAACAATGCTCCGGTTGCTGTTGCCGCCTAAGCGGTACTAGCACCAAAGCGAAATTCCGATTGCCGGGAGCGGTAATTTGGTGGGGGACGGGGCACCTAGCAACAGAACGCCCCACTCTTGTATTTCTTTCCCGCTTCGTTATGAATAGAGTGATTATCAAACACGCCAAGATGTAATTGGCGTGCAGAGATGCTATATGACAATGACGGGACGCGCTGGACATTGCCGGTGGTTCCGCCAGATACAGGATTACTGATGCAAGAACCGGAAGAATTCCGCTACGATCTTATGGTCGACCAGGCGCTGCGCGGTGTGGTGAAAGATATCCTCGCGCGTGTGGCCGAAGAGGGCCTTTTCGGAGAGCATCACTATTACATCACGTTCCAGACCAACCATCCCGGTGTGGCCCTGCCTGAAAGTCAGCGCAAGGCGCATCCAGACAACATCACGGTTGTCTTGCAACATCGGTTCTGGGATCTGAAATCCGAAGATGATCACTTCTCGGTCGGAATGAGCTTTGATGGCATGCCGACCACGGTTGTCGTGCCCTATGACGCGATGCTGGCCTTTGTCGATCCGTCCGCGAACTTCATGCTGACATTCAGTGTCGAAGAAGAAATGGATGATGCAGATTTCGACTATGATGAAGATGATGATCTTGATGCCGATCTGATTGAGGGCGAAGACGGTGCGCCGACGCTCGTGACCGAGCCATCCAAATCGCGCAAAAAACCAAAGCCGGATGCCAATGAAACCGGCGAGGTCATCGCACTTGATGCGTTCCGTAAGAAATAGAAGATTTACAGGGCGGGCTTGATCCGCCCTTTTTCTTTGCCTGATCCCCGTTGATGTTTCCCGCGTCCGGGGCAGGGCGTATTACGCTAATGTATCGTGGCAATTTGATCCATTTGGCGCTAAAACCAGCCACACAAAGAACAAACCCACCTTGTTTTTGAGAGAGACGAGAACCTTCCGATGAGTGATTTTGTCTATAAACCCATGTTTGAGCAGGGGAAGGACACCACCCCTTACCGCAAGATCGGGGACGAGGGTGTTTCGACCGTTGACGTCAATGGCGAGACCTATTTGAAAGTCGAACCCGAGGCGATCGAGAAACTGACCCTTCAGGCTTTCTTTGATTGCTCGCACCTTTTGCGTCCGGGGCATCTCGAACAGTTGCGCAAAATCCTTGATGACGAAGAAGCCACCCCGAATGACAAGTTCGTGGCGATGGATCTTTTGAAAAACGCCTCCATCGCATCGGGCGGCGTTTTGCCGATGTGTCAGGATACCGGTACGGCCATTGTCATGGGCAAGCGCGGTGGCAAGGTCATCACCGATGGTTCCGATGAAGAAGCCCTGTCCAAGGGCATCTGGCAGGCCTATCAGAAACACAATCTGCGCTTCTCGCAGGTATCGCCGAAAAATATGTTCGAGGAAAAGAACACCGGCTCGAACCTTCCGGCACAGATTGATCTCTATGCGACCAAGGGCGATGAATACAAATTCATGTTCATGGCCAAGGGTGGCGGGTCTGCCAACAAGACCTTCCTGTTCCAGCAGACCAAGGCACTGCTGAACCCGGAAAGCCTGCGCAAATTTTTGGATGAAAAAATCCGCACGCTTGGGACCTCTGCCTGCCCGCCATACCATCTGGCGGTTGTCATTGGTGGTACTTCGGCGGAAGCGTGCCTTAAGACCGTGAAAATGGCATCGGCGCGTTATTACGATAACCTTCCGACCGAAGGTGGCGATCATGGTCAGGCCTATCGTGATCTGGAATGGGAACAGAAGATCCTTCAGATGACCCGCGAAATGGGCATCGGTGCGCAGTTTGGTGGCAAGTATTTCTGCCACGATGTGCGTGTGATCCGTCTGCCGCGTCATGGTGCGAGCTGCCCGGTTGGTCTGGGCGTGTCGTGCTCGGCTGACCGTCAGATTCTGGGCAAGATCACCAAGGACGGTATCTTTATCGAAGATCTTGAACATGATCCGGCGAAATACCTGCCGCAGGTCACCGACGAGCATCTTGATGACGAAGTGGTCAAGGTTGACCTCAACCGTCCGATGGATGAAATCCGCAAGCAGTTGTCGCAATACCCGGTCAAAACCCGTCTGTCGTTGACCGGGACCGTGATTGTGGCCCGTGACATCGCGCATGCCAAAATCAAGGAACGCCTTGATGCCGGCGAAGAGATGCCGGAATACCTGAAAAACCATCCGGTTTATTATGCGGGCCCGGCCAAAACGCCGGAAGGCATGCCGTCCGGTTCATTCGGCCCGACCACGGCAGGGCGTATGGATGCCTATGTCGAACAGTTCCAGGCCGCTGGCGGCTCGTTCGTCATGCTGGCCAAGGGTAACCGGTCAAAGGCGGTCAAGGATGCCTGTGCCAAATATGGCGGGTTCTATCTTGGCTCTATCGGTGGTCCGGCAGCCCGTCTGGCGCAGGATTGCATCAAGAAGGTCGATGTTCACGAGTATCCGGAACTTGGCATGGAAGCCGTCTGGAAGATCGAAGTCGAAGACTTCCCGGCCTTCATCGTCATTGATGACAAGGGCAATGATTTCTTCGCCGAATTCGGCATCTGATCAGAAATCAGTTCACGGAGTATCCAAACGGCGCGGGGGAAACCTCGCGCCGTTTTTGCTTTGCATAGCTGACCCCAGGTCAAAGGTCTTGCCGTCTTCGCAGATGCGTGATGGTATTGGGCAAAATCAACCCCTTACTGGATAACCTGTTATGTCTGAAACTTCCGCGCTCTCTGCCACCGGTGCGACGGAAAGCCGACTGGTTGGTGTGACCGCCGCACTTGCGACGGTTTGCATCTGGGCCGGTTGGCTGATTGCCACCCGCTATGCCATGACATCAAGCTTTACCGCTGTTGATATTGGCCTGATGCGTTTTGTTGTGCCTTTTGTTCTGCTTGCCCCGATCTGGATTAGAAAAGGCATCTGGCCAAAGGGGCTTTCCGTGACCAATGGTCTTCTGATGATCGTTGGTTCCGGCGCGTTTTACACCCTGATGGTTGCAAGCGCCCTTGAGTTCGTTCCGGCAAGCCATGTCGGCATTCTTTTGCCCGGTGTGATGGCCGTGTGGGCGGTTCTGATTGCCATGCTTCTGTTCGGTGAACGTCCGGGCAAGGTCCGCATCGTTGGCTATGCCGCCGTGGTGATTGGTGTGGCTTCGCTTGTCGCCCTGAAACCGGCCGGTGTGATCAGTGATGACATGCTGATGGGCTATGGCCTTGTTTCGGCCGGGGCGTTTATGTGGGCGTGCTACACCCATGCCATGCGTCAAAGCGGCCTTGGCGCGCTCGAAGCCGCATCCTTTGTCGGGTTTTGGTCATTTGTCGTGATGGCGATTATTGCGCTGTTTACCGGCACCACGATTGGCGATGCCCCGATGGGGGATATCATGATGTTGCTGACAGCGCAGGGGCTTCTGGCCGGATGTGTTGCGGTGATTACCTATGGCCTAGCCGTACGCCATATCGGATCGACCGGTGCGTCCGCATTTGGCGCGATGACACCGGCCCTGACCGCACTTGGCGGTGTGATCCTGTTGGGGGAACCGGGCAATCTTGCACTGGTTCTTGCGGTTGTTCTGGTGATCCTTGGCGTGATGACGGCGTCTGGTGTGTTTCGTCGCGTACGAATTTAGGCCCTTGAACTGACTGTTTTTCAATCAGGGCATTTTCATCTTATGATGAACATCAACTAAGTGTGCTGCACGTGCGAAATATTCTTTTCGCGTGTGCAGCTTTAGGTTATTGTAATGCACGTGATGGCAACGGCGCCATTCACCCAATGATTTATCGGCAGGCAACGAGGCTTGCGCAACTTTGTCAGCGTCTTTTGGTGGCGCTCGACGGTTATGCCTCGGAGTTATTCAAATGCTTGCTGGTTTTATTCGCCCTATTTCCCCTGAAAACGATCCGGAATTTAACGGACCCAATCGCAAAACCAGCATGACTGATATCCTGCAGCTGTTGCGGACGGTCAGTGCTGTCGCTGATGAGGCCGCAGACAAGGAAACGGCAGTTACCCAAATCCTTTCGGCAGTCTGCAATTATTGCCACTGGCCGGTTGGGCACGCGTATCTGCGTGTGAATGACAAACTATCGTCTGCAGGTATCTGGTCAATCAGTTCTTCGATTGCGGCAGGGGACATTGCCGAATTTCGCACCCAGTCCGAACAGACTGTGTTTGCGATCGGGCAGGGCCTTATTGGCGCTGTCGCGGCAACGGGGGCGCCTGTGTGTATCGCCGATGTCACCGTGAAAGACGGCTTTTTGCGTGCGGCGGCGGCGTCCAGAAACGGGTTGCGCGGCTGTTTTGCCCTGCCAGTCAAGCTGGAGGGGCAGACAGAGGCCGTTATTGAATTCTTTAGTCCGGGCGTCGCACAGCTTGATGATGAAATGCTTGAGCTTCTTGGGTTTGTTGGCGGGCAGGTTGCGCGTGTGCTGGAACGTGAACGCGTCATTCGGTCGCGTGAGGCCCTGGCATCAAGCTTTGAGTCGCAAGTTCAGGGAACTGTTGGCATGGTGGCGGCTGCTGTCAGTCAAATGCGCGGTGCGCTTGATGTATTGGCCGAAAGCACAGATCAAACCCGCAAATGCAGTAGCGGCATTGATGATGCGACAGGGCGAGCCATTTCACGGATTGAAGACGTCGCAGACCAGATGGAAAGCCTTAAGGATGCGTTGGCCGTCGTTGGTACGGATGCGTCCGAAACCGTCAAGATTACCCACGATATGGGCAGTCAGGCCCGAGAAATGCGCGCCGGATTTGCCGCACTGCAAGATCGTGCCGCTGATGCTGAGAAAATGCTGGCTTCCATTTCAGCCATCGCTGCGCAGACCAAGATGCTGGGCTTGAACGCCTCGATTGAGGCGGCGCGCGTCGGTGAGGCAGGCAAGGGGTTTGCGATTGTCGCCAAGGAGGTCAAGGCGCTTGCAGGCCAGTCTGCCAGTGCGACCGAGGATATCGCCCGCTGGATGAGTGAAATACTCGACGCGATTTCTAAAGCCGGTAACGATATCGAACAGATTGCCTTGGCGATGGATAATCTTCAGAGCCGGGCAGAGGCGACAGCGACACAAGCCGATCAGCAAACAGAAACCTGCGTTTCGGTTGCATCATGTGTCGATGCCGCGGTCGCAGACTCCCGCCTGGTTGGTGATGGCGTCTCGGAAATAACCGCAGCGATCAAACACAGTGAGCACGTATCAAGCGAGCTTGGGAGCGCTGCCCATGATCTTGAAAAACAGGGTGCAGAGTTAAGCGCCCGCGTCGAAGGGTTTGTTGGCAAGATACGCATCGCCTAGTGACCTAGGTTGATCCGTTCATCCGATTTTCGACGTGATGGGGGTGCGCCGGGCGACCAGCCGTGCCAGGGGCGGTCCGAAGGCCAGCACCATGAAAAAGCGTGTTGCCTGCAGCACGAGGATGAAGGACAGGTCGACATTCGTACTGGCCGCGATAATCGCAACAGAATCAAGGCCGCCCGGGCTGGTGGCGAGATAGGCGGTCAGTGGATCAATATCCATGAAATACACCAAAAGCCCCGAAATCCCGGCACAGAAGCCGATCAGTACAAAGATTGATAACAGGATTTTGGGAAGTGCGTGTGCTGCGTGGCGCAGGACCGGTGGGGTGAATTTCAAACCGATCACCCAGCCGATCATGGCGTAGGTCAGGCCGAGAAACCATTCCGGCAGGACGACATCGAAAAAGCCGCTGACATGCAGGATCATGGTGACAATGATCGGCACCAGAAGCGGACCGGATGGCAGACGTACTTTTTGACCGACAAAGCAGCAGGCAACCACCAGACTGAGTGTCAGGGCAAAACCGGCCGGGTCAAAAGCCGGGAACCAGTCATGGGGGCCCATGGCAGCCAGCGTTTCCGGATCAACCCAGAAATTGGCGACACTGGATGCGACACCGACAACGATCACCACGCGCACATATTGCATGAAGGCCACCAGCCTTGCATCCGCGCCAAAGGCGTCTGCCATGATCACCATGGCCGATGCCGCACCGGGTGTTGATCCCCAGATGCCTGCGGTTCCGGGCAGAACCTGTTTGACACACAGGATCCAGCCCAAAAAGCTGCTGGCAAGCAAAGTGATACCGGTAACGCCAAGGATCATCGGCCAGTCGGTGGCAAAGGATGTCAAAATCCCGACGGTCATTGAACCACCGATCATCACGCCCAACACCGATTGTGCGCCAAGATAAAGTTGCTTGGGGGCGGCAATGGTTGCGCCGTTGGTGCCCATCAGAATGCCGATGATCATCGGCCCCACCAGAAGTGAGGCAGGGACTTGCCAATGATGGAGCAGGACCGAAAACACGACGGAGGTGGAAATCAGCAATAACCACTGAACCGGTTTCGGCAGACGGCCAAGCCGTTCTTTGGGGGGATTTATGATCGGTGACGTTGGTTCGGATGACACGATGCGGCCTTTGTCATTTATGGAAGGCATCTGATCGCGGGTGGCGCGATGTGATGGCGTGCTGGCGCCTGTGGGGGGCGTCAAGGTGGGGATCGCAATTATAGCCAGCTTGTGCGATGGATGCGAGTATTTGCGTGATCCCGCCAGATGAAGGCCATGTCGGACTTGGAGAATATCGGCGGGTTCTGTATGACGTTAAGCAATATGCGGCAGTCTGTGGGGAACCTGTTTTGAGCACCGATCCAATCCATTTTCAGTTTGATGGCGATGAAGATGCTGCCCGAACGATTGTTCTTGCCCATGGGGCAGGGGCAGCCATGGACAGCCCGTTCATGAACGAAATGGCGGGCGAACTGGCCAAGGCGGGTTTACGCGTCGCACGGTTTGAATTCCCCTATATGGCCAAACGCCGGATCGATGGCAAAAAGCGTGGGCCGGATCGGGCACCGGTTTTGATCGACCATTACGGTGAAGTTGTTCGCGCAGTTGGCGGGGCAGAGAAGTTGATCATCGGCGGAAAATCCATGGGCGGACGGATCGCCAGCATGGTGGCAGATAATCTTGGTGTCGCTGGTCTTGTTTGCCTTGGCTATCCGTTCCATCCACCGGGCAAACCTGAAAACCTGCGCACAGAACATCTTAAAACCCTGAAAACGCCGAGCCTGATCTGTCATGGCACGCGCGATCCGTTTGGCAGTCCGGATGAGATTGCGGGTTACGGGCTTTCGGACCGTATTGCGCTTCACTGGGTTGAAGACGGTGAACATGACTTCAAGCCGCGCAAAAGTTCCGGACGTACCCAAAGCCAGAACATCGCCGATGCCGCCACGGCGATATCCCGGTTTGCAAAGATGCTCGGTTAAAAGAAACGGCCCGCCACTTGGGCAGGCCGTTGGCAGAAAGTTTGCGGGGCTTGGTGCGCGAGGGAGGTCAGGCAAGTACGCCTTCGCCGGTTTCCTTGAACTGCTGGGCATATTCAGGGGAAAGTTCGGCGGTGGCACTTGCGATGTCGATGCGCACGCCATTGGGATCAAGAAAGGCAAAATGGCGCTGGCCCCAAGGTTCATCGCGGACATCAAGGGCGAATTCAAACCCGGCTTCTCGCAATTCATCCGCTGCATCGCGGGCTTCTTCGACTTCCAGCGTAAGAACCGTTCCTTCGCCGATGGTGGCCGCCTGGAACATGGCGGGCTGGGTTTCGTGTCCCTGTTTCATCAGGCCAAGCTGAACGGATGGTGCGGACGGCCAGACAAGCTGGCAATACCAGTCACCGTCAAAGACCGGTGTGAAGCCGAGCTTTTTGTAAAAGGCGCGGCTTTGGGTGAATTTTTCGGTGATGATGATCTGATAGGCGTTGGTGACTTTCATCGTCATGCTCCTGACGTTGGGGGTAAATCCTGTCCCGATTTGTCAATGGTTGCACATCCCTCCTGACAGGAGCCTGTCAGGAGCGGTATGATAATTTTTGGGGCAGGATGACAAAGGAGTGATCATGAGACGGGCTGACCGATTATTTCGCCTTGTTCAAATCTTGCGCCGACGCAAACTGTGCCGCGCATGTGACCTGGCCGAGGAACTTGAAGTTTCCGAACGCACCATTTACCGCGATATTCGCGACCTTGCCGCATCGGGCGTCCCGGTTGAGGGGGAGGCGGGCGTTGGCTATATCCTGCGTGATGGGTATGACTTGCCGCCGCTTATGTTCGATGCCGACGAGATCGAGGCGCTTGTTGTTGCGGCCCGCATGGTTCAAAGCTGGACCGATCCGCAGATGGCGCGTGCCGCTGGTGATGCCCTGACCAAAATTGAGGCGGTGCTGCCCGAAAAGATCCGTGGTCTGGTCGGGGGTGTTCCGATTGCGATTGCCGAAATCGCGCAGGAACCGATTGCCATTTCGATGCCCGACCTCAGGCGGGCCATTCGCGAACGGTTTCTGATCGATATCGATTACACCGATGCGAAGGGCGACAATACCCGTCGCCGGGTTTGGCCACTTGGCATGTTGTTTTTTGGCAGTACGTGGCTTCTGGCCAGCTGGTGCGAATTGCGCGAGGCCTTTCGCGTTTTTCGGGCCGACCGGATTGCGCATATGGAGATATCGACATCGCGCTTTCGCCCGGTTCCGGGGCGGTCATTGCGTGATTATCTGATTTCCGAAGGTGTTGAAGGCGAGATCCTTAATGGCATCGGACGATAGCGAGTTCGTTCTGTTGGTGTCAGAGCTGCTGGCACCTTTGGGGCACATCAGGTCCAGACGGATGTTTGGCGCCGTCGGGCTTTATTGTGACGGCGCCTTCTTTGCGATCATTTCCGATGATGTCCTGTATCTCAAAGGAGACGCACAGACCAAGGAGCGCTTTGATGCGATGGGGATGCAGCCATTTGCCGTACCGTCGGGAAGGCCGGTGACGCTGTCTTATTTTGAGGTGCCTGGTGAATGGCTTGATAATGAAGAACAAATTCTTGAATTTGCCACGTTGGCGCTTGGGGCTGCGCGCCGTTCACAGGCACAAAAGGGCCGAACTGCCAAGAAGTAACCAGGCTTGGCCAAAACAAACAGATCCCGGGATATTCGGGGCAGGTGTATTTAGACGCCGCTTGCAATCAGTGATGTTCGGTCGCACTTTTCCTGTATAGTATTTTTTCGGGATAAAGAACGCGTTAGGTCTGGGACAAGTGGCAGCCGGTAGTTTCTGGCAAGGTTTTGCCGACACGTTAAAAATTCGGACAGACAAGCCGGAACTGTTGCGCGCGCAGGTTGGTGCTCTTTCGCGTCAGATACCTGTCCTTTATATGCTGCTGCTGGCCAACGCGGTGGCCCTTGCCTATACCCATTACGGAACAGCACCCGACTGGATGACAGTCCATGCGGTGATTGTTCTCGGTGTCATTTGTATTATTCGTGCGGTTGCCTGGAACCGCGCCCGCGTTGATGTCGGTGACATTGATGTCTGTATCAAACATCTCAAGCGCATCAGGGTGCTGGCGGTGGTGATATCCGTCCTGTTCACCCTTTGGGCGATCACGATGTTTGATTATGGCGATGCGTATCAGCGCGGCCACGTTGCCTATTTCATATCGATCACGGTTGTTGGCTGTATTTTCTGTCTGGTGAATTTTCCGCCGGCGGCACTGCTGGTTGTTGCGATTGTGCTGGGCACCTTCGTGTTCTTCTTCGGCACCAGCGGCAACGAAGTTTATGTCGCGATCGCGGTCAATATGGCGCTTGTGTCGTTGATGATCATTCAGATCATCCGAAGCTTCTATGCCAATTTTTCTGGCCTGATCCAGACCCAGAACGACCTTGAAGCACAGCACCAGACGATGATCGAACTGTCGCGCCAGAACGAGGCATTGGCGCTGATTGATCCGTTGACCGGTTTATCCAACCGCCGGGCCTTTTTTTCCGTGCTGGAAGATAGGGTGAATGCCGCCACCGAGAATGAAACATTCGCGGTGGCGATGATTGATCTGGACGGTTTCAAACCGGTCAATGATGTGCATGGTCACCCGTCGGGAGATGAGCTGTTGCAGCAGGCGGGCAGGCGGCTTCGCAAAGTCCTTGGTCACGATACGCTTCTGGCGCGTTTGGGCGGGGATGAGTTCGGATTGTTGCTTAAGGGCTATGACGACGCACTCGAACTGATTGCCCTTGGCAAGGAGCTTTGTGACGCGCTCAATCGACCTTTTGTCCTAAATGGTGTGACCGTGCAGGTTTCGGCATCACTGGGGTTTGCGACCTATCCCACAGTGGCGCGCAGCCCGAACGGTCTGTTCGAGCGTGCTGACTTTGCGCTTTACCATGCGAAAAAGAATGCACGCGGCGAGGCGGTTTTGTTTGCCGCCCACCACGAAACACTGATTCGCCATGACTCCCAGATCGAACAGGCGCTGCGCAAGGCGGATTTATCGACCGAGCTCAGCCTGCATTACCAACCGGTATTTGATATTCGATCCGGGCAGGTGAGCTCGCTTGAGGCGCTTGCACGTTGGGAAAGTGCCCAGATGGGCGCGGTTTCGCCAGGCACGTTCTTTCCGGTGGCAGAAAAAACTGGCCAGGTCGGTTTTCTGACACGGGTTTTGTTCGAAAAGCTGATGGTTGATATGCAGGACTGGCCGGAAAACCTGCCCGTATCGTTTAACCTGTCGGCGCGCGATATTGTTCTGTCCGATACGGTCGAGTGGCTGATCGACGAGATCAAAAAGCATCGCATCGACCCGGGAAGATTGACCTTTGAAGTCACTGAAACGGCGTTCTTGCGTGATTTTGAGGCTGCCCGAACCAGCATCCGGTATTTGCGCGATCATGGGGCGCGCATTGCCCTTGATGATTTCGGCATCGGTTATTCCAGCCTGCGCTATGTCCACGAACTTGAATTTGACGTGCTCAAGGTTGATCGCAGCTTTGTCGCCCCGCTCTCGCATAACGAACGCAGCCGCCGTATCGTCAAGACGGTGATAGATATGTGCCAGAACCTTGGCATTGATTGCGTGCTGGAAGGGATCGAAAACGATAGCCAGCGCGATGTGATCATCACGTTGGGTGGGCGACTGATGCAGGGATATTTCTTTGCCCGCCCGGTTCGCGAAGTCAAACTTGATGCGTTGGTCGAAGGTGTTGGCAAGTGACGGCGGGCCAAGTGCCGTAAACCTAGGCCCCTGGATGTGATAAGCTGCGACTCGGTTAATCTTCCTGCAACCAGATGGCGCTACTCTGTCAAAAGCGGGAACGGTATATTGTGAAATGGCACAACCACCGGTCCCGATTTTTGGCGGGAACGAGGCCGTTGACCATGTCGTCGCAGACAGAGATTTTGCAAACATCCGCAATGGCGATTACGGGCGATATTGATCTTGCCCCGGAAATCCGCACCCGTCTGCGCGGTCTGATCGACAGTCTTCCCGACCAGCCTGCCCGCCTTCGTGTGCTGGGCCACGTTTTGCTTGATCTTGGTCTTTGTGATCTTGCGCTGAATGCGTTTGGTCGAGCGTTGCTGATTGATGATCTTGATGGGGCGACGCATCTGGGCCTTACAAGGGTTTATATCCAGACCGGCCGCCGTGACCTTGGGCTTGAACATCTTGAAATCGCCATCAGCCTGCGCCCCGATGCGCGGGAGTTGCGCGTACTTGCCGCTGATTTGCTGGGATGCCGGGACAAGATGCGCGCACTTGATCAACTCGGTGCTGTTCTTGCTGCTGAACCCGATCATGCCGGCGCGCGCAAAGGGCTTGCCAACCTGATACGGACCGTGGTTGCAAGCCGTATGCATACCGTTTCGCATGATGACCGCGAGACCCGACCGCAACCGACATTTGACCATGCACAGGTCATATGGGGTGATGTCGAGCCGTTTGGCGACCTGATCCAGTCCACCATTGGTCGTGGGTGTGGCGTTTCCTAATCTTGCAGGTGCCTAGCCAGCAGACGGGATATTGGCTGCTTGCAGGGAAACGATCGTGAAATCATCATCAAGCTTTGCCGGTGCACGGTCCATGAACTGATCGGCAATCTGTGCGGCAAGATCAATGTCACGACCGCCTTCCAGAACGGTGTCTTGCAACATCTTGAGCAAGCCTGCCTCACAGAGAAACTGACCATTGTCCAAGGTTGTTTCGATCAGTGCATCGCTGTAAAGCAGCAGGAAACTGTCCTTGTCGAACGGGACTTCGCGGGTTTCATAGCGGGCGTCCCTGATAACGCCAAGTGGCACCCCCGAACCATCAAGATAGCGTGCCTCGCCGGTCGCAGTGTTGCCCAGAACAGGTGACGTGCAGGCGGCACTGGCATAGGCAAATGTGTTGTTTTGCCGATCAACGATGCCATACAGCATTGTCGCATATTGCCCGACAGGTAAAAGCCCCTTGAGATGACGATTAAGCCGCTGCAAATACACATCTGGCGTCTGATCGTCGACTTGTTCGGACCATATCAGGGAATGCAGGCGGAAGGTGTTGAGTGCCGCACCAAGCCCGTGACCTGCGAAATCAACGATATAAACGCCAAGCCGATGGGCATCAATCGGTACCAACCCCCACATATCACCACCAAGCTCGGACGACATCTGGAATGTCGCACTGATCCGCATGCCGTAATCCATACCGACCCCACGATAGTGTTCCGGTGTCGGGTTCAGGTTTTCCTGCATGTTGCGCGCAAGTTCCAGTTCCGACTGGGTGCGTGCCTGATAGGCCTGAAGTTGCTGCACCAAAAGCCGGTTTTCGAGATGGATCTTGGTGCGTGCAATCAGTTCTGCCTTGTTGAGCGGTTTGAGAATAAGGTCCGTCGCTCCGTCATCGAAAATGCGCGTGCGTCCTTCGTTCTCCTCAAGGGCGGTTTGGGCGATGATCGGGGTTTTTGCATAGGCAGGATCAGCACGGACGGCCTTGCATACGGCATAACCATCCAGTTTCGGCATGATGATATCAAGAATGATCAGATCGGGATTATGCGCCTTGATCTGGGCAATCGCATCCTCACCATCCTTGGCAAAAACCAGATTGGTAAACCCGTCAGCCCGAAGATATGACGCAATGATTTCACGCGATAACAGGGTGTCGTCGGCAATCAGGATCGTTGCGTTCTGTGCAATACGCAGTGCATCGGGCGACGTCGTCAGGCGTGTTTCAAGATCATTGAGGAATGCCGTGTCGCCCAACGCCGTCGTGCTTTGACTGTCATCAAAAGTCAGTTCGATCGTGCGGCCATTCCGCAGAAAATTCACAGAGTGACACAGGCTTCTGATCAGGGGGAGGCCGCGGCCAAAGGTCGTGTCCTTACGCGAAATCGGGGCGGTTGCGTTTGCATCAGGCGGTGAAAATCCGTTGCCCTGATCATTGATGGTGATGACGACTTGGCCATTTTTGCGCCGACGCGCTGTCAGGATAATTGCACGGGCGCCATGGTGGCCGGATGCAAGGCGGCGTTCGGTTTCTTCGCCGAGCTCCTTGAAGCGATCCATCGACAGATGGCCGCCGGTTGCAAGTTCGAGATTGCCATGTATGAGCGAGTTGGCGAATGCTTCCTGCACGGCCATTTCAACCGAGGACGCGACGCCATCACCAATCAGACTGCGATGGCGAAGGCTGGTCACAAATTTGCGCGCCACCGGTAAATGATAGGCGCTGCGTGTTGAAAGACAGACCAACAGGTCATGTTTTGGCAGTGATTTCTTACCGACCAGCGGCGCCAAGTCGCCAAGGTCGAGTTCCGGGAAACATTCAACAAAGGTGTCGCAATTTAGACGGATCAGGCTGCCAAGCCAGTCGCGACCGACCTGTGAAGGCAAAATACAAAATGAAAAACGCCGTTGGCTGGAAAAATCCTCGGGCGATTGCCCTGATATGTATTTGGCCGAAACAGCTTCTGTCGCGTCCCACAGGTTTATCCCCGCGACAAGCTTTGAAAGGTCGTCTTGCGCGACGGAGTGCGGCACGGCAACCAAGTACTTTGCACGTGAATCTCGGCCAACAGGCATTGATTAGTTTTCCAGCTGGAACAAGGTATCGAAGCGGGCAACTTCAAGCATGCGCTTGACCTGTCCCTGTGCGCCACGCAGGATGACGTTTGTGTTGGATTTTTCGCCCTCGTCGCGTGCAAGCAGCAACATGCCAAGACCGGCAGAGTCAATGAAATCGACACCGGAAATGTCCAGAACAAGCGTGGACGAGCCATGTCCGCGAACTTCTTCGATCAGTTTGCGGAAGCTCGAATGATCGCCGAATGTGAAGCGACCGGTCACTTCGACTGTGGTTGTTCCATTGGCGAAATCTGTCTTGTAATTCAAGTCTGGACTCTCCTTGAAGCGTTTGGCCAGTGGCGGAAACCCGGCCAAGACTATGCTTTTCTTAACGTTAATCTGATTGTGTATGGTTTGGGTAGTGACTGCAATACATGTTAGTAGTTGTGAGATGAGCAACACTATCGGTATGCTGACCTACATTGGTATATCGGGATACGAACAAGAAAATGCCAGAGCAGGCACGCATTGTAATTGTGGAAGATACGCTGTCGCTGGCGCGCGTGTATCAGGATTACTTGCGTGCCGATGGTCACGTTGTTGATCACGTCGTCAGCGGCACAAACGCCATAGAACGTTTGCGCCATGATCCGCCGGATGTCCTTGTTCTTGATCTTATTTTGCCCGATATGGACGGGCGCGAGGTTCTTCGCGCTGCCGCGCAAATCGCACCGGATTGCAAAATTGTTGTTATCACGGCCCACGGGTCGATCAATGTCGCGGTCGAGGCGATGCGCGAAGGGGCATGGGATTTCCTGTTAAAACCCTTCACCGCAGACAAGTTACGCGACACCGTGACAAAGGCGATCAAAGGTGCGCCCGCCCTGCAGACTGCCCCGGATATTGATCTGGAAAGTCCCGATGCCGACGAGATGTATTTCGACATCATCGGCGGGTCGGAAAACATGCGTGATATCTATCGCATTATCGAAAATGCCGCCCCCAGCCGTGCGACTGTCTTTATCACCGGTGAATCCGGTACGGGTAAGGAACTCGCCGCCGAGGCAATCCATCGTCGTTCGGAACGGGCAAAGGATCCGTTCATTCCGCTGAACTGCGGTGCCATTCCCAAAGACCTTATGGAAAGCGAGATTTTCGGTCACGTCAAAGGGGCGTTTACCGGTGCTGTTTCCGACCGCGAAGGGGCAGCACATCGTGCGGATGGCGGCACGCTGTTTCTGGATGAAATTTGCGAAATGGATCTGGATCTGCAGACCAAGCTTCTGCGGTTTATCCAGACCGGGTCATTCCAGAAAGTCGGCGGCAGTTCGATAGAAAAAGTTGACGTGCGCTTTGTCTGTGCGACCAACCGCGATCCACTTGAAGAAGTTCGTTCCGGTCGGTTCCGCGAAGACCTTTATTACCGTTTGCACGTTATTCCGCTGCACATGCCGCCCCTGCGCGATCGCGATAACGATATCCTGCAAATTGCCAATTTCTACCTGCAACGCTTCACGCGCGAGGAAGGCCGCGATTTCGAACGGTTCAGTCCCGAAGTTTCCGCCCTGTTTGCACGGTATTCCTGGCCGGGCAATATTCGCCAGTTGCAAAATATCATCCGTAACATTGTTGTGCTCAATAACGGGACCGAGGTGGCGCTTTCAATGGTGCCAAGGCCGGTCAATAGCGGCACGGACGGTGACCAGTTCGGATCGGGGACGATTGAAGCCCCGCCACCCCATCCGGTTGTTTCAAACGAGCCGGGCGGTCCCGGACGTCATTGGGCCGGTGATCCGGAGGCGCTGGCCTTTCTTGCCGGTGCCCGGCAAATGCGCAAGGTTGTCGAAAACCATAATTCCGGGCGCAGTAACCAACTGCTTGGTGCTGGTGCGGGGGGCAACTTTGGGGGCGAAGATCAAACCGCATTGTCGCCGTCAGCATCCGGGTCCGGAAGGCTGGGATTTGGCGAGATCAAGCCGCTTTGGCAAGTTGAAAAGCAGGCAATCGAAGAGGCAATCGAGCGTTGTGGCGGATCCATCCCGCGTGCAGCCGATGCCCTGGGTGTCAGCCCGTCGACAATCTATCGTAAAAAGCAATCCTGGGAAGAAAGCGGCCTCTAGGTCAATTTAGCGGTCTGCGCTGTGCCAATCTGCCATCGCGTCTTCAAGGCGTTTCCAGTCTGCATCGGTTCCGGGCAGGCCAAACCGAACCTTGTTTGCATCATGATCAAATAGCCGAACCAAAATACCCCGGTGTCCGAGGTGATCTGCCAAGGCAACGCAATCCTCGCCATCGTAGTAGCGGAAAAGATCAGTGCCACCAGATAGAGCCAGTCTGCTGTTCTTGGTGATGAGATCATCAAGCCGCGCTGCGTCTGCCGTCAGACGTGTTCGGCTTCGCTGGTGCCATTGCGTATCGGAAAAAGCCTGCGTGCCAACGACCATGGTCGGACCGGGAATGGCCCACGGGCCAACGCGGTTTTCAAGATCAGTTGCTAGGTTAAGACCCATGACGGCACAGCCAAGTCGCGCCCCGGCAAGACCGAAAAACTTGCCAAATGAACGCAACACAATGGTGTTTTGCAACTGATCAATGCGCGAACAAACCGATTGGTCCGGTTGGCAATCCATAAAGGCCTCATCGACCAAAAGCCAGCAACTGCGCACATCTGCAAGTTTGCCCAGCCTGAAGATATCGTCAGGGGCAAACATGGCCCCGTCCGGGTTGTTGGGATTGACCAAGATAACGACGGTTCCCGTTTCGGCAGTGCTTAGAATATCCGTCGCCTTGGCAATCCTGTCAGCCGGATTGGTTTGGTTGGTTTGGCAGTGGTATCCGGCACGTCTCCAGCACCGTTCATGTTCACCGTATGTCGGGCCCATGACATGGACGTTGTTGGTCGCCTGATCAGCCATCCGGTCTTTTAGCCAGAACGGGATCATCTGGATCAGGGCCTGTGTGCCCGGGGCGCAAACGAGATGATCTGTCGTCGGCAGGTTGTAATACTGTTTGGCCGCCGCTTTCAGGTCATCAAGCTCCGAGGTGAGAGGCAGGCGTTGCCAGTGGGCGTTTTCAATATTCGGAACCGGGTAGGCTATTGGATTGATACCCGTCGATAAATCCAACCAGTCGCTTGTTGGAATGCCATATCTGCTTGCCGCCCAATCAACTGCGCCACCGTGATTGATCGGCGGTTGTTGTTTTGGCGTGATATGGCTGTTTGTCATGATGGGGCCAGGCCTGATCGAAAGTGAACTGTCTGTGGTTTGCATCAAGTTTCCGCGCTTGCCATTGGGCAAAGTGCTGCGTATCGTCCGGCCATCCTCAATACCGGACATTTTCCCATGATCACAGCCCAAAATGCCACCAACATTCAGGTATGGCAGAAGCTTAACCCGCAACTGTCGATTTCCAACGGTGTAAGTCCAAGCACCGATGTTGCGGAAATTGGTGCCGATAAAGGTGGTTTTGACGGGGGCGCGCTTTCTGAACGGTTTTGGGATGAGGGATATTTCCTGGTCCACGATGTTTTGCCGGCGGGCGAACTTGAAAAACTTCGTGTCGGGATTGAAGTGCTTGTTGCCAACGGCCTGTCACCCGCGCTGATATATCTTTACGATGAAGCTTGGGATGTGTTTCGTCGGTTACGCCCGCTTCTGACCCATTTTCTGGGTGATCGGATTGCGCTTTTGCCGCACTTCTGGGCGTGGCATGTCGATCCCGATGCCGATGGAAGTGGTTGGCCACCGCATCGCGATTATCAGGGGGAAAGTACGATTGGCGATGAGATGTTGATCAGCCTTTCTCTTTGGGTGCCGCTAAGCAATGCCACGCCTGAAAATGGCTGTATGCATGTTTTGCCCCGAAATTTCGAAAAAGGTTACCCGACACCGGTTTCAGAACCGGGGGAGGTTCACCTTCAAGACCTTCGCGCCCTTCCGGCCGAGCCTGGTGCGGTGATGGGCTGGCGACAGGATCTTTATCATTGGGGGGGAAGGGCAAGCCCGTATGCCAGCGAACCGAGGATCAGCCTGTCACTTGAATTTCAGAATGCCGCCTTTGATCCGCTTGCCGATCAATTGTTGGGACTTGATCATCCACCGGTGTTTTTGGAGCGTCTGGCCTTGATTGCCAAGCAGTTTGAAAAATACCGTCATATGCAATCAATGGATGCCGAAACCCTGAAATGGGCAAATGACGTTGTGGACGCCTGTGCTACGATTAACCATATGCAGTAAAAGCCGGAATGCCCCCGACATTGGTACGGGTTGAGTGGTGTTGTGCCAGACGTGATACTGCCATGGGCTGCACAGAAAAGGTTGGTTGATGGAATTGATTGATAACGCCCGTTTTGAAGAGTTGTGCCAGGCCCTTGGCAAGGATCAGGTATTGCTGCTGGTGAATTTGCTCCCGGCCTCCTACGACGAGGAGCGCGCCCGCCTAATCGAAGCTGCGGCGACAAAGGACCTTGATGGTCTAAAGCGGTCTGGACACGCCATCAAGGGGATGGCCAGAAACATGGCGGCGCCCGAACTTGCAGAAGCCGCATTGGCGTTTGAGCGTTTCGAAGGTGATTTCGATCCCGCGTTTGATGACAAGATCAAGGAACTCGACGAGATAAAACAGCGAACAGTTGACGCCATGCGTGCGTTCCTTGCCACGCCATAGCTGTTATCTGTTGCTTCAGTGGTGTGAGTAACCCCAAAGGCAGATCAATTGGATCTGCCTTTTTCAATATTTTTGCAAGATTACTCAGCTTGTTACGACGCTTGGCGATGAAAAATGCGTTCCGGGGAATAGAAAATCAGGCAATTACCCCTACATGAAATCTAGAACGGATTTTCATCCACCAGCACTGTATACAGTGCCAAGACTGCTTGTGACCGTCCCAACATGGAGGCAACAGTGGCGAGCTTTAATAAAATTTCTGGGCAAACAGATCAGGAAACTTCTGCACAGCGTCTTCACGGCGCGCCAAGTTACGACAAGTGGCGTCGGGATGATCTTTATCATTTGGCCGCGCAGAAAGGCATACAGAACCGGGCAAACATGTCGAACAAGGAATTGGTCGAAGCGTTGAAGCGTACGCAATCAACCGGCGGCTGATATTGCGTTTATTTTACCTCGATTTTGCAAAGAACCGGTTCCCATCCTGATACCAAGTTTGTATACCATCGTATATTATAACTAGCCGGTCGGGGTGGAGGCCGCCTGTTGCTTTCGCCACCGTTTGCAACTGTGGCGTGGCGCGAGCATGCACGCTTTGCCGGTTTTAAGCGATGTATTGTAAATCGAGGTATGCCTAAGTGGGTTGTTTAGTCCGACGCTGTAGCCCGCAGCAAAAAGAGCAAGAACAGAAAATTGGTTTGAAGTCTTACGCGGTGGTTTTGCTTTTCGTGCTTGTGCTTTGGTGCTTGCCGCTGGCAACCACACAAGCGACGGAGCATGACGCCACTGACGTTCCAACGCGCGTCGCCTTTATCAATCCAGGCTATGGTGATCGCGGTTTCTGGAAGGATGTGCGCGACACCATGCAGGCGGCTTCAGATCAGTTTGGCTATGAACTGATCGTTTTCGACAGCAACCGCGACAGCAAGATGATGATCGAAAGTGCGCAGAAGGTTTTTGCCCTTGAACCCGCGCCTGATTACATCATTGCCGTTAACGAACATCAGCAGGGAACGCGCATCGTTCTGGAAGCAGAAGAACGCGGCATCCCGGTCATCATGTTGCTCAATGACCTGACAAAAGAGCAGAAGAACGCATATGGCTATCCGGGCAGGGACTTTGATCACTGGATATTCTCCCTGACGCCGGATAACGAGCGTGCCGGTTATGACATCGCCAAGTCCCTGATCGATAATGCACGTCTTCAAGCTGAAAATCGGCAACCAGTGCCGCTATGCCTGTTATCCATCGCCGGGGACAGCAAGACGCCAGCCTCGCTTCAGCGACTGCAGGGACTTGACCATGCGCTTAGTCGTTTTCCGCTTCTTCGCGAACAGCGTCGTCTGGTCGCAAACTGGTCATATGACGAAGCATACCGTCAGACAGAAAACTGGCTTAGACGGGGCGGGTGCGTCGATGCGGTCTGGGCTGCCAATGATGATATTGCGCTGGGTGCAATTGCGGCTCTGGAGAAAGCAGGGCGGAAACCCGGGAAAGATGTCTTTGTCGGCGGGTTGAACTGGTCACCTGCGGGATTGCGCAACGTCGCAGACGGCAAGATGACCATGACCCACGGGGGGCACTTCTTTGCTGGCGCATGGGTCATGGTATTGCTTCATGATTACATACATGGCGTTGAATTTCTTTCCCATCATCCCGAAATCTCTTTCAGGATGGAGGCGATCACACGCGAAAACATATCTCACTTTGTCGATGTCCTGGGCAGCAGGGATTGGAACAGCTTGGATTTTAAGGATTTTAGTATTGCCAATTCCCCATTCGGCACAGAGTATAACTTTGTGTTACATCCCGGCGATGGCCTGCGTGAATAGCAAAAGCCATCATCCGGTAACTCTTTAGAAAGACAAGGTCGAGACGCTTGGCACGAGAATCAGACGAAAAGCATTTTGATGATCTTGCCGGGATGCGATTGGGCAGCACAATTGCGGCTCGTCAGTTAAAGTACTCTCTTTTCCTGGCAGTTGCTCTTGGCCTCATCATCGTCGCCATTCGCGGATATCAGGATTATCTCTGGCTCGAAGGTGTCTATCAGCAGAGCAACCAGCGTATCTTTTCCTCCAGTGCGCCTGTCGCGACTGAAGTCATGATCAAGCGCGACCGCGAACTGGCCGATATTATGGTGCGCGGGATGCTCAACAATCGTTCCATTGCGCGCGTTATTCTTACCAACGCCGATGACGGTATCTTTTTTGAGCTAAAACGACCCGCAGGCGAAATACCAGTCTCGCGCTGGGCCGAGAAGATGTTTGGCGGACTACAAACAATCACTGTTCCGGTGCGCGACCCCGAACGAAAACCTGTCACCACCATTGGCGAGATGGTGATTGAGCTTAATCCACAGGTCTATGTGGACGCCTACATGACGCGTCTTTCGTGGTCGTTCCTTGCGACCATGGTTCTGGCGGCTGTGATGGCCCTTTGTTTTGCGGCAATGAGCTACTTCGTTTTCTCACGACCCGTGATCCGGCTTGGAAACTATATCGTTAATGCGGACCCAACAGACGATAGTCGCCCGCTTCAGATGCCGCCGGAGCATCGTCATGACGACGAGGTTCAGTTGCTTGGTTCGGTGACGGTCGGGCTTTTCGGAATGATCCGCAAGCAAATCGGGGAACTGCGCAGAGCGCGCGATGAACTGCAGAATGCGAACATCACTTTGGAAGAACGTGTTGCGCTGCGTACAGAAGAACTCAATTCCGCAATGCAAAAGCTTGAAGTGCTCGCGTCAACGGATCCACTGACCGGGTTGCCTAACCGTCGTGCCTTTCTCGGCAGGTTGGAAGACGCTGTTGCCGTCTGGCGGCGCAGGGGCACGCCTGTATCCTTCATTCTTCTTGATATCGACCGTTTCAAGGCGCTGAACGATACCTATGGCCATCAGGCTGGTGACGCGGTTCTGGTTGCCTTGGCAGACACACTTAGAACAACACTGCGCTCCATTGATATTCCGGCGCGTATGGGCGGTGAAGAGTTCGCTGTGTTGCTGCCGGGTGAGGAATTGCAGGGTGCGATGATCCTAGCCGAACGTTTGCGCAAGGGCCTGGAGCAGAACAGTGTCGACTATGGCGCTAGCAAACTTTCCTTTACCTCAAGCTTTGGGGTGTCGGGCTTGCCGTCTGCAAAGGGTATGGCTGAGTTTGATCCGGACGTTGCCGCGCAATTTGATGTTCTGAGGAACTCGGAAAACACCGATATTCCGGGGATATTGTACTCATTGGCGGATCACGCACTTTATGATGCCAAGGCAACCGGGCGTAATCGATGCAAGCTGGCTGACTTCAGCACACTTTTGGAATTCAAAGATCAGCTGCCGTCTGACATTTGATTGATCGGATAGTTCCGGTGCGACGCCGGATGCATGTGCGTCAGGAATGCGTGTCTTTAATTCCGGCCGTCGTCATTGCCCTGCCGGGAAATCCGGATGTCGCGGTGGATTGATACACTCATCAAAAGGCCGAAGCTGACCAAAATGGTCATCATCACCGTGCCGCCATAGGACACAAGTGGCAACGGGACGCCAACCACCGGAATCAGCCCCATCACCATGGCGATGTTGATAAAGACGTAAAGGAAGAAGGTTGAGGTCACACCGATTGCAACAAGGCGCCCAAACTGGTTCTGGCAGCGCAGTGCGATGACATAGCCATAGGTGATCACCAGCGCATAAAGGCCCAGCAACGCCATGCCACCGACCAAGCCGAATTCTTCGCCCAGCATGGTGAAGATAAAGTCGGTCTGTTTTTCCGGCAGGAAGTTCAGATGGCTTTGTGAACCCAACATGAACCCTTTGCCAAACAGCCCGCCAGACCCAAGCGCGATCTTTGATTGCGTAATGTGATAGCCCGCACCAAGCGGATCATTTTCCGGGTTCAGGAAGGTCAGAACGCGGTTCTTCTGATATTCGCGCAAGAACTGCCAGCCAATCGGAATGGCCGCAAGTGCCGTGCCGAGAACAAGCGCGAACTTCCAGATGCGCACCCCAGCCAGCCAGAAAATCACACCACCCCCGGCAATCAGAAGCAACGTGGTGCCAAGGTCAGGTTGGCGTAATACGAGGGCAGAGGGCGCAAGAACCATCAAGATCGGCGGAATCAAAAGCGGGATACGACCGACATCCTCGGTCGTCAAACCATGGAAATACCGTGCAAGTGCCAGAACCAAAGAGATTTTCATCAGTTCAGACGGCTGCAACTGGAAGAAACCCAGATTGATCCAGCGCTGTGCACCCATGCCGATATCGCCCTTGATTTCGACCGCTACCAGTAAAATCAGCGCAACAAAATACGAGAAATAGGCAAGCTTCAGCCAGACACGTATATCGGTTACTGCGATGATGATCATCAGTGCCGCACCCACCGCAAAACGCATCATCTGGCGTTCGGCCCAGGGTTGCAGTGATCCGTTGGCCGCGGAATAGAGCATGGCAAAGCCGATGCCAGATAGGGCTGCGATCAAAAGAACAAGCGTCCAGTTCAGCAACAATAGCCGGCGGCCAATCGGCACATAATCCGGGTCTTCACCAATGCGAAATCTGCTTCCTGCCATGGCTTAACCCTCGTCCTGATCGGTATGGGCCGGATTGCGCCGGAGATTTGCACTATTTGGCTGGTCTGCCGCCGAGATACCCTGACGCGCAGATTGCAGTTCCTGCGCTTTTAGCAGCAGGTCACGTACAATCGGGCCCGCAACACTCGAACCACCGCCACCGTGTTCAACGACCACAGAGCAGGCGTAACGCGGGTTATCGACCGGCGCAAAGGCGACAAACAGGGCGTGGTCACGGTATTTCCACGGCAAGTCATTGTTATCGAGCACCCCGGTTGTCTGGCGTTCGCGCATGGTGATGCGGCGAACCTGACTGGTACCACTTTTACCAGCCATTTCCATGCCCTTGATGGCAATCCGTGCGCCATGGCCAGTGCCGCGCAATTCGTTGGTCACACCGTTCATTGCATCACGAATTCGGGCCAGGTTGGCGCGACTGACCTGAAGTTCCGGGAATTCTTCCGCCTGGCGGCTGGTAACGCCTTCGGGGGTAACGTTGTCACGCGTCAGGTGCGGGCGCACCGCCTTGCCCGAGGCCAGACGCGCAGTCATCGTGCAAAGTTGCAACGGCGTTGCCAGAACATATCCCTGCCCGATAGAGGCAATAAGTGTTTCACCGCCCTGCCAGCGTTTGCCAAGCTGGATTTCCTTCCAGTCCTTGGTCGGGATCAGGCCGCTACGTTCGTTGGGAAGGTCAATGCCGGTATCTTCTCCAAGGCCCAGCTTGTTTGCCATGGCCGCAATGCGGTCGATCCCGATTTTCTGCGAAATTTCGTAATAATAGACGTCACAGGAATGCTTGATGGAGTCATGCATGTTCATCCAGCCATGACCGCCGCGTTTCCAGCAGTGGAAACGTGCATTCCCAAGATCAAGATGCCCGTTACAGAAGAATTTCTGGTTGGGCGAAATAATGCCCGCTTCCAGTCCGGCAAGTGCGACGCACATCTTGAAGGTCGAACCCGGCGCATAGGTTCCGTTCACAGCCTTGTTGGAAAGCGGTGCATACGGGTTGTTGACCAGACTGTTCCAAAGCTTGTGCGAAATGCCATTGGTAAAGGCGTTCGGGTCATATGCCGGATGTGACGACAGGGCGAGCACTTCACCATTATGGATGTCCATAACCACGGCGGCGGCACTTTCCTGATCCGACAATCGCTGATTGGTGTAGCGCTGCAATTCAAGATCAAGCGTCATGACAACCGTGTTGCCACTGTCACCTTCCTCGCGTTCAAGTTCACGAATAACGCGACCCAGTGCGTTGACTTCTACCTGGCTGGTGCCGGCCGTGCCACGCAGTGCCAGGTCATAAACCTTTTCAACGCCGCTTTTGCCAATGGTAAAGCCCGGCAATTCCAAAAGCGGATCGCCTGTCAGTTCCTTTTCGGATACCGCGGCAACATAACCCAGCGTGTGGGCAAGGTGCGGTCCTTCGGGATAGTCGCGTGATCGTCCGGCATCAATGATCAGGCCGGGAAGGTCGGGTGCATTGACGCCGACGCGTGCGACCTCATCCCATGTCAGGTTGTCGCGCACTGTGACCGGAACAAAGGAACGCCGACGGGCCGCATCGCGTTCGACGCGCTCGATGGTGTCGGGGCCAAGTTCGATGATCTGGTCCAGTATTTCAAGCGTGCGGCGGACATCGGGTGTCTGTTCGCGCACGATCATTATGTGATAGTTCTGCCGGTTTACGGCAAGCGGCGCACCGAAACGGTCGGTCACCAGTCCACGCGGTGGCGGCAGCAGGCGGTGCGAAATACGGTTTTCATCGGCCAGCGTCTGATAGCGGTCGCTTTCAAGGACCTGCAGGTAGTACATGCGCGCGGCAAGACCAGTCAGCAATACACCCTTGCCCGCACCAAGCATCAGGGCGCGTCGGGTAAACAGTCTGAACCGGTCTGAGTCACGATGCCACATGGGCGTTGGATACCTGTATTTCGTCAGTAGCCGTAAGGCCGAGTGTTCAATTTCTGGCCCGTTTTATCCCGGTTGATCGTGGATTAAAACAGCCTTTCCCCATCATAGCTAGTAGCCGTTGCCAAAACATCAATATTGCGCAGTTCATCAATCGCGCATGGCAGCCTAGACATAACGCAACAGGGTATTTTGTGCGCGCGCCAGAACCCAGGCAACAATCGGAAACAAGGCAGCTGTCAACACATAGCTGATCATGGTGGCCTTGAAGGGCAACAATGCACCGATCAGGGCCGAACTCAGCAGCCACTGAACCAAAAGTGCCGGAATGGCCACCAATGCAAAGCCCCACCACATCACACTGAACGGCTTGTTATGGAAAAAGCGCCCCTGACTTGCCGAACCGGTCTGCACCAGCACGAGCACAAGCGAACTGACGCCAAGCGGCAAGCCCATCAACAGATCCTGCAACAGGCCCAGCAGGAAGGCCGTGACAGCCGTCAAAAGGTCAGGGCGGTTAACCGACCAGTAAAACACAGCCATCAATGCCAGTGCCGGTGAGGCGGTTGATAACAACGGCACGCTGAGCGGCAGAAGATTAATCAGCAACAGAGCGAAAACACTGAAGGCAGGGAAAAGGCCGCGGGCAATAATGTCCAGTCGATGCCAGACGCCGGGTTTCACTGGGCTTCCCCTGCCGCGTTGGTGGAGGGTGATGTGCCTTCATTGCCGGTCGGGCCTGCCGGAACAATCCCGACGCCATCAGGCAGATCCGGCGATACTTCAGTGATGTTTGCATCGTTGGACGGTTGGCTTTGGCGAATGCGGTCCTCGCTCAGGATGCCCTGAAGACCGTAATCAGCAACACGCAGATATTCCAGTTGATGGCGGCGGAACATCGGGGCAACGCGAACGGCATTTTCGGAAACCGATGATACAACCCCGATCGGAATGCCTGGCGGGAACGCACCACCATGGCCGGATGTCAGAATACGGTCACCCGGTGCCACGGCCGCATCCGCAGTCAGGAAGGTCAGAAGCGGGCGGTTGGTGTTGTCACCGGAAAGAAATGCACGGTCGCGCGAATTTTCCACAACGACCGGCACACGAGAGTTGATATCGGTGATCAAAAGAACACGTGACGCCTGATACCCTGCCTCGGCAACGCGACCAATCAGACCTTCGTCCGAAATCACGGCTTGCCCCTTGGCAACGCCGTCGCGCGATCCGGCGGAAATCATCACGCTGTGGGCATAGGCACCCCCCATATCGGCAATCACGCGGGAGGTTACCAGATGCAGGGCAGGCGGGGAGGTGTAGCTTGCCAGATCACGAAGCCGGGCATTCTCATGTGACAGATTACGTGCGGCTTGCTGCCAGGCCAGCAGTTGCTGGTTTTCGCGGCGCAGGCGCTCGTTTTCTTCGTAAAGATGGGCGAGGTTGTAAATCTTGTCGGTCAGCTCGTTGATGCTGGCCGCAGGGCGGGAAATGACGTTCATCACCGGCGATACCAGATCAGCCGACGCGGCGCGGATACGCTCGATCAGAACGGTATCGGCCTTGCCCAGAAGCATCAGGCCAAAAGCCGATAAAATCAGCAGTATGAAAGCGAAGCGGTGAAGGGCCGTGCGTAACGGCGAGAAGATACGCTGCTGCGGACCACCATGCTGTGCCAATGTATTCCCCGCGAATTCCCAAAAGGTTGTTCTTCATCCCGTGCGGGATATTCAACCATAACGAAATCACCGAGTCGCGTCCAGTAAGGATACGACCCGGTGATGATATTCAAGGCCGCTTTTTTATCAGTATGCTGTGTGCAGGACGTTACGCAGCATCTTTTTCTCTTCCAGCGCGCGACCGGTACCCAGTGCAACGCAGGAAAGCGGATCATCTGCAATCGAAACCGGAAGACCGGTTGCATGACGCAGAACATAATCAAGGTTGCCAAGCATCGCGCCGCCACCGGTCAGGACAATACCCTTGTCCACGATGTCAGCAGCAAGTTCCGGCGGGGTCTGTTCGAGGGCGACTTTCACCGCCTCGATGATTGCCGAAACAGGCTCTGCAAGGCTTTCTGCGATCTGGCGTTCAGAAATCAGCAGTTCCTTCGGAACGCCGTTCATCAGGTCACGACCGCGGATTTCTACAGTTGCGCCATCACCGTCATCCGGAGCGCAGGCAGAACCGATTTCCTTCTTGATGCGTTCGGCGGTGCTTTCGCCGACCAGAAGGTTATGAGTGCGACGGATGTAAGCAATGATCGCTTCATCCATTTTGTCACCACCGACACGTACCGAACGCGCATAGACGATGCCGCCCAGCGAGAGAACGGCAACCTCGGTGGTACCACCGCCGATATCGACAACCATGGAGCCGGTCGGTTCCGTCACCGGAAGGCCGGCACCAATGGCAGCGGCCATCGGCTCGTCAATCAGCCAGACTTTACGCGCGCCAGCACTTTCTGCACTTTCCTGAATGGCGCGGCGCTCAACTGCGGTCGAACCCGACGGTACGCAGATGATGACTTCCGGGCTGGCAAAGTTGCGACGGTTATGGACCTTGCGGATAAAGTGCTTGATCATTTCCTCGGCGATGTGGAATTCCGCAATAACGCCGTCACGCAACGGGCGGATCGCCTGAATATACCCCGGGGTACGACCGAGCATCTGTTTGGCTTCTTCACCAACTGCAAGGACCTGTTTCTTGCCTTTTTCGTCGGTAATGGCCACCACGGATGGTTCGTTCAGAACGATGCCTCGCCCCTTAACGTAAACCAGTGTGTTCGCGGTGCCCAGATCCACCGCCATGTCGGAGGATAAAACCCCAAGAAGCTTGGAAAACATTCCTGCCCTATGCCCCGGTTAAAAGTAAAATCTCAAAAGCGAATGTACCGGCTTTGATAGCGTAAGGAATAAGCCGATGCACGAATAATCTGCTCAGGGGATTGAGGAATAATTAAGGCGCGTAATTTTCCTGAAATAAGGCATCAAAAACATGATCAGTAATATGGTCTTGGCGGAGAAATTCAATTTCGTCCTATATTTTCTGAGAGGCCCATTGCAGAAAGGAAATCTGTCACCAGTGAGACTACAAGCGGACTGTTTTCTATTTGCAACGTTTTGCGAGTCGTTTGTTTTTCAATCATTTCGCTGCTTTCAACGACTTCAAATCTAACGAGTTCGCGCCCGTCGTAAAGGTCGCGATCCATACGCCATTCACACCATGCCGGCGGGTTAAACGGATCATTTTTGACAGCCACAAGCAGGCTGGGCACAAAGTTGTCCATTTCCGACATACATTGCGGCCTTAGCCCGACAAGCGCCTTAAATCGGTGTTGGTAGTGTTTGGCATGCCCATCGCGATAAATCGCCAGCTGAGCTGCGCCAGCACCATAGCCATATCCGAAGACGGCAATGTTTTCAGGCGCAATGGATTTTACCCCGGCAAGGTAATCAAGTGCGCTGATGGCATCGAATGCCCAATAGGACAGACCGTGTTTTGGCGTTTGAAGTTCCCCGCCACCACAATAATCCTGCGTCGGATGGGCATCGGGGGGCGAAATCAAAAGCACCGCGTATCCGCTTTGTCGCAGGATATTGATCCACGTTTCCGGAAAATGATTGTCACAGTCGGGTAGGGCGACCATGGCAGGGTAAGGCGGCTTTGTGTCTCCATTGCCCGCAGCCGGTTCGAAATAAACAGCTGGAATACCCGCTTGCAGGCTTTCATCAACGCTAGGGATGGCTTTCCCGGCGGCAATCAGGCGTTGCCTCAAACCACTTTTGGGGTAGGGCAATGACGGTACGGTGACAGGCTGACCCGACTGCATTGTCGGCGTTTGTGCGAACGCGTTTGTGGAGGTTGTCACCATGCCAACAGACAGGGCCACAGCAATCGTAACGATCAGAACATATGGAAACGCACGCAGAGCTTTGCTTGGCCGGGTCATGGGCAACTCCATTCACGGGTGTCAAATTCTATCACACCGTTGGCTTTGCCACCATTCACACATAAGAAAAGGGCGGCACAGGTGCCGCCCTTTGCATGTAAACCAATAAGCTTTGCTTAGGATGCCATCGCATCCGGTGCGGTTTTCTTGCTTTTTTCGATCAGCTTGTTCACTGCCGTGACATAGGCAAGGCAGGATGCAACCACGGTATCGGTATCCGATGCGTTGCCGACAACCGTACGGTCTTCGCCGTCGAGTTTGACTGTGACCGTGCCCTGGGCGTCGGTGCCCTCGGTTACGGCATGCACCTGATAGAGCTTCAGGCGCCAGTCATGCGGATAGATTTCCTTGATCGCGTTAAAGGTCGCATCAATCGGTCCATCCCCGGTGGTTTTGGCCGTGCGGGTTTCACCGTCGACGGTCAGTTCCAGTTCTGCGGTCTGCGGACCTTTGGAGCCACAGGTGACGGTCAGGCCAACAAACTTGATATGTTCGTTGTCGCGCATACCGTCATCGACCAGCGCGACGATGTCATCGTCATAGACTTCTTTTTTCTTGTCGGCCAAGTCCTTGAAGCGTGCAAACGCATCTTCAATCGCGTTATCACCCAAATCGGTAAAGCCCAGTTCCTTGAGCTTTTCCTTGAAGGCATGACGACCGGAATGCTTGCCCATGACCAGGCTTGATTTGTTCAAGCCAATCGATTCCGGCTTCATGATTTCATAGGTCTCGGAATTCTTCAGGAAGCCGTCCTGATGGATTCCACTTTCATGGGCAAACGCATTGGCACCAACGATTGCCTTGTTCGGCTGTACGACAAAGCCGGAAACAGCGGAAACCAGACGCGATGCGTTCATGATCTTGGTGGTATCAATGCCGGTGGTGAACGGGAAGGCATCGTTACGGGTGTTGATCGCCATCACGATTTCTTCGAGTGCGGCGTTACCGGCACGTTCGCCGAGGCCATTGATCGTGCATTCGATCTGACGCGCACCAGCATTCACCGCCGAGATCGAGTTGGCAACCGCCATGCCCAAATCGTTGTGGCAGTGAACCGACAGGATGGCCTTGTCGATGTTCGGCACGCGGTTAAACAGCATGGTCATCAGTTCGGCATATTCAGTCGGCGTGGTGTAGCCAACCGTATCGGGGATGTTGATGGTGGTCGCACCGGCATCAATGGCCGCTTCGACGCAACGGCACAGGAAGTCATGTTCGGTACGCGAACCGTCTTCTGCCGACCATTCAACATCATCGGTGAACTTGCGCGCCAGCGTCACACTTTCAATTACCTTTTCCAGAACGCGTTCCGGTTCCATCTGCAATTTGTATTTCATATGCAAGGGGCTGGTGGAGATGAAGGTATGGATACGTTTGTTTTCAGCCGGTTCCAATGCCTCTGCCGCGCGTTCGATGTCGCCCTTGGCGGCACGTGCCAGCGAACAGATGGTCGGTCCTTTGACCTGCTTGGCGATTTCATGGACGGACTGGAAGTCGCCGTTCGACGCAATGGCAAAGCCTGCTTCGATGACATCAACCTTCAGTTCCGCCAGTGCGTGCGCCACGCGCAGCTTTTCATCAAGCGTCATCGATGCACCCGGGGACTGTTCCCCATCACGCAGGGTGGTGTCAAAAATGATGACGCGATTGTCGTTTGCACTAGCCATTATCTTGTTTCCTGATCAAACGGGTCTTTGCCCGGTATGTAAATTCTGTCTGGAAGGAGTGCGGGCCGTCTGGCGCGACTTTTTCCCCTGAGCTGCGGCAAATGGATCGACAAGCTATTTGTGTGATCCGGACCGGCATGATTCGCTCAGGGGCGAGTAAGTCGTAGAGCGCCTAGCTCTGCTAGACCAAGGAGACCGGAAATTAGGTTGAGGGCAGACAGCGCAAGCGCGCGCGAAGCGGTGGCTTCGGCACGGTCGGCATATGCATCAATGTTGCAAATGTCTGCGGTCATCGGTCTTCATCAATTGGCTTTGGATGCCAGCTGTTGCTGGCGACGTCCCCAATTTCGTCGGCGGGCCCCTTCAGGTCAAGTAATTTTTGTACCTTTTGGTCTGTTTTTTGAGTGGAATTTAGCGGGGCCGGGTTTGGTTTGTGCGTTTCTGTTACGATATTCGGGCCATTATGCTGTTTTGGTGGGGGCCGACACGGCAACCGAAATGTCATTTCGGCCATACCAAAAAGATACTGGTCGGAATTTGACTAATCGGGTAGTGATTTCGTCCCTGATGACGTCACGCCCCCAATAGTGACGGTCAGGGCGAAGCGCCATCCAAGCCACAGGAACCATTATGCTGAGTTTGTCGTTGATCGGGGCCTTCATCCCCACGGCCTTCTTTGTCTCCATTACGCCGGGTATGTGCATGACACTTGCGCTGACCCTGGGCATGACAATCGGCCTGAAACGCACACTCTGGATGATGGTGGGTGAACTGATCGGTGTGGGCATTGTTGTGGTTGCCTCGGCACTGGGCGTGGCGGCGATCATGCTGCAATATCCGGCTGTGTTCGCGGTGTTTAAGTATATCGGCGGGGCCTATCTGGCGTGGCTTGGCATTCAGTTGTGGCGTTCACGCGGGCGCATGGCAATTTCCGGCGAAGTCGAAGGTGCCAAGACAGCAACAGCCGCCGGGCTGGCAGCACAGGGCTTTGTGACCGCGATTGCCAACCCCAAGGGCTGGGCCTTTATGATTTCCCTGCTGCCGCCATTTATCAGTTTGCAGCATCCCATCGCGCCACAGCTTTCGGTGCTGGTTGCGATCATTCTGCTGACCGAGCTGATTTGCATGACGATGTATGCCACCGGTGGGCGGTCGTTGCGTCGCTTCCTTGAAAAAAGCGGTAACGTGCGCATCCTCAATCGGGTTGCAGGAACATTGATGATCGGCGTTGGCGTCTGGTTGGCAAGCAGCTGATCTGGTGGCTGTTCGCGGCGTTTGGGCGTGCTTTGGGCATTATTTCAACGCGTTGCCTGAATTTGGTGTTTGTTTTGTTGTTTCATCATAACAATATGTAATCAAACAACTGTTTTGAGGATTTCCGACCATGCGCGAGATACGCTGTATCGTTTTCGAGGACGGCGAACTGATCAAGGCAATTCTGGCCCATGGTCGACGCACCGGCAAAGCGCTGCCGCCCGGTCAGATCAGCAGCTTTGAGGTGGAACGCAAACCGGAAGTCATCGCGCGTATGACGGTTACTTCTGATGAAGGTCAAAAGCTGATTGTGCCAACCGCAGGCGCAGAACTTGCGGCTGCGATGATTGCCTATTGCATTGACCGCAAGGTCCCCGTGCCGGCAAATGCGTCAAAGTCGATTGCGGTTTTGGATGACCATGTGGCGCTTAAAATCACCATGACCGGTGAGAAGGCCCGCTAACGCAGTTCGACAAGGCAGCTTAGAAACACAAAAGGCGCGCTTGAACAGCGCGCCTTTTTCTATTCCCAGCAGGGCGGCAGGGCTACCACTGCATCATCTTGCCTTTGAGCTTGCCCATGCGTTCGTCTTCGTTCTTGAAGCTGTGTTGTTCGGAAACACCGTCCTGCACCTTGGTCATCAGCAGCCATTGCTTGACCTTCATGAAGCGCGGGGCCAGGAACTGATAGGTCTGTTTGACCAGATTGACAGCCTTGGGACCGCGTTCCAGTTCAAGCTCTTCCCACTGTTCGATCAGTGGTTCCCAGGCGCGCAGACGTTTGTAAAGGTCATCACGCTGGCTTCGGATATATTGACGCTGCGACGTGAAGTTGCGCAGAACTGACATGATCTCGCCGGTATTGGCATCCAGTTCGTCAAACGTGTTTTCGAACTTCTTCTTGGCATCATCAAGCAGGCGAATAGCCTGTGTGACGGTTTCGAGAACACCTTTTTCATGTGCATAGATGCGGCGAAGGTCCTGGAGCTTGCGGTCCACCATCAGTATCTTGCGATACTTAACGCGCAGCGTCTCGATATAGGACAGCTCATCGGCGACCTGATGCACAAGATTGACGACTTCTTCGCGGTTTTCTTTGCCAAACCCCAGCTTTTCGGCAACTTCGTCAAAAGCCTGGTTGATCTTCTTCTTGGTGTTCGGGTCCTCGGCGATCTGCATCAGTTGGTCCGGGTCGGTGATGAGTTCTTCGCTCCCCGACATCCAGGTTACCAACTGCATGGTAATACGGTTATAGGCAATCGCCTTGTGATCTTCGTCAACAGCCCATGATGCTTCACCGGTCAGAACTTCAAGCGGCAGGTTGTCGCCCGGGCGCAGGACGTTGACAAAGTTAAGCGACTTGTCGATCAGGCTGATCAGATCGCCATCCTTGGATTCCGGATCAATATCGAATTCGCGGCAAATCGCCTTAAGGGGCAAAGACACAACCGATCCTTCTGCCATTTTCAGGACAAAAAGAGCTTCGTCTGAGATATCAGACTTCTGAAAGTGGCATTCTTCGAACGTTTTGAAAATCTTGTGTTCTAGCTCGATTTTACGTTCGCTGTTCGGTGTCTTCATCTGCTTCTCCGCCCTGCAAGGCCACTGCACACCATACGTATGTTGTACATGACAGACCCGATTGTTAGACCATCGTTTCTGTTCTTTTCGGCCTATTAGGACACGTGTGTTGGCTCGGTGTCTTGGTTGATTTTTTTGATCTTTTTTATCTAGGCTCTCTGTTCTCAGAGATGTCTTAACTCATGCCCTGTTATGACGTGGTCCGCCAGAGCGCTTCCTACTGCGTGACGCAGGTGTTCCTGCCGTCCTGCTTTGCCATATAAAGCGCTTTGTCCGCACGGTCCACAAACTCCATTATATTCTCTCCAAGATTATAGGCCGTCAAGCCAATTGAAACGGTTAACTTGCCGAAATCCTTGCCGGTTTTTTTGTTTATAATATGTTGGTTTGACACGTTCTGTCGCAACTTGTTGGCGAGCTTTGCCGCGTTCTCTGGCGCGGTGTCGGGCAGGATGATCGCAAACTCTTCGCCACCATAACGGGCAACGGTGTCTGCACCCTTTGTCGAACTGACCAGCACCCGCGCCACAGCCTTCAGGACCCCGTCACCGGCACGGTGCCCGAAATTGTCATTGAACGCCTTGAAGTGATCGATATCGATCATCAAAAGCGAGAGAGGCGCGCCGGACTCCATCGTCGTCGTGACCGCATCGCGCAGCGAGGTGTCAAAATTCTTGCGGTTGGCAATCCCGGTCAAGGTGTCGGTCAGGGCATCCCGGCGGACAAGCTCAAGCTCGGTACGGACCCTGAGAACTTCCTTGTGATACTCCTCAAGACTGCCGTTAAAGGAGCTATATGTATCGCGCGCCTTGCTGGATCTTTCCGACAAGCCACGGCTGACAGACCGGGCGTCCTCCAATGTGATGTCCGAGGCCAGCAAATGCTGTGATGCGACCTCGATATCGCCACAGAAAGTATCCGTCTCCCGCATGACCGACGTTACCGCCATTTCGACACGTTCGACAGCAGACTGCAGCCCCTCGACCCCCTGTTTCAGATGCTGTTGCATCGCGTGGGTGCCGAGGTACTTGTGGTAAATTCGGAAAACAGTCTCTTCATCAAGATCCTGCGTGTTGCGGATCAAGACCTTGATCAACTGACTGAGTTCGGGCACCTCGTCTGTCAGGTAGCTGTAGAAAACATGGTAAACCTGTGGCGTCGGCTGCAAGTTGAGCTCGTTGACGAGCGCCATAACGTTGTGCGCAATGTCGCGTGGGTTTGCGATCTTGGTTGTCGCTGTCACTTCCTGTTATCCGATCCGAATATCATATCCATTCAGTCAAGCGTGTCCCAACTTAAACCCTGCATCGCTACTAACCGATGCTCTAGGTTGCCCGTGCACATTTGGGTGCAAGATATACTTTTTATATTAGGCTTGCTCTATCATCGTCTAAAGCAAGGGGCTTTGTCACGCACTTCTACCCCTCAGACAATGACAAATTCAGACATCCCGAATGAATGGCTTTATAATTGTCAGGTGACAACGGCGTCTTGTGCTTGACGCCTGAAAAGTCGGTACTGGCATATACGACGCCGGATCGGAGAATGGTCACTCTGCCTGCCATGAGAATCTGATGATTTTATCTATTTTCAGGCTGTGCGGCCTTCTGCCCCAATTTGGCGCAAGAACTTCATTTCATCCTTCCTGACTGTGAGCGGAGCAGTCTTTCTATTATCACTATCTGGTATTCAGGTCGGGCGACCTTATATGGCTATTAGTCGAATGTTGCCCGGGAACGGCTTGCGCGTGACGGCATCTGTAAGAACCACGAGGGCAGGGCGTTTAATTGATCCTTGTTACCAGCCGAATAGCGATGCGAGCAGCCCTGTTTGTCGGGCTTTCTGTTGTCTGCGGTCTTGGTGTTTCTGGTGCGCACGCAGCTGATGCGGTGCGCGTTGCCAGCAATATCGTGTTTGACACCAAATGGAGCCGATATGCTCTTCCCGGTCAGCGGCGGTTCATTACCCTGCTTGGCGCGCAACAGCGTCCGGTTGCCTTTGATGTTTTTCCCTATAACCGTTTTCGCGATGCGCTTGATGCGGGGCTGACCGACTGTATTCTTGCATCCCACCCCGCACGTTTTGAAGACACCATTGCCTCAAAAAGCAAGGTTCGCTTCGAACTTCGCGTCTTCCAGCGTATCGGTGCCGATATCCGGACCCTGCCGCAGGTCGATATCGGAATCCTTGCCAATCTGCCAAGGCCGAGTCTGTCGCTGCGTGGCGAGATCGTCTGGCATGATCTCGGAAGTCTCGAACAGGCTGTCGAGCTGCTTGCGGCCGGGCGACTGACCGGGATCATTGGTGACAGCACCAATATCCGCATGTTTGGTCGCACCGATATCATCGAGGCCGAGCTGCCCCCGGTGATCACCGTCGACATCTCGCTGATCTGCCGCGACACAGAACCTTTACGGGAATTCGTTTCGGCATTTGATTCATCTATGGGTGTGTCTGGTTCCGGGCAGGTGCCGCATGGTGACCTGCGTCACATGGTCGATTACGCGTGGTAGCGAAAAAAGAACTTCATGCATGAATCCATTGCACTAAGCCGAAAATTGGGTAATTATTGAAACGATGCAGTGCATCTTTCAAGTGTGTGGTCGCTCTCTGGTTGATGGTGGTTGCGCTTTTGGTCGGTGTAATGCAGGGACTGTTTTCATGCATTCCTGACTTTGGGGATGCGCATACTAAACTAAGGACGACTACGGATATGGCTACCGGAACGGTTAAGTGGTTCAATGCGACCAAGGGTTATGGCTTCATCACCCCGGACGAGGGCGGCAAAGATGCATTCGTGCACATCACCGCTGTTCAGCGTGCTGGTCTGCAGGGACTTGATGAAGGGCAGAAAATTCAGTTTGAGCTGATTGAAGGTCGCAACGGCCGCATGTCGGCAGAAGAACTCGCCATTCTCTAAATTTCTATCTGGCTTGCAGCTTTCTTTGCTGACAACCGTTAACGCGCCGGCCTTCCGGCGCGTTATGCGTTTTTGGGGCCCGCTTGTTGGTCTCCCTGAACGCGTGACTTTTATCAAACCCGCAAACTCTTCGGGCATTCATGATCCTTGATCTTCCTGCCGCACCTGTTGGCGGTGATGCAACCATACAGTCGGAATGGCGCCACGCGGTCAGGCGGGCTTTGCTTGGCTGGCGCGCCGGACTTGATGCGCAAACCCACCAAAAACTTTCAGATCAAATCCGTGGCCATTTCGCGACCTTCCTCAAGGATCGGCCCGCTGCAACGATCGGTTTTTATTGGCCGATCCAGAACGAAATTGATCTGCGTCCGGTGGTCAAGGCCCATGTCAAATCAGGCGGGAAGGCAGCCCTTCCGGTGGTTCCGGGCAAGGATCAGGCGATGATCTTTCATGACTGGACGCCCGATACCGAAATGGTGCCAGGTTTTGCGCGGATCCCCGAACCGGTCGAGACCGAGATGGTGCCGGTCCATGTTATGGTGGCACCGCTTGTCGGGTTTGACGATCGCGGTTACCGGCTGGGATATGGCGGCGGTTTTTTTGACCGGACACTTGCTGCGATGAAGGTGCGGCCTCTGGTCGTCGGGCTCGGCTTCGCGGCGACGCGCCTTGCTGATATTTTGCCGCACGAATATGACATCCCGGTCGACATTATCCTCACCGAGGCGGGCATGAGCCCGGTCACCGAAAAGGCGACCGGCGAACTCAACAGGGCGGAAGGATCATCACCACCCTGTTTCCGATCTTCCTGAGCGCGTTATTCAGCGGCCTGTATTTTGTGTTGGCCGGAACGTACCGGAACAATGTTCTCTCGCGTTGCCAGGAAGTTCGGGCGAGGCTTGGTTCCGCCAAAGGGCGCGACAAGCCGGTTTGACATCGCATTGTACACGAAAAACAGGTTTGACCGAGGGTAGGGTGTAATGTTGGTGCCTGATCCGTGCATAGTATTGCAGTCGAAGATCAGAACGGAACCGGCAGGGCCTACTGGTGCAACAATCCCGTTCTCGTCAACCATTTGCGACAGGTTATCCTGATCCGGGGTGCCGATCTCCTGTATTTTCAACGAGCTTTTGTAGTTCTGGTCGGGTGTTTCCCCGACGCAGGAGACGAACTGTTTGTGTGAACCGGGGATCAGCATCAGTGGGCCATTATGGGCCGAGTTATCGGTCAATGTGATCGACATCGAAAGGGCCCGCATGCGCGGCATCCCGTCTTCAGTGTGCCAGGTTTCAAAATCTGAATGCCAGAAAAACTCCCTGCCTTTGAAGGGCGGTTTGAAATTGACCCGCGATTGATGAATGTAAACATCGTCATCCAGAAAATGTTCGGCAACCGCGACCAGTCGCTCATCTGACATCAACCGCGCGAGTACGTCACTTTTATCGTGGACACGGAAAACGCTGCGAATTTCTTTGCTGTCCGGTTCTGAAACAACCTCCTCATCTGTCGGATCCGAATTTTCAACTCGATCAGCTTCTCGTTTAAGCTCGGCGACTTCCTTTTCGTTGAAAACATTTTTGAGAAACAGAAAGCCGTTCTTTTCGTAGGATTTTTCATCTTCGGTCGAGATCACAGGGCAACGGCCCTTGTCCGACCAGATTACTGGATCGACGCGATCAATGATTGTCGGCTGGGAAGAGTGTCGGGATCGGTACATATCGGTAAGCATCGCATGCTCCTTTGTTGCCAAATGTGCATTTGCTGCCTGTGATTTGTCACAGATCGTATGTACCCCAACGTAAAACACGGCGGCAGGTTCCACTTAATGGCAAAATATCTCCTCTTGGCGGGCAGCGGAGCAAAATCAACTTTGCCAGTGAGGCTTGGAGTGTTGGTCGGATCGCTTAGACGGTGTCCTGACCATCCTCGGTTTGATCTCTTTCGTAATGCTCTTCAAGCGGGAGCGGCGGCAGCCACTTTTCGCGCCGGATCGTCCAGAGCTCATAGGTCGGGATGAACTGATCGGGGGCATCCATCGCGCCAAGATGAAGCTCGATCTCGTCATCGCTGCATGAAAACACCGACGATCCGCAATCAGGACAGAAATGCCGCCCCTGATAACTTTGGGTCTTTCCAGTGATCTCGACCGCCGCTTCCGGGAAAATGGCCGAGGCGTGAAACAACGCCCCGTGATGCTTGCGGCAATCCATACAGTGACAGAGCCCGACCCGAAGCGGTTCACTTCCTGTCTCAAAGCGGATTTTACCGCACAGGCAGCCACCAGAAACCTTTTTCATGCGACGTCCCCGTCCAAAATAGATGCCATCAATGATCGGGCACTTTAAATCGAACGTGTTCGCGCTGCAATTCAGCGACATTGTGGTTGGTCGAAAAGTGTCGTGGGAAGGTTGGGGCAAAGTGGCTGGGGAACCTGGATTCGAACCAGGACTGACGGAGTCAGAGTCCGTAGGTCTACCGTTAACCTATTCCCCAACAGAACTTTGCGTACGTCATTTATAGCCCGGAACGTACAAATTGCAGGACGAAGAATGCGCTGCGATGTCCGGAAAGGTTGGCTGGGGAACCTGGATTCGAACCAGGACTGACGGAGTCAGAGTCCGTAGGTCTACCGTTAACCTATTCCCCAACAAAACTTGGTCCACCGTGCGCGACGTGCGGCGCGGTGTGGGCCGCTATGTATAAAACCCGCCCGGTTTTGGCAACCCCTTTTTTGTTTCCATCTGGTCAACCATGCGATTACCGCATACGGGATTTGCCTTGCCGGGGATTGTCGTTACACTCATATAGTTGATTCGCGAGATCGTCACATAAATATCATGATGATCCGCAATATAGAAATTATGCGCGTAACAGAAGGCAGGTTTTCGAACGGTGAAGCACCAATCCCCCCATAGCAACTCGCACAGGGGCAGCAGCCCGGCAGGCGGCGCTGCAATGGGCGGGCATGCCGTGCTTGATGGCCCCGATAAACCGGGCATGCCACAACCGGGAACCGCCGTTCAGGTCCCCGACGGTGGCGTAAAGTCATCGCGCATCGTCGATTGCATCACAGCCCCGCTTTATGCCGCGATTGATTTGGGCAGTTCAAACTGCCGGCTTCTGGTCGCGCGTCCGTGCAATGATGGCTTCAAGGTGATTGATGCCTTTTCACGTGTGGTGCGGCTTGGCGAAGGTGTGCGTGAAAAGGGCTATCTGTGTGAGGCGGCGATGGATCGGGCGATTGATGCGCTTCGGGTCTGTGCGAAAAAACTGCGCCGTCATCCGGGGGCAAAGCTTCGTGCCGTTGCGACCGAGGCCTGCCGCACTGCCAATAACCGTGATGAGTTCGTTCGTCGCGTTTTCGATGAAACCGGTATCTCGCTTGATATCATCAATCCGGATGAGGAGAGCCGTCTGGCGCTTCAGGCCTGTTCGGCACTTCTTGATGAACGGCCCTATGCGGTGGTGTTTGATATTGGCGGTGGCAGTACAGAGATCTGCTGGATCAAGGTCGACAAGACCGGCAAGACCCAGTGCATTGAAACCCTGTCCATGCCGTGCGGTGTTCTGTGCCTGACCGAACGTTATGCCACGGTCGAGGAACGCCGCGAACGGTTTGAAGCCATGCGCACCGAAATCCGCCAGCGTCTTGAAGAATTTGCCAAGCGTAATTGCTGCTCGGACATGCTTGATGATGACAAGGTCCAGATGGTTGGCACATCGGGGACCGTCACCACATTCTGTGGCATTGCCCTTGGACTTGAACGGTATGAGCGTCACAAGGTTGATGGGTCTGATCTGCGGTTTGATGATGCGGAACGCGTGACCGAGCTTTTGCTGCGCATGGGATCGGACAAACGCAAGGGCCATCCGTGCATTGGCAATCAGCGCGCCGAACTGATGGATGCCGGGGCGGCGATCTTTGCCGCGATTCGTGATATCTGGCCTTTGGCGACGCTTAAGGTTGCTGATCGTGGCCTGCGTGAAGGTATTCTCGTCGATTTGATGCGCGCAGACGGCCACGCTATTGACCCATGCGACGCGCGCCGTCATACAGTGTCGCATATTCCGGCTTCTTCCTGATCGGTTGACATCGATGTCCCGGCAGGTCTGGCCAAAACAGAATTCAGTTCAGGATAAATCATGAGCGACAATCGCAGCGGAAAAGGCGGGCAGCGCCGCCGCAAGGGTTCGGCCATTGCAGCCATCGACACCGGCGCACGCCGTGGCCTGCGTACGCGTGTAAAAAGTGCCAAGGGGCGCAAGATTTCCTCGACCCGCTGGCTTGATCGCCAACTCAATGACCCGTATGTGCAGGAAGCCAAGCGTCTTGGCTATCGTTCGCGTGCGGCCTTCAAGCTGATTGAAATCAACAACCAGTTTGATCTGCTGCAACCGGGCATGCGCATCGTTGACCTTGGTGCGGCCCCTGGCGGATGGACGCAGGTGGCGGTGGATATGGTCGGCTCCAAACATGGCAAGGGTCAGGTTGTCGGCCTTGATATCCTTGAATGGGAAGGCATTTCGGGTGCGACCTGTTTGCAGGCCGATTTCCTTGATCCCAAGGCGCCGGACATGATCAAGCACGAATTGCAGGGCGCGGTTGATGCCGTGATTTCTGATATGTCACCGGAAACCACCGGTCACCGCCAGACCGACCACATTCGTATTATTGATCTGGTCGAACATGCTTTGCTGTTTGCCGAGGAAGTTCTGGCACCGGGCGGTATTTTCATTGCCAAGGTGTTCAAGGGCGGTACCGAGAACGAGCTTCTTGATCGTGTCAAAAAGAACTTCCGGGTGACCAAGCACGCCAAACCGCCAGCATCCCGCCCCGAAAGTCCCGAGGCCTACCTGATCGCAACCGGTTTCCGCGGCCAGAATAACGCAGAGGACGACATCAGGAATGCCGAAATCCGCGAAGACGACAACTGGTCGCCGATCGAATAGGCATCAATAAATTATTCCAATATCCACAATGGGATAGACTGGAATAGTTATAATTCTTCAGGCATTGTTGCGTTACATCAAACCCTGATCGCGCCCAAGGCGTTAATGATCAAGGTGGCAAGAAGTTAATCTTGCATTCCGGGTGGAACGGGCCATGTGGGGTGGCCATTGCTTGTGGGGTTTATCTGATGAAACAGGACAATCTTAGCCTGACAGGGGTGGAACGTCATTTTGACGAGCATGAGATCATCGTCTCAAAGACCGATCTCAAGGGCAGGATTACATATGCCAATGACACGTTCCTGCGTGTCGCTGGGTATCGTGAACGCGATATCCTTGGTCAGCCACACAGCATCATCCGCCATCCCGATATGCCAAGGTCGGTCTTTGCCCTGCTGTGGCAAACCATTGAGGCCGGGCGCGAGATTTTCGCCTATGTGATCAATCGCAGCGCCAATGGTGACCATTATTGGGTCTTGGCAAACGTTACGCCAAGCTTCGGTCCGGATGGCAAGATCATCGGATATCATTCCAACCGCCGCGTGCCGCGTCGAGATGCGGTCGAAAAGGTCATCCCGCTTTATAAGGCGCTGTGTGAAGAAGAGGCGAAGGAAGCCAACCGCAAGGAAGGCATGGCGCGCGGGATCAAGATGGTCACTGACCTGCTGAATGACGCTGGCATGGATTACGACCAGTTTGTCTTTAGCCTTTAGGTCTGTGTTTCCAAGGCTTGCATTTGCGGAAATGAAAAAGGGGCTCGCCTGACGGCAGCCCCATCGACCAGTTTCTAACGGAATGCGCAAAATAAAGCATCAATAAAATCACAGGGCTGTTATGGGCGCACAAAACTTGGCATTTGGGGCATAACGTGTATAAATTCCGCGCCAACTCAGATTAACGAGGTGGCCAGATGACCCGCATTGCCGAAGCCCTGACGTTTGACGATGTATTGATCAAACCCGCAGCATCAGAAGTGCTGCCTGCTCAGGTGCAGACCAACACCCGCATTACCAAGAATATTGAACTCAGAATCCCGCTGCTTTCCTCGGCAATGGATACCGTTACCGAAAGTGCAATGGCGATTGTCATGGCACAGCATGGCGGCATGGGGGTCATTCACAAGAACCTCGATATCGCACAGCAGGCCGAAGAAGTTCGCCGCGTGAAAAAGTTCGAATCGGGTATGGTCGTCAACCCGATCACCATTCATCCCGATCAAACGCTTGCAGATGCGCTCGACCTGATGGATGCCAACCACATTTCCGGTATTCCGGTTGTCGAACGTGGTTCGAACAAGCTGGTCGGCATTCTGACCAACCGCGATGTCCGTTTTGCGTCCAACCGTTCGCAGCCGGTTTCCGAACTGATGACCCACGAAGGTCTGGTCACGGTGACCGAGAATGTCGATACCACCGAAGCCAAGAAACTCCTTCACCAGCACCGCATTGAAAAGCTGCTTGTTGTGGATGAAGCCTATCGTTGCACCGGCCTGATCACGGTCAAGGACATCGAAAAAGCCAAACTCCACCCGAACGCCTGTAAGGATGAAAGCGGTCGCCTGCGCGTTGCCGCGGCAACTGGCGTGGGCGAGGCAGGCTTTGAACGCGCCGCAGCCCTTATTGAGGCAGGTGTTGACGTTCTGGTCATTGATACCGCCCACGGCCATTCGGCTGGCGTGATCAAGGCAGTCGAGCAGATCAAGGCCCAGGTTGGCGATACCCAGATTATTGCTGGTAACGTCGCCACTGCCGACGCCGTCAAGGCACTGGCAGAGGCCGGTGCAGATGCGGTCAAGGTCGGTATCGGCCCGGGCTCAATCTGTACAACCCGTATCGTTGCCGGTGTTGGCGTGCCGCAGCTGACCGCTGTTCTTGAATGTGGTGAAATGGCGCACAAGCTTGATATTCCGATCATCGCTGATGGCGGCATCAAGTTTTCTGGCGACATTGCCAAGGCGATGGCAGCCGGCGCCAGCACTTGCATGGTTGGATCGCTTCTGGCCGGTACTGACGAAGCCCCTGGTGAAGTCATCCTGTATCAGGGCCGTTCGTACAAATCGTACCGTGGTATGGGTTCGGTCGGTGCGATGGCGCGTGGCTCGGCAGACCGTTATTTCCAGCAGGATGTTCAAGACAACCTTAAACTGGTTCCCGAAGGCATCGAAGGCCGTGTTCCTTACAAAGGCCCGGCTGGTCAGATCATCCATCAGCTGGTTGGCGGTCTTAAGGCATCCATGGGCTATACCGGTTCGGCAACGCTTGCGGATTTCCGCGAACGTGCAGAATTTGTTCGCATCACCAATGCTGGCCTGCGCGAAAGCCACGCGCACGACGTGACCATCACCCGCGAAGCACCGAACTATCGTCCGGGTGGCTGATGGACTTGCGCCTGCTGATTGGCTGACCAGCCTTGCGTTTGACGCTGTTGGCGAATGGTCCTTGCCATGATATGAGGCGCATTCAAATTTCGATGACGGCAGGCCTTCCTGCCGTCATCAGCTTTTTTATCGTAAGGTGTTGGGGGCTTCCCATATGCGAAGCAGTCTTTCACCCGCAAACAGGTTGGATTTTACGCTTTGAAACCCGGTGCCCGCATAGCAGCCGTTATCGAACTTTACGATGGCTGGACCCATAACCGAGATGACGCTGACCGCGTTGTGTCAGGCTATTTCGGATCACGCCGGTATATCGGCGGCGGGGATCGTCGTGAAATCAGCGAACGTTTCTATAACCTGATCCGTCATCAGGCGCGTCTGGGCTGGTGGCTGGCGGAATGCGATTATCAGTTCCAGGACGGTCGTGCGCGCATGATCGCCGATCTGGTGTTGCATGACGGTTTAACAACCAGCGACATCGAAGACCGTTTCTGTGGCGAACAATTCTGCCCCGATATTTTGCGCCCGAATGAAAAGCATCTGATCAACAAGCTTTCTGGCAAAACACTTGATCATGATGCGCAGCCCGGTGCGGTAAAGGCCGAATTGCCGAAATGGCTTTATACCGAACTGATGAAGCTGCATCACGAAAACCTTGCCGCCGAAATGGCGGCGTATAACCAGCCGGCCAAACTTGATCTGCGTGTGAACCGTCTCCGCGGTACTGTCGAAGATGCGATCAAGTCATTGAAGGCTGATGGTATCAAGGATATCGAACGCACGCCCTATGCACCCAATGGCCTTCGTTTGCCACTTGGTTTGAACATGCTGGTCACGGCCGCCTATAAAGACGGCCTGATCGAAATCCAGGATGAAGCATCGCAGATTTGCGTGCATCTGGTCGACGCCAAGCCGGGCATGACGATTTTGGATATGTGTGCAGGCGGTGGCGGCAAGACGCTTGGTCTTGCAGCGGATATGCGCGGCAAGGGCCGTATTCTTGCCTGTGACACCCATGGCGGTCGTTTGGACAATGCGCGCAAACGTGCACGTCGTGCCGGGGCCGGGGATTGCATTCAACAGCGCATCATTGCCGATGAACGTGACAGCTGGCTTCGTAACAAGTCGGGCTTCTTTGATCGGGTGTTGCTTGATGTGCCGTGCTCGGGCCTTGGGACGCTGCGTCGTAACCCGGCACTGCGCTGGCGCATTGGTCAGCGTGACCTGCGCGGTCTGATGGCTGAACAAAGCAAAATCCTTAAGGCCGGTGCCGCCAAGGTCACCAAGGGCGGGCGCCTGATTTATGCGACCTGCTCAATCATGCCCGAGGAAAACGAACGTCTGATCGAAACCTTCATGCGCGATCGCAAGGATTTCAAACCGGTGCCGGTTAATGAAATCTGGCCGGATGCACCAAAATCAGTGCCTGTACCGGGTGGCAAGGACAAGCCGTGGCTGCGTTTGTCGCCAAACGTCCATGGCACGGATGGTTTCTTTGTTGCGGTGTTCGAACGCACTGCAAAAGGCAAGGTAAAGTAATGACACTGGCGGTAATGGCATATGGAACCCAGTCCCAGCCTCACACCGCCCTTGTTCTGCCTGCAAATCAAAAGGCCCTGCGAGTGATGCTCGCAGGGCCAATTTTGTTTAACTGTCAACGCGCTTATGCGTTACTCGGTGGTCTGTACCGGCTCGTCAAAGATGGTGCCGGTGCCGGTCGCGCCACCGTCGCTTCCCTTGGATGCGTCGCCGTTCTCAAGGTTCTTCATGCCCGGAACGATTTCTTCGGCGCTATCGGGGATCAGGTCTTTGCCATTTTGCGCAGGTGCGGTTTCCTCAGCACCGATGAGGGGCAGGGTGGTGCCACTGTCTTTCTGGGTCATGGCGATTGCGGTTGCCGTGCCGGCAATCAGAATAAGGCCCGCGACGGCCATGGCGATTTTGCTACCGGTGGAAGTGCTCATGATCATGTGTCCCTTGCGTTGATTAATCGTTTGATGCTCGTGCTTGGACGCGGTGTTTCCCGCGTTCCGTTAGCTCAGATACTGCGCGCCCATTGCGCGGAAAAAAGGGACCAATTGTGGGGTTTTCGGGGTGCTCTGCGCGCAAATCCGCCGCAATTGCACCGCGACACCCGTAACAACAAGACAAGTTTTTTGAATGCATCGTTGGGGGACCATCTGCGCCGGGTTGCCCATCACGATGGTTTGGCGTATGTACGGCGCAACCCAATCTTCGACGGAGATACGGCCCGATGACTGATCGCGTGCTGATTATTGATTTCGGATCCCAGGTCACCCAGCTGATTGCACGTCGCGTGCGCGAAAGCGGTGTCTATAGCGAGATCCATCCTTTTAACAACATCTCGGACGCGTTCCTGGATGAATATGCCCCCAAGGCTGTGATCCTTTCGGGCGGTCCGGCATCTGTCCATTGGGACAAGGCCCCCTCGGCACCGGCAAAGGTGTTTGAGCTCGGCGTGCCGGTTCTGGGCATCTGCTACGGTCAGCAGACCATGGTCAATCAGCTGGGCGGCAAGGTTGCGACCTCTGACCATCGTGAATTCGGTCGTGCTTTTGTCGATGTGATCGAGGATTGCGATCTTTTCAAAGGTGTCTGGGCCGAGGGTGCCCGCGAACAGGTCTGGATGAGCCACGGCGACCGCGTTGATGCGCTGCCCGATGGTTTCCGCGTTGTTGGTAAATCCGAAGGCGCACCGTTTGCCGCCATCGCCAATGACGACAAGAAATTCTATGCCGTGCAGTTCCACCCGGAAGTGGTGCATACCCCGCATGGTGCGCAGCTTCTCAAGAACTTCACCCATGGTGTTGCCGGGTGTTCCGGCGACTGGACCATGAATGCCTACAAAGACGATGCGATCGACAAAATCCGCAAACAGGTCGGCGATGGTAAGGTCATCTGTGGTCTTTCGGGTGGTGTTGACAGCTCCGTTACCGCGGTTCTGATCCACGAAGCGATTGGCGATCAGCTGACCTGCGTGTTTGTGGATCATGGTTTCATGCGTTCGGGCGAGGCCGATCAGGTCGTCACCCTGTTCCGCGATCACTACAACATTCCGCTTGTGCATGTTGATGCGTCTGACACTTTCATCGGTGCCATCGAAGGCGAAACCGACCCGGAAGTAAAACGCAAAACCATTGGCCGTCTGTTCATCGAAGTATTCGAAGAAGAAGCCAAAAAAATCGGTGGTGCAGACTTCCTGGCACAGGGAACGCTGTATCCCGACGTGATCGAAAGTGTGTCCTTCACCGGTGGTCCGTCGGTCACCATCAAATCACACCACAACGTTGGCGGCCTTCCGGAACGCATGAACATGAAGCTGGTCGAGCCGCTTCGTGAACTGTTCAAGGACGAAGTCCGTGATTTGGGGCGTGAACTTGGCCTGCCTGACAGCTTTGTCGGTCGTCACCCGTTCCCTGGACCGGGCCTTGCGATCCGTATCCCGGGCCAGCCGATCACGCGTGAAAAACTCGATGTGCTCCGCAAGGCTGATGCGATCTATCTCGAAGAAATCCGCAATGCCGGCCTCTATGACGCCATCTGGCAGGCGTTTGCCGTCCTGCTGCCAGTCCGTACCGTCGGCGTCATGGGTGATGGTCGTACATATGATTATGCGTGCGCCTTGCGTGCGGTGACCTCAACCGACGGCATGACGGCCGACTTCTTCCCGTTCCCGCCGGAACTGCTTGGCCGCATCGCCAACCGGATCATCAACGAAGTTAACGGCATTAACCGTGTCACCTATGACTTCACTTCGAAGCCCCCGGGAACGATTGAGTGGGAATAGGTTTTCCGATACCGGAACCTACAAACGGCGCGTCCAATGGGCGCGCCGTTTTGCTTTTGGTCTAGTTCGAACCTGGCCCTTCCGACCCGCAGTCGCCAGTTGAATTACATGCATTTGACAATGCCTGTTGCACGCTGCGCTGCCAGTTGAAGGTCAGGCAGGACGACAGTACCAATATGGCGGTCAATGCAATGATCAGGCGAAGCGGGCGCATGGTATTGCGGCCTTTACTCTCTGCGAAGGGCGGGTAGGCCAACGCCGGTGGTTTCGAACCCGCCATCGGCGGCAACGATCTGGCCGGTGACGAAGCTTGCCTTGTCTGAGCACAGGAAGTGGATCACTTCGGCAATTTCATTTTCTGTGCCATAGCGGCCCAGCGGCATGGCGTCGAGATAGGCTGAGATAATTTCGGGCGAATGCACTGCCATGGCAAGTTTGGTTTTGACCGGGCCCGGGCAGACGCAGTTGGCGCGGATGCCATATTCGCCAAGTTCGGCCGCCTGCTGTTTGGTCATGTGAATGACGGCTGCCTTTGAAGTGCCATAGGCCACACGGAGCGTCGATGCCCGAAGGCCCGAGATCGAGCCGATATTCACAATCGCCCCTTTGGTTTCCTTGAGTGCTGGTATGGTCGCCTGCGAAACAAGGAACACCCCATCAAGGTTGGTTTCCATGATCCGGCGCCAGGTAGCGAAGCTGGTTTCCTCGACCGGCAGGAAGTCGGCAACACCGGCATTGTTGACGACAGCATCTAACCGACCAAAGGCCGAAAGCACGGCATCGACCATCTGGTCAACCTGTGCGGGGTCTGAGACGTCATACTCAAAGGCCGAGGCCGCATCCGAAACGGTTTTTGACGCAGCATCCAGTTCCGGTCCGTCGCGATCAATCATGGCGACTTTCCAGCCCTGATCGATAAACAGTTTGGTTGTGGCAAGCCCGATCCCGCGTGCGGCCCCGGTTACCAGTGCGACTTTCTGCGTCATGTAAAACGTCCTTTCCTGAAGCATTCCCTGTTGCCACTGCTTTGTGCACGGCATTATTGGCGTTCATTAAGGCAAAACTCACAGCGCCCGGCAAGCACGCGATCAATTGCGGATGTGATTATTGCGGAGACCTAGGCCAAAAACAGTTGGGACGCGTAAACCAGCATCGAAAACAGGCTGACGAAATAAGCAATCGAGCGCACGCCATTGATCCCCGGAACGCGCGTGATACCGGCAAGATAGAAACCTGCATGCGTAATGCGCGCCGCAAGGAATATGGCAGCACACGCAACGGTAACACTATTGGACATACCGATGACATGTGCAGTGAGAACGATAATCGCAAAGGGAATAATGTTTTCCAGATGGTTCTGGTGGGCACGTGCCCCGCGTGCGGCCATCCCGGTGCGTTCGGGCAGGGAATCACGGTTGCCCATCAGGCGCTTGCCTCCGACACCGGGCTGCTTGGCATAGGCATAATTATAGGCCCATGGGAAAGCCAGGCACAGAAGCGCATTGAGAACCAGAATGGTTAATTCGTAAGTCACTGGAAATCCTGATTTTGAGAACGGTATCTGACTTACGTTGTCAAAGCAGGCGATAGATCAGTCATGGCGGGATAATTCGAGCGTGGATTTAGGAAGGCCGGAGGCAACTGATCGCCTCCGGCATGTGTTCCTAGCTGTCGGTTTCATATTCCAAAAGATCACCGGGTTGGCAATCGAGCTCCTTGCAAATGGCCGATAGCGTTTCAAATCGCACACCGCGCACTTTGCCGGACTTCAGAAGCGACAGGTTCTGTTCGCTAATCCCGATCCGGGCGGCGAGGTCCTTTGACTTCATCTTGCGGGTGGCCAGCATGACGTCCAGCCGAACGATAATGCCCATTAGACGAAACTCCGGTTTTCGTCATCAATGCGGGCGGCTTCGCCCAGTACCCAGGCAATGACAATGATCAGCCCGCCCAGAAACAGCGTGCTGGCCTCGGCATTACTGAGCCCGATCGACAGAACCCGTTCTCCTGCCGGGCGATGGAAAGTCGCAAGGACAGAGGTGGCAGCACCGGTTAGCGGTTTGATCAGGGTTTGCGCCAGAAGGGCAATACCAAATGCCTTGAGGTGCCTGATAGGTTCAGGCTGGAAAATGGCGTTATGAGCGAAGGCACCAAACATCTTGCGCAAGCGATACAGGCCATAGGCCAAAACAAGTGACGGGATCATCATCACCGCCATGGTGACGTATTTCTGCCAACCCGAGAGCGCGTGCAGATCGGCAAGGCTGACGGTCATTTGACTGGTGCTGGCTTCGACCCAGCCCGGCGCATACCAGACCAGTGGCACGACCAGGATCTGAAAAATGATGGCAATCGCGCAGACCCAGTAAAGAAGGGTGCTGATGGCGCGCACATTCTTAAGCGTATCAGTGTGTTGGGTGGAGGGCATCTGTGGGGCTCCTGAATAGGGGAATTCCGAATCAAGCTATAAAATTCATGTAAAACATGAATAAATTATCGAAATGAGTCAATCAGGTTTGTTTCTGGCCTGCCGAAAGCGACGGCGATTTGCGCGAATTTTTATGTGTCGCTTGCCTTGTGCGGGCAGGCGTGGAAAATAGTCGCCATGTCAGAGAGCAAAACAAAACCTCGCACGCCTGTTCCCGCAACCGATGCTGATGATTGCCAGGAATGTGATGCGGCTGCCCGCCTTGGTCTGAGCACGGAACAGGGCGAGGCCGTCACCCGCGATGCATCACGGGCCGTTGGCGCGAATTTGGCTTTGCCTGATGTCGAGGCGGCAGCGAAAATCTTTTCCCTATTGGGGGATGCCGGGCGGCTTCAGCTTGTTTTGCGCTGCATGGAAAAGCCCCAGACTGTTTCGGAATTGGCAGCGGCAACGAATATGTCGCAATCACTTTGCAGTCATCATTTGCGACATTTGCGCGACCAACGTATTCTCGCGTCCGAGCGTAGAGGGCGACATATCCTTTATCAGATTGATGATGATCATATTTCGCGGGTAGTACGCGATACCTTTGCCCATGTCACACATGATTGAGGGTGCTATGACTCTTGTCTCGCGCCATCTCAAAACAAGCATGCAGGAAAATTATGAGCCAAAGTCAATTGTCGTTGCCTGTTTTCGTTGGTGGTAGCGGTAGAAGTGGTACCTCGCTCATGGGGGATTTAGTCGGGTCGCATCCCGCATTTCATCTGCCTGTCCACGAGAACAAGCTCATTGTCGAACGTGCGGGATTGCGCGATCTGATACGTGACCTGTCCGGCATACCCGATTTGATGAGGCGTCATTTCGCAATTCTGCATTTTTACGCGCGGGCCCAAAAGCTTCGTAATCTGGCTTTTCGCGACGTAGCGTTAAACCAGCAGGTGCAAAACCGTATGAACGAGCATGGTGCATCATTTCATCAGGCGTTTGAGTATGTGCAACGACAAAATCCTCAGGCAAGTGGGTCCGTCCACGCGATAGCGCAGGGCTTTGGGATTAACAACTATGACAAGTGCGTGAACGAGCTCGTCAAAAAACTGGCTGTGCATATCGATCAGAACGGGATTGTTGATACCGATGGACTGCTGAAACCGTTTTTTGTGACGAAGCAGTTTGAGCGAGCAGAATTGTTGGATATTGCCCGGGACTTCCTGTGCGATCTTTACGGCACTATATCGCAACTGCGCTGGGTCGATGATACGCCATCGAACTCTCTGGCGGTAGATTTCCTTGCCGAACTGTTCCCGGAAATGCGGTTTGTCAACATGATCCGGTCACCGGCCGATACGATCAGCTCCTATGTAAAGCAAGTCTGGTTCCCAAATGATGTCAAATTAGCTGAGCAGTATATCTGTTCCAACTTGCTGGCAGCTGAAAAGCTGATTGAGGCTTTGCCTGAGCATTTGACCTTGACGGTGCGGATGGAGGATTTGGTGGAGCAACCAGAAAAAACTCTGGAAACGCTTGCCGAATTTCTCAATGTTTCCAATGAATTCAATTCGCAGCTTGTCAAGAGTGATGCCGCGCATATCGGGCGCTCTGAGAGTGATCGTGATATACAGGCCGCAATATCCGAAGACCTGAAGGCATGGATGGCACGCCACGACTATGCCTGACGACCTCAATACATGATGTTTGGAAGCAAGAACATTCAAATTCCTGTTTGAATGTTCTTGACAGAGACAACCCTGCAAAATACGTTTACCTTAACATATGAATAGAAATTTGATTGTTTGGGATTGTGGATGTCTTTCATCGCGAAATGGGCGGATATGCCGACGGTAGGTTCCTGTGCTCAATGCCGGGAAGCGTTAGTCAATGCGCTTGCTAAGGCAATACCACATCAAAGTTTTTCCGATGACGGTCAAGGCATTTCTACCCCGCTGCCACTCGAAGGAGATGATGCCTCCATCTTTCAGGAAATCCTCAAGAACCATGAAACGGACATTGTTCATTACCAATGGCATGTCACTGGCATGGATTGCGGGTCATGTGTTGCCAAGATCGAAACCGCCCTTGGCAAGTTTGAGGGGGTTTCATGTATCGATGTATCGATGATGCGCGAAACCGTGACGCTTGGCATTGATGAAGCCCACGCTGAAACCCGTGCAGACATCACCAAAACGCTCAATAAGCTTGGATATCCGGCGCAGGAAAAGAATGCCCCGGCGGCTGCAAAGGCAAACGAATCGTCTTGTTGTGCGAGCAGCAGTTGCGGTTCGAGTACTGCCGATGACGCGGCAGTGAATCCTGCTGATGATATGCAAAATGCACCCAAACAAAGCCTTCTGCGCCGCTTTGCGCCATGGTCGTCGGAAAATGACGAAATCGCCTTTGCCGCCACTTGCCTTGCACTCGGCGGGCTGATTGCTGCGATTTTCCCGGTGACGTTGCCATACGCCATGTCTGTGGCGTCCCTTTTGGCAGCGCTGCCTGTGATGAAAAAGGCTGCGCGGTTGGCGCAAAGCGGGGCGATCTTCTCGATCGAACTTCTGATGTCGGTTGCCGTCATCGGGGCTGTGGCGATTGGTGAAAGCCTTGAGGCCGGGATGGTAGTCTTGCTGTTTGCCATTGGCGAGCGACTTGAAGGTGTGGCTGCCGGACGGGCCAGAAGCGGCGTTAAGGCGCTGATGAAGCTTGCCCCGGAGCAGGCACGGCGTGTCGTCGATGCGGGTTTTGAGACCGTGACGCCGCGTGATCTGGTTGTTGATGACATCATCGAAGTCCGCCCGGGCGAACGGGTGCCATCCGATGGCGTGATTGAAAGTGGTGTGGCCGAGATTGACAACAGCCACCTGACGGGTGAGTCGGTCCCGGTCTATAGCGACGTCGGCACAGATGTTTTTGCCGGTGCGATTGTTACCGACAGCCCGGTCCGCATTCGCGTAACCCGTGCGGCGGGTCAAACCATGCTGGACCGAGTGATTGAGCTGGTCGAGCAAAGTGAAAAGCACAAGGCACCTGTAGAACGCTTTGTTGCCAAGTTTGCCCGCATCTACACCCCGATTATCATGGGGCTTGCGCTCGCCACGGTCATGATCCCGCCGCTGTTGTTCGGGCAGGCGTGGGAAGAATGGATTTATCGCGGTCTGGCCCTGCTTCTGATTGGCTGCCCTTGCGCCCTGGTGATCTCCACCCCGGCGGCGGTTACCTCGGCCTTGGCACGCGCGACCAGGATCGGTCTTCTGGTCAAGGGTGGGGCTGCGCTGGAGCTGATCGGGGCTGTGCGCACCATGGCGTTTGACAAAACCGGTACGCTGACCGAAGGCAAGCCGAAACTAAGCGCAATCAAAACCGCCGATGGTTATGGCGAGAATGGTATTCTGACGATTGCCGCCGCCCTTGAGGCCGTCACATCGCACCCGCTTGCGCGTGCTGTCGTCACGGCTGCTGAAAACCGCAATCTTGATCTGCCAGTGGTCGAACAGGCCAGAACCATCGCCGGTGCCGGTGTCGAAGGCCGCATTGACGGGGCGCTGTATCAGGTGGGTTCGGCCAAACGTCTGAACGGTATGCCAGATGGCGAGATGGGCGATTGGCTGACCGCGCAAGAAGATGACGGCAGCACTTCCGTCGTGATCCTGAAAGACGGGCAGGTGATCGGTGCCTTGGCCTTGCGCGATGTGGCGCGCAGTGACGCGAAGAACGCGCTTGGCGAACTTAACAGGCTTAACATCACACCTGTGATGTTAACGGGCGATGCGGATCGGGTTGCCAAACGCATGGCCGCAGAGCTTGGCATGGAGTATCGCGCCGAACTGATGCCCGAAGACAAATTGAATGCCTTGGCGGAACTGCGGGATGATCCGAAACGGTCCGGTCCGGTCGCGATGGTCGGGGATGGCATCAACGATGCCCCGGCATTGAAATCCGCCGATGTGGGCATCGCGATTGGCGGGGGTACGGATATCGCGCTTGAGGCCGCCGATGCGGTGGCGGTCAAGGACCGGCTGGGTGATGTGGTCAATCTGGTGAAGCTTTCGCGTGCGGCACGCCGGGTGATCCGTGAAAACATCACGATTGCATTGGGGCTTAAGGCGGTCTTTCTGGTGACATCGATCACCGGCCTAACCGGTCTTTGGCTTGCTGTTCTGGCCGACACCGGGGCGACGGTTCTGGTGACAATCAATTCGCTCAGACTGTTGATCGCCTTGCGCAAGGCATAGATCACAAAGAATACAGGCAATAACAAATAAAGCCCGGCGTAATGCCGGGCTTTTTGCTGTGATAATGGTGTGTTTCGGTGCTTAAAGGTCTGCCATCATCTCGGCTGGAATGATTGCCCCGCGATGGGTGATGACCTTGCTGGCAAGCTTGTGTCCGGCAAGGGTTGCTGTCACGCCGTTCTGTCCTTTAAGCAAGCTCGCCATAAAGCCTGCATTAAAGCTGTCACCGGCGGCCGTCGTATCAATCGGGGTGATCGGTTCCGGGATCGGAATATGCCGGGTTTCCCCACCTTCATAAAGCATGCAACCTTGCTCCCCCTGTTTGACAACAATCAGGGCAGGGCTCAGCTTGGCAATCCGGCTTACGGTGTCTTGCGCCGTTTCATCGCCCCAAAGAAGCTGTTCATCATCACACGTCGGCATCATGACATCGGCAAGGGCGGTGATGCGGGCGTATGTCTCACGCGCCTGATCTTCCTTGCCAGACCAAAGCTTGGGGCGGAAATTGCCATCAAAGGCAATCTTGCCACCCTTGTCTTTGTGGGCCTGAAGGGTCTGGAACAGAGGTGTGGTGTCATCTTCCAGCACATGCAAGCTGATCCCGGAAAGATACAGCCAGGGCGCATCTTCAAGTGCCTTTAGGTAGGCCGGGCTTGCCAGTGAAATCGTTTGGCGTGCGGCCGACTGATTGCGCCAGTAGTGGAAAAATCGTTCGCCATCCGTGCGATTGGTGATCGAATAAAGCCCGGTATTTGCCGTATCCGTGCTGATCAGGAATGCATCACTGACGTGGTTGTCTTTCAGCACGGACCGGATCTGTTCACCAAACGGGTCTTCGCCGACCGCAGAGGCAAAGGCGCACTTGATCCCAAGGCGACCAAGATAGACCGCAGTATTAAACGTATCACCGCCAACCTTGACGCTGGCGTTTCCTGTCGGGTCGAATGAAATCTCGCCCATGGCTTCGCCAATGCAAATGACATCAACAGACATCGTAAAACTCCCTGATGCGGATTAACGCAGCATGCCGCGTGCGGCGACCGGCATTTCCATCATTTCGCCGTTCTGGTCTTTGATCCAGACGGTTGGAAACAGGTTGGTCACGACGCAGATGTGATTGGGGATAATCGAAATCACGTCACCAACTACCGGGGCCCAATCGCTGTCACCAAGTTCAATGATGCCGTGTTCTTCGGACAGGCCGACAATTGATGCATCCGGTGCTTCGCGAACCATCCCAAAGCCCTCCAGGCCCAGCAAGTCGGAACTCAGCGCCTTTGATCCTGCATCGATGATGGCACGGGTTTTCGTCGGGCGGGAAACCACGGTGGTCTTGACGACCGCGGCACAGTTTTCAACGCCACATGCGCCGCGCGCAATCAGGGAACGGTCATTGTAAATATAGGTCCCGGCGCGGTGTTCAGTTGCGTGATCAAATGCGGGCAGGGCGTCCAGATTTGGTGTGCCACCGGTCGAAACAACCGGGCAGGGGATACCCGCGTCCTCGAGACGTTGTTTGGCATCACTCAGCCATTTGTCGACGTCGTCTGCGTGATCCATTGGCGGATAGGTCATCAGCCCGCCAAACCGTAGTCCGGGCAGTTCATTGATCTTTGATGCCAGTTCGGCGGCGTCAGTCGGGCTTTGCACACCACACCGTCCGGCACCGGTGTCGCATTCCACAAGAACGGTCAACTCGGTTTCTTCATCCGCAAAGCGCGCCGATAGCCCCTTGGCAACGGTCAGATTGTCACAGGTGACTGACAGGGTGCATTTGCGCGCCAGTGCCGCCAAACGATCAAGTTTGGCATCACCGATGACGTTGAAGGTCAGCAATATGTCGCGGAGTCCGCCCTCAACCATAACCTCGGCCTCGCCAATCTTCTGGCAGGTGATGCCGATTGCTCCGGCCTCAATCTGTCGTTTGGCAAAAAACGGCAGTTTGTGCGTCTTGATATGCGGGCGTGTCTTAAGGTCCGCCGCATCGGCAAGGTTTTGGAAACGCGCAATGTTTTCGTCAACGACGGGCAGGTCAATCACAAGGCAGGGGGTGTCGAGCATGCTGGTTCCTGATTGGTTTGAGGTTGGCGCTCTCAGCTTTTTGCAAAACGAAATTGACATATCTTGAACGCCGCTGCTAGGGTAAATCCGAAATAACGGGATATGTTCCGTTATAACGGAAAAACAAAAAACGATCCAAGAATGTGTGGCTCATTTGAAAGTGGAGACAAAAATGGCATTTCTTAAAACTCTGGCGGTCGCAACGGTCATGACCGCGACGGCGGCTTCGGCAGTCGGTACTGCATCTGCCCAGGAAACAAGCAAACTTCAGCAGGTCCTTGATCGTGGTTATCTGGTCCTTGGCACCGGATCGACCAACCCGCCATGGCACTTTGTTGATTCAGACAACAAGCTCAAAGGTTTTGACGTTGATATGGGCCGCCTTGTCGCCAAGGCGCTGTTCGGCGATCCCGACAAGATCGAGTATGTCCAGCAGTCGGGTGACGCGCGCATTCCGAACCTTGTCACCGACAAAGTCGATATGGCCTGCCAGTTCATGACGGTCACCGCCGAGCGTGCCCAGCAGATCGAATTCACCATTCCTTACTATCGCGAAGGTGTTGGCCTGCTGCTGATGGCGAATGGCGACTATGCCGATTATGATGCCCTCAAAGCGGCCGGTGACAACGTTACCGTTGCGGTTCTGCAAAACGTCTATGCCGAAGAAATGGTGCATGCAGCCTTGCCGGAAGCAGACGTTGATCAGTATGACAGCGTCGATCTGATGTATCAGGCGCTTAATTCCGGTCGTGCCGAAGCTGCAGCGACCGACCAGTCTGCACTTCGCTGGTTCATGGTTCAGAACCCGGACCGCTACACAGACGCCGGTTATGCCTGGAACCCGCAAAGCTATTCTTGTGGTGTAAAACCGGGCGATCAACGCTGGTTGAACTTCGTCAATACCGTCCTGCATGAAGGCATGACCGGTGTTGAATTCCCGTTCTATGCTGAAAGCTTCAAAACCTGGTTTGGTGAAGAGCTCGAAACGCCGAAAATCGGCTTCCCTGTCGAGTACAAGTAATCAACGCAAGCATTCGGGAACTCCGTTGTGAATTACGATTTCAACTTTGACGTCATCTGGCGTAACTGGGATCTCCTCGCAGAGGGGCTCGGGCTGGGTCTGTTTCTGGCCATCGTCTCGATTGCGATTGGATGCGGGATCGGCCTTCTGGCGGCGTTCGGGATGCTTTCGCGTCATAGAACCTTGCGCTGGATCGCGGTGACTTATGTCTCCGCGATCCGCAATACCCCGATCCTTGTTCTGATCCTGTTTTGCTATTTTGCCTTGCCGCAACTGGGCATCGCGCTCGATAAAATCTCGTCCTTTATCTTTACGCTGTCGATCTATGCCGGGGCCTATCTGGCCGAGGTTTTCCGATCCGGTCTGATGGCACTGCCAAAGGGACTGCGTGAAGCCGGGCTTGCGATTGGTCTGACAGAATTCAAGATCAAGACCAACATCATCATTCCGGTGATGTTTCGAAATGTCCTGCCGTCACTTTCAAACAACTTCATTTCGCTGTTCAAGGACACGTCCCTTGCCGCGGCCATCGCGGTGCCGGAACTGACCTTTTATGCGCGCAAGATCAATGTCGAAAGCTTCCGTGTGATTGAAACATGGATGGTCGCGTCAATGATCTATGTGGTTGCCTGTTATGTGATCGCAGCTCTGCTGCGCCGTCTTGAACTGCGCCTTGCAGTTCCGCGCTAAAGGGGTATCAGATGAATTTCTCTCTTTTCCTGACAGAACTGTGGAACGCGCGCCTGAGCCTGCTTTCGGGTTTGGGTGATACAATCCTGATCTCTGTGGCCTCGGTTGTGCTGGGGTCTGTCCTTGGCGTCTTTATCGGTCTTGCCATGACCTATGGCGCGAAGTGGCTGCGCTTTATCGTGCGCCTCTATATTGATTTCTTGCGCGGAACCCCCGTCTTTGTCCTGATTTTGGCATGCTTCTATATCCTGTCGGTCGTCGGTCTTGACCTGACGGCGTTTCAGGCCGGTGTTTTGGCATTGACGCTGTTTTGTTCGTCGCATGTCGGCGAGATCGTCCGGGGTGCCTTGATCGCCATTCCGGCGGGCCAGACCGAAGCTGCCAAATCGGTCGGTCTGACATTCGGGCAAACCTTTGTTTATGTGCTGCTGCCCCAGGCGTTGCGCCAGATACTGCCAACCTGGGTCAATACCGCGACCGAGATCGTCAAGGCATCGACGCTGCTTTCAATCATTGGCGTGGTGGAGCTTCTGCTTGCGACCCAGCAGGTCATCTCGCGCACCTATCTCAGCCTTGAGTTCTATCTCTTTGCGGGCTTTGTCTATTTCCTTTTGAACTTCGTGATCGAGCAGGCTGGTCGTGCCGTCGAACGCCGCATCTCGATCCCATAAAGAGGCAATCATGTCCCCAATTTTGACTATTTCCGGCCTTCACAAAAGCTTTGGCAAGGTCGAAGTGCTTAAGGGCATCGACCTGACCATGCAGCAGGGCGATGTGGTGTCGCTGATCGGATCGTCCGGTTCGGGCAAGACCACGCTTCTGCGCTGTGTGAACCTTCTCGAAGATTTCGAGCAAGGCTCAATCGAACTGGCAGGCCAGTCCATCGGTTACAAGCAGGACGGCGGCCAGCGTCGCCGTCTGCCAGAACGTGAAATTGCCCGGCAGCGTGCGATGACCGGTATGGCATTTCAGCAGTTCAATCTGTTCCCGCACATGACGGCTGTTCGCAACGTCATGCTTGGTCTGATCAAGACCAAGAAGATGGCCAAGGACGAAGCACGTACTATTGCCGAAAAATGGCTGGAGCGTGTTGGTATGGCGCAGCGTCGTGATCACTATCCCGGCCAACTTTCCGGTGGTCAGCAACAGCGCGTGGCGATTGCGCGCGCGATCGCGATGAACCCGCAAATCATGCTGTTTGACGAAGTGACATCTGCGCTTGATCCGGAACTGGTCGCCGAAGTGCTGGCCGTGGTCCGTGATCTGGCGAATGAGGGCATGACCATGTTGCTCGTGACGCATGAAATGCGGTTTGCGCGCGATGTTTCAACCAAGGTCGTTTTCATGCATCAGGGGCGTATTCACGAAGAAGGTACCCCCGAAGAAATTTTCGGTGCACCGAAAACCGAACGCTTGCAGGGCTTCCTTGCAAATTCTGAATTTTAAGAACCAGGAGATATTTTATGAGCATTAAAAGACACGGTGTGGGCGAAGGTAAGGGCAACGGTCAGAAGGCACTGCCATTTGCCAAGGCCACAGAAGCCGATGGCTGGCTTTATGTGTCCGGACAAACCCCGATGCGGGATGGCGAAGTTGTCGGAAACGGCATCGTTGAACAGTCCCGTATCGCGATTGAGAATATGCTCAAAATCGTTGAAGATGCAGGTTACAGCGCTGCTGACATCATGCGTATTGGTGTCTGGCTTGATGATGCCCGTGATTTCTGGTCCTTCAACGGTGTGTTCGAGGAATATTTCAGCGAAAATCCGCCGGCACGTGCCTGTGTGCAGTCCTCAATGGTTGTTGACTGCAAAGTAGAGGTCGACTGCATTGCCTTTCGTAAGGCATAACAGTCTGCAACTATTACGGTAAGACGTTAAGCGAGGGGTTTATGACAGAACAGCAGATACGAAAACGTGCGCGCGGCATTGATCGTGCGTTCGATATTTTGGACCATCTGCGTGATGTCAAAACCTCTCAGCGTCCTGCTGAGATCGCCCAGGCCTTGGGCGCACCGACCTCGACGGTTTACGATCTGATAGGCACGCTGATTGATCATGGCATGCTTGAAGTGACCGATGCCAATGGCTCGGTCTTTCTGGGACGGCGGGTTTATTTCCTCGGCCTTGCTTATCGTGATTATTTCGACCTGACCCGGCAGGCGGCCGGGGTGCTTGATGAAATCACCGCAAGCACCAAGGAAACTTCCCAGTTCTGTATGCTTGATGGCAACAAATACACCGTGGCCCTGCAGCGCGAAGGCAGCCGCCCGTTTCGCATTTCTGCTGATGTCGGGGAACGGACCGCCATTCCATGGACGGCGTCAGGTCGGCTTTTGCTGGGGCACCTGAGTGATCAGGAAATCCGCGATCTGATCCCGGCTGAGGACTTTATCCTGCCCGACGGGCGTCAAATGGATATTGCTGCCTATATCGCCGAAATCCGCCGTGCGCATGACGAACGCTTTTTCTCGTTCGACAGCATTGTGGATACCTTCACCCATTGCTTTGCCGCACCGGTTTATAATCAAAGCGGTATCTGTTCTGCCACGCTGTGTATTGTCGCCCCCAAGGACGATGCACGTAAAAACTATGATCTCTATAAAAACGTGCTTCAGAGCGCGGGCGACAAGCTTTCCAAAACCGTTTGAGCCCATAGGGCACCGATCATTAAACACATCACCCGGATCAATCGTCCGGGTGTTTTTGTTTTTGCGTCTTGGTGTTGTCGTGGAATTTGGCCCGAAAAGAGAAAGCGGCGGTTATCGTTTCCCGCATCGATAACCACCGCTTTTCCACCTTGAGAGGCCTATGGGGAGAGAGGACCCATAGGTCTGAGAGACAAGCCGCTTGGGGACAAGTGCGAATGGGTTTCATTCGCGGGCTGTGTCGAGGCCCGTTATAGGTAAGAAAAAACACCGACGCAAGTGAAAATCGTTCTCATTTGCGAAAAACTTTTGGTTGATGGATTTCTGATATAAATATCCCGACAAAAACAGTTGGTTAAGCGCGGCGTTTATGCCCGGATTTCCGCGATTTTCAGATGGCGGAAATAGGAAAATCCGCAGTGTTTGTGCGGGTTTTGAATGGCTTTATCGTCGGGTTGGTTCAGGCAATGATCCGGCGTAAATGGTTGTCCCAGTGCTGCGATTTCAAAGAATCGTCGGGCAGTTCCACGCGTTTACGGCGAATCGCATCCATCCGCCAGCCATTGCCAAGGCCGCTGGTGCCAACAAATTCACCGGCCCGATCCGTCGCGGCAAGACCGCAGCCATCCGGGGCGGCGATATGGGTCAGGAAGTCATTGGTTTGCGCATCCCAGAAGGTCACAAGCCCGCCGCGCGGACAGGAAATACCAAACACCTGGCCCGATGCATCAAACCGCACCGACCCGCAATATTGCCGCATGCGGTACTGAACCGTATCCGGGGCCTCAATCGGGCGGATGTCTGATCCCGGTTGCCAGATACCGACAAGCGGCACCTGATCGGTCAGATCGCCCTGATACTGGAAGCCAGCGGCAATCGTGCCATTCGATGCCACATCAAGGTGACGGATCGAAAGTTTGTGCCAGTCATGCTTCAGCGCTGCCTGATGAACAAGCTTGCCAGTCCGGCGATCAATGATCGACAGGTTGGGTTCCATCGAGCTGATATTAAGCGGCGTGCGCCCATCCTGATCGGGATGGGTGTGCAATCCGCCATTGGCAATCACCAGATGCTCGCCATCCGGCATCAGATGCAATTCATGCGGGCCTGTGCCAAAACTGTCGAACTCCGCCACCCGGCGATAGCCATCCTCAGCATCCCAGACGGACACAACGCCGCGGGCATGATCAAAGTCGTTTTCAGTGATGTAAAGATATCGGCCATCATTGGAATAGATGGCATGGCCATAAAACCGGCGGTCTTCCGGGCAATGCAGTTTGGCGCGCACATCCCCCGTATGGCGATCCAGGATCAGGCCATAAAGCCCCGGACGGCGTTCGACGGCTGCGACATCAACATGGTTTGGGCGCAGGCCGATATCATGACCACGGCCGGGCAGGGGCTGCTCAAACAGGATTTTGCCCGAAGCATTAAACGCGCTGACATAATAATCGCCATCATCTCCAGCACTGGCGGAAATATAAACTGCGCGGTCTTCGGGGTTTGGCGTGGTTGCCGCACGGGCAAGACCCACCGGTAACAGGGTAAAGGCCCCGCCAACACCCATGAGTTTCAGGAAGCTGCGACGTTGATATGCCATCTTTGATCTCCTGCCGTCTGGGCCCTAGTCACCGTCGAGCGCGTTAAAGCCACCACCAAGCTGGGTATTGCCGCCGACATCGTTTTCAACCAGCATAGTCAGGAAATCAATCTGCCCCTTAAGGTCTGTTAGCACGGCATAGCCATTCGGCTGTTCCAGCACCTCGGCAACAGAGGGCGGGAGCTCTGCCATTGTGTCGCCAACAGTCTGCCAGTTAAGCTTGAATGACCGATCCAGGAGGCTGTTATCAATCAACGCGGCCAGGCCTTTGCCTTCTTCACCGACATCACCCCAGGCACCGTCATAGATAGCAAACAGACCAATCAGGTTATGTTCGATATTACGAAGGGAACGTTTTGAAATCGGGCTTTCCGCACGGCCTGCACTGGCGTCCTCGGCCCCATCGCCAAGCGGACGGGCAAGCTTCTGGCTTGAGATGATCAAAAGCCCTTCATGCAGGGCACGATACAGATCGGTCGCGGCAAACTTGGCAGTGGGATAATCCATGCTGTCCGGTCCCGCATTTTCCATCGCTGTGGCAAATTCCGGCCATTCGGCCTGCAATTCTCCCGAAAGCGTACCAAGGTTGGTGGCAATTGCCGTGCCGTACTGACACAGGAACACGCCATCTTCATCGGCCTCAATCATCTGATCGCCGTGATCATCGGCAAACAGGACTTCCTCAAGTGCTGGGAAGCCTTGAAGTGCTGCACTTGCACCGGAAAGCTTTTCGGGATCGGTATAGGCGGCCGGTTTATCAAACATCAGCTTGCGGAACTGCCGGGCGGCCGTGCCGTGTTTGTCTGGCCAGTATTCGATATGCTGATCACGCCCATTGGCAACCAGCGGCCCCATGCGCCAGGGCTGGATTTCCTGCCAGATAGCCATCGCCGCGTGAAAGGCCGCTTGGGTGTCTTCAAGTCCGTCTTTATCGGGATCTGAACAGAAATCCTTGAACTCGCTGGTCAGATTTTCCGTTGCCGCGTGGAAGTCATCAAGCTTCGGTGGCATCACGGTGCCCAGCAAGTGCGCCAGAACCGGTTGGTAGTTTTCATCGGGAATATCGGCACGGGCATCGGGGCTGATGACACCAACAGCAAGAACGGTGGTGGTCGAAAGCAACAAGGTGCGCCAGCTCGGTTTGCAGAACATATGACTTATCCCGATATTCACGTGATTTGGTATCTGGTTTGGTGTTCGGTCTTGCGACATATACCGCGTCACAATGACTTTAGAAATGCCAACAATTGACTGCGCTCCGATGGTTGCAGCTTTGTGACTGCATCGCGGGCGGTTTCGGCCTCGCCGCCATGCCACAGGATCGCTTCAAGAATGGTTCTCGCCCGGCCGTCATGAAGGAAGCGGGCACGCGGATCAATTTCCTGCGCATGGCCAATCCCCCACAGCGGTGGTGTGCGCCATTCAGTGCCCGATGCCTGTGCCTCTGGCCGGTGATCGGCAAGGCCGTCGCCCATGTCGTGTAACAACAGGTCCGTGTAAGGCCAGATCACCTGCCCGGATTGTTCTGGCATGTCGGCACGTTCGGGCAAGTCATACCTCGGCGTGTGGCAGGATGCACAGTCGACTGCGTCAAAGATCTTTTCGCCCGCCAAAACATCCGCATCATTGGCGTTCTTTCGGATTGGCGGGGCAATGTTGCGCGCGTAATACAGCACCAGATCGGTCATCACCGAATGGACTTCCAGCCCCTCGAACTCATCATCATTGCCATCGGGCGCTGTGATGCAATTCGTTTGCGCAGTCGTGCAATCACCGCTGGCATTTGGATACAGCGGGGTGGAAAGGCCGATATCAAACTGGAACGCATTCTGGTTTTGCTGATCAAGGCTCGGCATCCCCGCCTTCCAGCCAAACCGGCCAATCGCCATCTTGGAATTGGCAATGTCCCAGACCTGATTAAATCGTCCGGATATGCCGTCGCCGTCTTCATCCTGCGGATCACTTGCCGCCATCAGGGCGCTGTCAGGAATGGCTTCCAGCAGCCCAAGCCCGATCATCGGCGGGGCAAGGCGCGGGGACACCATAATGTCGGGATGCAGCGGCGCATAGGCGAGGTCGGTCATCTCGTAGGTTGGGTTGCGCAAGGTAACCGTCTCACCCCCGGCCACAAGAACGTCGGTTGTTGTATAGGTCACCTTGACCCGTCCCTCTGCCTGAATGCCGGGGATCGAGAAATCCTGAAACTGGCCGCCATAAACCGGATCGGGAAGGGTGGCCAGCTTGCCCTCCAGGTGGTCGCGGAGTTGCTCGGCGGTTTGTGGCGGGATGGACAGGCGCAGCAACATCGATGTTGCCCCGGCTTCGCTATCATTTTCGTCAACCGGATGGCCGCGGCCATTGCGGATGTGGCATCCGCTGCAGGCGCGTGAATTAAACAGCGGACCCAAACCATCTGCTGCCTTGGTCCGGGTCGGGGCGGTGACCCATAACCTTTGAAAAAGGGCTTCACCCAGCTTGAAATCAAGCCGCTTTTCAAAGCTCATGTTGGCTGACTGGTGCATGAAGGCATTGCGCCCCTTTGCCCCGGTCCAGCTTGTTTCGCCGCCGGGCATCGCCGGGTCACCGATGGTCTGTGCATTAACGGCGATCGGCGCAATAGCAAGGCCAATGGATGCCAGCCAGAACGGGAATGAAAACAGTGGCGTGAGTGCGGGACGTTTCATGGAAGTCTTCTAATTTTTAGGGTCAGGATCTATTAATTTGGTTTGAATGGTCGCTCAGATTTGTGCGGATACGCGGAGCGAAGCCGCCGGAAGATATATATCTTTCAAGGTTTTGCGACAAAGTAGCCCGTGCAAATCTGAGCGATCCGAAGGACAGAGTTTATGTTTGCAAACTCCGACGTCAAACCCCTCGCGCGGGATACCAACCCGCCCAGCGGGCTTTTCCTTCGATATCACAAACATAAACTCTGCCATTCCAATCAAATTAATAGGTCCTGACCCTAGCCAAAGCAAAACGGCGGGAGAATTCATCCCCCGCCGTTCACAGTCAGTCAGGCAGGTGCCTGATGATCAGGATTAGTTGACAGCAGCCGGGTTGTCGAGGCTGTCAGAACCTTCGAACTCGATACCGTCAATGCCAACCGCAGCAATGATCTGTTCGATCGATTTGGTCTGATCGACAAGCGCATCAACAAAGGACTGAACGACGGCATTGCCATCTTCATTGCCCATGGCAATCAGCTGATCAAAGGCTTCGCCGCCCTGTGCGCGGGTGACCATGACTTTACCGGCAACAACCGATGCTGCCAGCTTGGCGCGCAGTTCGGTGTCCAGTGCCGCGTCATTGGCCGCAACCAGATCAGAAAGCGACGGACCTTCAACAACCGAACCGTCAACACGGGTGTAACGGCCAAGGTAAACGTTCTGGATGCCCAGTGCGTCGTAGAAGTGGCTGTTGTGGGTGTTGTCCGAGAAGCAATCATGCTCTTCTTCCGGATCATGCAGCAGCAGGCCAAGTTTGGTGCGCTCGCCGCCCAGTTCGCCATAAGACAGCGAACCCATGCCGGTCACAATCGCGGTCAGGCCCGGAACGCCATCACCTTCAAGAACGGTTTCGCGTGCTTCGCCGCCTTCGGCCCACTGCGCGGTCATCCATTCAAGATCAGAAACCATCAGATCAACTGCCGCCTGAAGGTATTCACCACGACGGTCGCAATTGCCATTGGTGCAGGCATCACCGGCTGCGTAGTCGGTCCATTTGCGTTCACCAGCACCGGCATCGGTCCCATTGAGGTCCTGACCCCAAAGAAGGAATTCAATCGCGTGGTAGCCAGTGGCAACGTTGGCTTCGACGTCGTCGATTTCATGCAGGCTTTCAAGCAGAGCCGCATCAATGGTCGAGGCATCAATGGTTTCGCCCGAAATGGTCAGGGTCGGGTTGGCAATCACATTGGCGGTGTAAGCCGGGTTTTCTTCGCTTTCTTCGCCATAAAGGCCGGTTTCGACATAGTCGATCAGACCTTCGTCAAGTGGCCAGGCATTTACCTTGCCTTCCCAGTCATCAACAATCGCGTTGCCGAAACGGTAAACTTCGGTCTGCTGATAGGGGGCGCGCGACGCCAGCCATGCTGATTTCGCGGCATCAAAGGTCGAGGCCGACGGATTTGCAACCAGCTCATCAATCGCCGCCCGCAGTTCCTTGGCGGTGATCAGTGAATCTTCGTAACCGGCATGCGCGATATCGGCATAAGTGGTCAGCACGTCTTTGGCGGCCGGTGCGGCATATGCCTGCGCGCCAAGGGTAGTGACCAGTGCGGCCGTACCCAGAATCTTTGCGATCTTCATAGGAGTTCCCATCTATCCCTGAATGGTGAGCCAAGGGCAAAAGCCCCTTCGATCAAGGTGAAAATCCGTCACGCCCAAAGAATGGACGCGCACAGGAACTGTGACCCTGATCACTTTGCTTCCGCCAATTGATACTGCTTGTGAGAATGATTTTCAATTAAAGAATTGCCAATTCGCAAAGTTTTAGGTTTCGGTAATGTGATAACCGTTGGTTGACCCGGCATCCGCGGGCAATTTGTACTGGTATGGAAAATTGATCTGTCTTTAAGTTTCTTGACGGAAACTGCTGTGCGATATTTTCCGCAAATGAATAACCCCTGTTCGTGCAAAGAGAGAGGCCCGATGAGCACCCCGTCCGCAGACGAAAAGAAAGTCAAACTTTGGGATTTCCCGGTTCGCCTGTTTCATTGGGCTCTTGTCGTTGCCATTGTGACGGCCTGGTGGAGCAATCGACAGGTGATGATTGATATCCATGCCCTCGCCGGTTACAGCGTGCTTGCTCTTGTGATCTTTCGTATCATCTGGGGCTTTGTCGGCAGCTCAAACGCCCGCTTTGCCGACTTCCTGACCGGTCCACGCCATGTGATCGGTTATCTCGGAAAATTACCCAAGGGTTCGACCTCTGAGCTGACATATACCGGGCACAACCCGGCCGGTGGTTGGATGGTTTTGGTCATGATTTTGCTGGTCGGGGTGCAAGCGGTATCTGGCCTGTTTGCCAGCGAGGATACCTTCCTGTTCTTTGACGGGCCGCTTGTGGCTTATGTCAGTTCCGATTTTGCCAGCACCATGAACTGGATCCATCACACCAACATCAACCTGATCTATGGGGCCGTCGGCCTGCATGTCTTTGCCGCGTTGTTTTATCTGGTTGTCAAACGCGAAAACCTGATCCGGGCGATTGTGATTGGCACCCGCCGCGTGCCGGCCGAACTGGCAGGGCGCTTTGCAAACATCCGTTTTGCCTCACCGGTGCTGGGGATTGTGATCCTGATTGTCTGTGCACTTGTGGTCTGGGGCGGTGTCACGCTGGCGCGCGGTTAGTTCGGGGCTGCGGATAATAATGACAAAGGCCAACGTTCTGCAGATGGAACGTTGGCCTTTTTGAGTTGCCTGCAAACCCCATGACTGGGCAGGGCCGCAAGATCAAATTTTACTTGGTTCGGAACTCGTCGTGGCAACCTTTGCAGGACTTGCCCAGATTGCCCATCGCAGCGCCCATCGCACCCTTGTCACCAACCGCATCGGCCAGCGCAAGCGCAGCCTGCTTCATTTCCGGGAAGCGGCCAGAGAAATCATCCCAGTTGGTCCAGATATCGGCACTTGCCGTTGTCTTGACGGATGCATCCGGGGTTTGCGGCTCAAACGCCGCCGCGGCAGCCCCCGCTGAAAACGCAATGCCCTTGGCCAGGTTGGCCAGAACCGGATCGGGCAGGGTGCATTCACCCTTCATATAGCAGCCAAGTGTGCCCATCGCGCCGCCGATGCCATCCATCAGCATCTTGCGGTTTTCAACCGCGGCGTTGTCGGATGCTTCATCGGCCTGTGCCATCATCGGGAATGCGGCACCTGCAGTTAAGATCGTGCCGAGGAGACCGGCAAAAAGGAGCTTCTTCATCTTGGGTTCTCTCTCCAAAACGCGTTAAAGTGTCTCTCTGAGTGCAGCGTTCAGTTTAGTTTTTTATATTGAGATGTAAGCACGTTATTGCCATTAGCCCGCCGCAAGGCTTAGTGTCCCAGCAGTGCCCCCGAAACTGTAATCACAAGCGCGTGATCACCAAAGTTTTTGTTATTGCGTGCCAAGGAAGTCCCGCCCATGTCCGCTGCCACCCGGAATAATTCACCCTCCGCATCATCCGCCCCGGATCCACAGGCCAATGAGACCCTCATTCGCGAGGGACGCGCGCGTGCACGGGCCCTTATCCGCGACTGGAACCTTAAACATGCCTATATTAACGGGGAATGGCGGGCCGCCGACAGTCGTGAAACGCTGGACGTGATCGACCCGGCCAAGGGTGACGTGATTGGCACAGTGCCATTTATGCGCACATCCGAGGCCCGACAGGCAATTGACGCCGCCCACGCGGCCTTTCCGGCATGGTCGCGCATGCTGGCACGTGAACGGGCGGATATCTTGCGCCGCTGGCGTGACTTGCTTGAAACCCATCAGGAAGACTTGGCAGCCCTGATCACCCTTGAACAGGGAAAGCCGCTTGATCAGGCGCTGCGCGAAGTGGTCGGTGCGATTGCCTATGCCGAATGGTATGGCGAAGAAGCCAAGCGCGCCTATGGCCAAACCATGCCCGCAACCCAGCGCGATCGTCGCGTTGTTGTGCAAAAACATCCCGTAGGTGTGGTCGCGGCGATTACGCCCTGGAATTTCCCGCTGACCATGGTGGTGCGCAAATGTGCGCCGGCATTGGCGGCGGGCTGTACCGTGATTGTCAAACCGGCCGAGGATACCCCGCTTTCGGCATTGGCAGCCGCCAAGCTGGCCGAACAGGCCGGGTTCCCGCCTGGTGTGTTTAACGTCGTGACCGGTTTGCCCCATCCGATAGGCGAGGCCCTTACAGGCGATCAGCGCGTTCGGATGCTGTCGTTCACTGGCTCAACCTCGGTGGGCAAACGGTTGATGGAACAATGCGCGCCGACGATGAAAAAACTGTCGCTGGAACTCGGAGGCAATGCGCCTTTTATTGTCATGGATGATGCTGATCTTGCTGCGGCCGTTGCTGGCGCGATGATTTCAAAGTTCCGCAACAGTGGCCAGACCTGCGTTTGTGCCAACCGCATTTTCGTCCAGGACGGTGTCTATGATGCCTTTGTCGAAAAGTTCGTTACCGCCAGCAAGGCACAGACCATTGGCAATGGATTTGTGCCCGGCACGGAATTGGGGCCACTGATCAACCGCCAGGCGGTGGCGAAGGTCGAACGCCTTGTCGCTGATGCCCAAAAACGCGGTGCGAACCTGATTTATTGCGCGCCCTTGCCCGAGGAAGGCTTTTTCACCCGGCCACTTGTGATGACCGATGTGCCCGATGATGCGGATTGCTTTGACGAGGAACTGTTTGCCCCGGTGGCGCCGATCTATCGGTTTGGCACCGAAGATGACGTGATCACACTTGCCAATCGGGTGCGCACCGGACTGTCTTCTTATATCTACAGTCGCGATATCGGGCGTATCCAACGGCTTGCCGATCGTCTGGAAGTCGGTGTGGTCGGCATCAATGATGGCACCACCAGCCACGAAGGTGCGCCGTTTGGCGGGGTCAAGGAAAGTGGTCAGGGCCGCGAAGGCGGTCATTGGGGGCTTGAGGAATATCTCGAACCCAAATACCTCAATTACGCCCTTAAGTCGGGCAACTGACGGCGTGTAAAGAACACCCGGATAGGCGGATCGTAAAACGGCAATATCCTGATCGGGTATTGCCGTTTTCTGCTTTTGGATGAGCTATGCAAAATTGTGCGGTGTGACTCTGGCGAAAATATCTGCAATTTTGACCGTATTTGGCGAAAAATCGATCTGCACCAAGTATTTTTTGATGATTTTTCTTCTGCCTAGGACTTGAAATATCATCGGGCAGAGCATCTTCATATTAGGATCATCATAGATTTGGCGGGATGTTAAGGGTTTCAGAGTGTGAAAATGTGAGCAAAACGAACGCCTTATTTGTCATGATACAAATATGTGAAATATGCATGACGAAATTATCTCATTGCCGATCATAGGTATGCGTTGAGTGCATGTTTGGGGTGATAAAACTCTTCTCGTCGGTATGATCAAACAGGCGTACACCGGGTTTAACGAAACACACAGCGAAACCCCGGCGGGAATAACGCCGGATGCTTTTAAGAGGAAACGGACATGAAAATGTATCGTGATTATGACCTGGTTGCCCTGCAGCGCGAAGCTGAACATCTCCGTGCACAGGCTATGCGTCAGATGCTTGTTGCACTGGTACGCAAAGTTGGTGCCCTGTTTGGCGCACACAACAAACCCCACGGTGGTGTTGCTGCTGGCGCATAATTGCGCAGCCAACCACACCCTGCGACCGTTCAATCGGTACGCTTAAAAACGCCTCCGCATCTCGTTGTTGCGGAGGTGTTTTTGTTTGGGCACTTCACCTTCGCAGTTTGCACCGCTATTAAGGGGGATCGACCCCGTTCGAATTGCGCAGAAGTTGGTCTTTATGAAACTTGCCCATTACGCCTTTGGCGAAGAAAACCGTGACAACGGCACCATCGTGATTGTCCATGGCCTGTTTGGTCAGGCCCGCAACTGGACGGCCATCGCACGGCGACTGGCGGAAAAGTATCACGTTGTTACCGCTGATTTGCGAAATCACGGACGCTCCAACTGGGACGCGGAAATGACCTATCCGGCCATGGCGGCCGATCTGGCCGAACTGATCAGTGAAGTATCCGATAAACCGGTGCATCTGGTCGGGCATTCGATGGGCGGCAAGGCATCGATGGTGCTTTCCCTTTCGGCCGATGCCGGTTTGGTTGCCGATCTGGTCGTGGTCGATATTGCCCCGGTTTCCTATGACCATGATTATAGCGGCTATATCAGCGCCATGCGCGATGTCGACTTTTTCACCATTTCGCGCCGCTCCGAGGTCGAAGACGCCTTGTCTTCTGGCGTATCGGAAAAGGGCGTGCGTCAATTCCTTGCCCAGAATGTCGCGACAGACAAGGAAACGGGTGCGATGTCATGGCAGGTCAACATTGATGCCATGGCCAATCATCTTGACGATATCATCGGTTGGCCAACGGACGGGCTTGCCGATCAGTATGATGGCGATGTCCTGTTTATTTCGGGTGCCAACTCGCACTATGTCGATCCCAAGGACCGCGATCACATCAAGTCGCTTTTCCCCAAGGCGACCTTTACCAGCATCAAGGGCGCTGGCCACTGGGTGCATGCCGAGAAACCCGATGCCGTGCTTTTGACCCTTTCTGCCTTCCTGAAACGCTAGTCCGGTGACGCCATCATGTTCGATCTGCCCAAAGGTTGGTCTCTTTCCGATCAGGATCACGTCCGTGTCAGTGATATCGAATGTCTGTCGGACAACTGGTATTGGCTTTATCGCGTCAGCTTTGATCTGAAACGATCAGATGGATCATGGCAAAGCCAGACGCGCGAAGCTTATGAACGTGGCAATGGGGCGGGCATCCTTCTTTATAACCGCATGGATCGTACCGTTATCCTCACCCGACAGTTTCGCCTGCCAAGCTTTGTCAATGGCAACCAAGACGGCATGTTGATCGAAGTGCCAGCAGGTGTGCTTGATGATCGTGATCCGGCTGCAGCCGTCATTGCCGAGGTCGAAGAAGAAACCGGCTATAAGATCGGAAAGCCCCGTCAGGTCTTTGACCTGTTCATGAGCCCGGGATCCGTCACCGAACGTTTGCATTTGTTCATTGCCGAAGTCACCCGCGATCACCGCGAAGGCGATGGTGGTGGCCTGCATGAAGAGGGCGAGGATATCCATGTGCTTGAGATCGGCTTTGACGACATCATTCCGATGATGGCCGATGGACGTATCCGCGATGCCAAGACCATTATCCTGTTACAGCATGCCCTTCTGACCAAGCTGTTTGATTAAGCCCGCTTTACCAAGGCAGCTCTGTACGATCATAGGCAAAGAACCCGCCCGATTGCGGGGCCTCAAGCTGATCAATAACGTTCAGCATATTAGCCGTGGCCTCATCCGGGCTTTGTACTTTCAGCCCTGATTTGGCAAACGGGCCGGAAAGGCCGGTATCGACCGTGCCGGGATGAAGGGCCACGCAAACGCAATCACGCTTGTTCCGCCCGATTTCAATCGCGGTGCATTTGACCAGCTGATTAAGCGCTGCCTTGGCCGCACGGTACCCATACCAGCCCCCCATACGGTTATCACCAATGCTGCCAACCTTGGCCGACAGGGTGGCAAACACCGATTTGCCTGAACGCGGCAGCATTGGGCAGAAATGCTTCATCAAAAGCGCCGGGCCAATCGCGTTGATCTGAAACTGCTTGGCCATGTAGTCGGCATCAATGTGGCGCAGGGATTTTTCCGGCTGGAAGTTCTCGTCATGCAGATATCCCGTCGCATCAATGATCAGGCGTACCTCGCCACCAAGCGTTTTGACATAATCCGCACACTCGGCGACGGTTTCCGGGCGATCAAAATCAAGGGCAGGGCTGCTGGTTCGCGAAAGCGCGATCACCCCGGAAAACCGCCCGCTGGCCTGCAAATGATCGACAAAGGCCTTTCCGATTCCGCCTGTTGCGCCACAGACGACGGCAAGGCTGTCTTTTGGAAAAGAGTCAAATGTCGTCAAGCTGGTCATGGTGGTGGGCTCAGTCGTTGTTTCGCTGTTTAAGGCTTTACGCGTTGCCGTGAAGGGCGGTTCACCTGTGTCTTTTTGTCATTGGCAGTAATCCGCTCAAACAAAAAAAGCCGCCTGTTTTTATGCAGGCGGCTTTTGATATGGTTGCGGTTAGGTGTTATTCGGCCGCGTTGATGTGCGTGACATTGGGGGCGCTGCGCGCACCTTTGCCTTCGTGATCGTGACGGCGGATGAATTCCTTGATCCGCGGGCTGATCTGTTCACGCCAGCGACGCCCGTTAAAGACACCGTAATGGCCGACACCCTGCTGAAGATGATGCATGCGCATATTGTCAGGCAGATTGGTGGTCAGTTTGTGGGCCGCGCGGGTCTGTCCCATGCCGGTAATGTCATCACGTTCGCCTTCAACGGTCAGAAGGGCCGTTTTGGTGATGGCGGATGGATCAACCGGAACGCCCTGCCAGCGCATCGTACCTTCGGGCAGGCTGTGTTCGTGGAACACGACCTTCAGCGTCTGCAGGTAAAACTCGGCTGTCATATCCATGACCGCCAGATATTCCTGATAGAAATGACGCTTGGCATCGGCACTTTCGCCGTCACCTTCGACAAGGTGATTGAACATGTCGTGATGGGCGGAAACGTGACGATCCCAGTTCATGCTCATGAAGCCTGCAAGCTGCATAAAGCCCGGGTAAACCCGGCGCATCACACCCGCATGCGGCAGGGGCACATGCGAAATCACATGCTGCTCAAACCAGTCAAGGGTATGTTGCTTGGCGAACTTGTTGACCTCGGTCGGGTTTTCGCGGGTATCAATCGGGCCCCCCATCAGGGTCATCGATGCTGGCTGGCAGGCTTCGTTGCCTGCTGCCATCAGGGATGCTGCGGCAACCACTGGGACAGATGGCTGGCAAACGGCCATCATATGCGTGTTCGGGCCAAGCTTGCGCAGGAAGCGCATCAGATAATCGATATAGCTATCCAGATCGAAATGGCCGAGATGGACTGGCACCAGACGGGCGTCAATCCAGTCGGTGATATAGACATCATGATCGGGCAGAAGTGCTTCGACCGTGCCGCGCAGAAGCGTTGAAAAGTGCCCGGAAAGGGGGGCTACAATCAACAGTCGCGGGTCATCGGGCTGTGTTTTCAGATGGTCGGTTTCGCGCTTGAAATGCAACAGGTTGCAAAAAGCTTCCCTGTGGACAATTTCTTCGGTGACCGGCACGGTTTCGCCGTTGATCACCGTCGTGTCCAGACCGAATTCCGGTTTGCCGTAACGATGGGTAATATGCGTGAACACGTCACACGCTGCGGCCGCTGCCCGACCCTGATGGGTATAGGACATTGGATTGGCCGGATTGCGCAGCCACTTCTTGCTGGCATCTGCGGCCATGCGAAGCGGGCTTATTGTGGCGTGCTGCAATTCATAAAGGTGATACAGCATTTATTCTCACTCCCGGGTGACCGACAAAGGTTTAAGTGGCCACCGACCTGGTTTACGGCATTTCACCCTGTTTTATCCGCGTACAGCGTACCTGCGCGCGTAATGTGGCTTGTTTCAGAATTCCGGTCTGGACGAGTAATTTCCGTTGGCCGATCTGACGCCCGTTACTCAATATCTGGGGATCAGCGTTCTGAAATCCAATTGTTGCTTCAAAGCCTACTTGAGTTCCGCAGACAAGCAATAGCCATAAAGTATGAGGAAATGACGAATTATCTTTTTTCACCCTGATTCAAACGAAATTTTGCCGGTTTGTCGAGTGAAATTTTGCAATGCAGCGTAAACTGTTGCGATGCAATAAAAAGTTTTTGGCATGTAACGTTGGAGCTTGGCGGTCGATTGACAGAGAAATGTGAGGAAGGCTCACATTTTCTATTGGGGTAAATCTGGTGCCGGGTACGTGCAAATCAAAAAAAAGCGCCGCTATTGGGGAAATAGCGGCGCCAGTAGGCGGAGTATGCGGAAAGCATTATTGCGGTCCATGAGGCCCCATGGGGAAGACCGGGCGTAGGGAAGATCTGACCGACAGGCAGGACAGGGTTTGGGTGCGGGGTTGCCTGCCGGTCAGACGCCCGTGATGGACAAAAGCTGGGTGGCTTATGGTCCGGGCCTCAGAAACACAAATAACGTGTGTTGGGAATTCCTAGACAAGACCGCGAAGGGTCTGGGCCATACCAAGTCCGATCACAAACAGGAAAAATCCTGTGCTGCCGACAACAGCGACTGTGCTGCAAAGCTCGTTTAAGCGGGTCGGGTTCTCGATCAGTTTCAGCATGGTGTGTCCTCCTCAATCTGTCTGAGGAAACCATACTGTTCTGATTTTGTTCTCGCAAGAACAAAATTGGAACAAAATGCAGGCGTCTATATTAAGTGATTGAATTTAAATATAAAGATTGCGTTCTCAAATGTTCTCTTTTTTTGGTGAGAATGAGAACATTCACGTCAAAGGGGGGAGACTCGGGTTTAATCAAATCCGCAGAAAACAGTACCTTTGCGCGAGTCTTGATAAAATGAACGCCGATGTTCTTTTACTCGGCCGCATCAATCGTTGCTGCCGGGATGGCTGTGCGTGACGGGATGCCATCAACTTCGCTTGGAAGCGGTCGGGCGGGAACGGCACCTGCGACTGCGGCCGGTGTCGGCGGATGATCGGGGAACTGGCCATGAACCCGGATGTTCTCGCGATAGGCATTGGCCGATTTGCCGCGATATTGCCGGAAGCGACGATTGAAGTTGGACAGGTTGGGAAAGCCGTTATTTTCCGCAATCTGGTAAATCGGCAGATCGGTGCGTGACAACTGAACGCACGCCCGCGAGATGCGGTATTCGTTCAAATATTCCACCACGCTGCGCCCGGTGTAGCGTTTGAACAGACGATAGAAGCTGCTTTCACTTACACCCGCGACATCGGCCAGGGCAGAAACGCGCAACGGTTCAGCGTGATGGGCATGGATGAAGGCAAGGGCGCGGTCAACCCGGATCGATTCACTGTTGTGACCAGCCTCGCCCCGGAAATTGGCGGATGCCAAGGGGCGGTCGATCCCGGCCAGAAGGGTTTCCAGCATTTCAATCATCAGGATGAAGCGTGCGCGTGGTTTGGCACTATCAAGCTTGGGGCAGATACTCTCCACCTTGGCAACAGCGTCTTCGGTAAAGGAAAGACCACGGCGTGCCCGATCAAACAATTCGTGGAAGTCGGCAAATTCGACAAAGTCATGGGTCAGGTTCTGCACCCATTCCTGAGACAGCCACATGACATAAACTTCAATCGGGCGGGACGGGTCGATACGTTTGCATTCCCACAAATGGGGCAGGTTGGGGCCGACCATGGCAAAGTCGATACCATCGAAATCCTGACGATGATCACCAATCAGACGCGACCCTTTGGCGTTGAGCGTCAGGGTCATTTCATATTCCGGGTGCTGGTGCCAGTTACAGCGGAAATCATCCCAGACATAATGGAAATAACCCCAGCTATATCCATCTGGATTGGTAATTCGTTCCTGGATGATTCGCATTTTAACCCGTCAATTGTAGGACTATTGGCGTTGAATTTGCAGAATAGTATCATCCTTTGAAGGATATGACACTTTGAAAAGGTCATATCAGGCGTATCCTTTTTCAATCGGATGGTTCCGCGCCGGGAAAGCAAAATCCGAATTGATTGTAGCCAAATAGTGCGACTGGGGTTCTGGCGCGGAACCCATCCTGCACAGAAATACGTCCAATAAGAACAAACAAGGCAGCCGCCGAAAGGCTGCATGGAAAACAAACATCAATATAGGGAGGTCTCCATGACCTTGATGAAAAAGTTGCTCGCGACTGCGGGCGTCTTTGGCGCAGCCATCACCATCGCCGGGTCGGCACATGCAGCCAAAATTTCGATTTCGTGTGGCGCGGTTGGTCAGGAACTTGCGTTGTGTCAGGAAGGTGTCGATGCTTGGGCGGCCAAAACCGGTAACGAGGTTTCGGTGATTTCCACTCCGAACTCCACCACCGAACGTCTGGCCCTTTACCAGCAAATTCTGGCCGCCGGTTCGGCCGATATCGACGTCTTTCAGATCGATGTGATCTGGCCGGGTATTCTTGGTAATCACTTCATTGATCTGAACGATCATATGGCCGAAGAGGCCAAAGCACACTTTGAAGCCATTGTTGCCAACAACACCTTCGAAGATCGTCTGGTTGCCATGCCGTGGTACACCGATGCAGGTGTTCTTTATTACCGCAAGGATCTTCTGGAAAAGTACGGTGAGCCCGTCCCGGAAACCTGGGAACAACTGACCGCGACGGCCCAGAAAATTCAGGAAGGCGAACGCAAGGCTGGCAACGACAAGATGTGGGGCCATGTGTTCCAGGGCCGTGCGTATGAAGGCCTGACCTGCGACGCGCTGGAATGGGTTGTTTCCTATAACGGAGGATCGGTTGTTGAGCCAAATGGCGACATTTCGATCAATAACGATGCCGCCAAGGAAGCCATCCGCACTGCTGCGGGCTGGGTAGGTACGATTTCGCCGGAAGGTGTTCTTGGTTATGCCGAAGAAGAAGCACGTGGTGTGTTCCAGTCGGGCAACTCGGTCTTCATGCGCAACTGGCCTTATGCCTGGTCGCTGGCAAACTCTGCTGACAGCCCGGTCAAAGGCAAGGTCGGTGTCGCTGCCCTGCCAAAGGGTGGTGAAGATGGCCGTTCGGCAGCAGCCCTTGGCGGTTGGCAGCTCTCAGTTTCCAAATATTCCGAAAACCCTGAACTTGCCGCAGACCTTGTGAAGTTCCTGACCTCCTATGAGGAACAGAAACGCCGTGCCATCAAAGGGTCCTATAATCCGACGATTGCCGATCTCTATCAGGACGAAGAAGTTCTTTCGGCTAACCCGTTCTTTGGCGATCTTTATGACACCTTTGTCAATGCCGCACCGCGTCCGTCAACTGTGACCGGTTCAAACTATAACAAGGTTTCAAGCGAGTTCTGGCAGGCTGTTCATAGTGCCCTTTCTGGCAACCAGACTGCTGATGAGGCCCTTACCGGGCTTGAACGTAGCCTTAAACGCATCAAGCGTTCCGGTTGGTAACGCCCATCCGTCGGGCGGGGCGTCAAAACACGACGCTCCGCCGACGGACACAAGGCCGGGTTGCTGCGATGAACGCATCCGAAGTAGCGGCTGTTAACATCGGAAAACGGCAAGCCGGGTAACTGACGGGCATTGCTCCGTCTGACTTCAATATCAAGAGCAGTAACATGGCGCAGGTTTCGTCCCTGACACGTTCAAGACGGCGTTCGGCCTGGTTGTTCCTGACCCCGATGCTGGTCATTCTGGCCGCAGTGGCAGGCTGGCCCTTGCTTCGAACGTTTATCTTCGGCTTTACCGATGCAAATCTGTCTGATCTTGGCAGCTACGGCTTTATCGGGTTTGAGAATTTCTATGCCGTTTATGACGGCGAGACATTTGGGCTTCTGGCTGATCCGGAATGGTGGCAGGCGGTCTGGAATACGATTTATTTCTCGGTGATTTCGGTCTCGCTTGAGACGGTTCTGGGCATCATTGTTGCCCTTGTCCTCAATCAGGAATTCAAGGGGCGCGCGCTTGTCCGTGCTGCTGTTCTGATTCCGTGGGCAATTCCGACGATTGTGTCAGCCAAGATGTGGAACTGGATGCTTCATGATCAGTTCGGCATCATCAATGACCTGTTCATTGCTCTTGGCTTTATCGACGCACCGATCGCATGGACGGCCAATCCGCAAATGGCGATGGCCGCCGTCATCATGGTCGATGTCTGGAAAACGACGCCATTTATGGCGCTTTTGACACTCGCAGCCCTTCAGATGTTGCCAAGTGACTGTTACGAAGCCGCCAAGGTCGATGGCATTCACCCGGTCAAGGTGTTCTTCAAGGTGACCTTGCCGCTGATCAAGCCAGCCCTGATGGTTGCGGTTATCTTCCGTGCGCTTGATGCTCTTCGGGTGTTTGACGTGATTTACGTGCTGACGCCGAACAATCCCAACACCATGACCATGTCGGTCTATGCCCGACAGATATTGGTCGATTTTCAGGAAGTTGGATATGGCTCTGCCGCATCCACACTGCTGTTCCTGGTAATCGCGTTTTGCATCATGGCTTATATCATGATTGGCCGTGTGCGCCTTGATGAAGGGGGGCACTAAGATGGATATGACCTTTAATGACATCGTCAAAAAGGCTGGCTTCTATTTGCTGGTCGGCGTGATCGTCCTGTTTGCGGTGTTCCCGTTTTACTATGCGATCCTGACCGCGTTCGAAACCGGATCGGCCCTGTTTGAAGTCAATTATCTGCCCGAAAGCTTCAGCTTAGCAAACTATCTCTCGGTGTTCGAAGGTCAGCCGTTCGGGCGGAATATCTTCAATTCGATCTTTGTTAGCGTACTGGTGGTTGCTCTTTCCCTTCTGATGGGGGTAACCGCATCCTATGCGCTGGCGCGCGTCAAGTTCGCCGGACGTGGGTTGCTGCTGATCACCATTTTGTCGGTGTCGATGTTCCCGCAAGTGGCTGTTCTGTCGGGCATGTTTGAGCTGATCCGTGCGGTCGGGCTTTATAACAGCATGTTCGGTTTGGCGATTTCATACATGATGCTGACCTTGCCATTCACGGTCTGGATTCTGACGGCATTCATGCGCGAACTGCCCCGCGAACTCGAAGAAGCGGCTGTCATGGATGGCGCTAGCCCGTGGACGGTAATCACGCGGGTGTTCCTGCCCGTCATGTGGCCGGCCATGGTAACCACCGGGCTACTGGCCTTCATCATGGCCTGGAACGAGTTCCTGTTTGCCCTGACCTTTACCCTGACCAATGAACAGCGCACCGTGCCGGTCGCCATCGCCCTGATTTCAGGTGCGAGCCAGTTTGAAATGCCTTGGGGCAATATCATGGCGGCATCGGTCATCGTGACGGTTCCATTGATTGTTCTGGTTCTGATTTTCCAACGTCGCATCGTGTCCGGCCTGACGGCTGGCGCTGTCAAAGGTTGATGCGATCTCGTCCCAAATTGACTTGAAGGTGATCAAAAATGGCTTTGGCCGGTGATCAAAACTGGTGGCGCGGTGGCGTCCTGTATCAAATCTATCCGCGCAGTTTCTTTGATTCCAACGGTGACGGGATCGGCGATCTGCCGGGGGTGACCCAAAAACTGGAATATGTCGCGTCGCTTGGTGTGGACGGGATCTGGCTGTCGCCGTTCTTTACCTCGCCGATGAAGGATTTCGGCTATGACGTGGCCGACTATCGTGATGTCGATCCGATGTTTGGCACGCTGGCCGATTTCGATCATCTGGTTGAACGTGCCCATGACTTGGGCCTGCGGGTCACGATTGATCAGGTGCTGTCACACAGCTCGGATCAGCATGACTGGTTCAAGGAAAGTCGTTCATCACGTGATAACCCCAAAGCCGACTGGTATGTCTGGGCCGATCCAAAACCCGATGGCACGCCGCCCAATAACTGGCTGTCGATCTTTGGCGGGTCGGCGTGGAAATTCGATACCACGCGACAGCAATATTACATGCACAACTTCCTGGTCAGTCAGCCGGATCTGAATTTCCATAACCCGGATGTGCAGGCGCAGTTGCTTGATGATGTCGAATTCTGGCTGCGGCGCGGGGTGGACGGGTTCCGGCTTGATACGGCGAACTTCTATGTTCATGACGCGGAGTTGCGTGATAACCCGCCATGGGTTCCGGGCACACATCGCCCGGAAGGTGCGCCAAAGGAAAACCCGTATACACGCCAGATGCATGTCTATGACAAGACACGCCCGGAAAATATAGCCTTCCTGCAAAAGCTGCGCGCGGTAATGGATAAATATCCCGGCAGCACGACGGTGGGTGAAATCGGCTCGGACAATTCGCTTGCGACCATGGCGGAATACACTTCAGGCGGGGATAAGCTTCACATGGCTTACACCATCAATCTGCTTGAAAGCCCGCTTGAAACCGGGCTTGTGCGGGACATGCTCAAAAACGTGTTTGATGTGCTGGGGGATGGCTGGCCATGCTGGGCAGTGTCCAACCATGACTTCATGCGCGTTGCCAGCCGCTGGGGCAAGGACAAGGGCGGGGACAATGATGCGCGCCTGCGGATGATCCCGGCACTTTACACGTCCCTGCGTGGAACCCCGTGCATCTATCAGGGCGAAGAACTTGGTCTTGAAGAAGCAGTTGTACCTTATGAACTGCTTCGGGATCCCTACGGCATTGAAATGTGGCCAGAATTCAAGGGGCGCGATGGTTGCCGCACACCGATGCCATGGCTGAATGCCAATGCACCACATGGCGGATTTACCTTTGGCGATCAGCCGTGGTTGCCGGTTCCGCCAGAGCACAGTGCACTCGCGGTGGCAGATCAGACTGAAGATCCGAACTCGTTGTTGAATTTCTATCGCGATCTTCTGGCATGGCGCAAAAGCCATCCGGAAATCATCAATGGCGATATCGAGATGCTGGAAAATCTGGGCGGTGATGTCATTGCCTTTGCCCGAATGTCTGGCGTTGTGCGCACGATTTGCGTGTTCAACACCACCCCTGATCCGGTAACAGTCACACTGCCCGGACAATCCGAACCGAACTGCCCGTTTGCCACCGGCACAGTTGCAGGTAGTCACCTGACGCTGCCGGGGTGGGGTTTTTATTTCGGGACCTTATAACAAAAGAAGTCAGAGGGAAGTTTAAGATGTCTGATGTTGTTTTAAAGCAGGTCGAAAAGCGGTTCGGGCCGGTCCATGTCATTCATGGTGTGAACCTTGATATTCGCGATGGTGAGTTCTGCGTATTTGTCGGCCCATCAGGGTGCGGAAAGTCAACGCTTCTGCGGTTGATCGCAGGGCTTGAGGATATCTCGGGCGGGGAACTGTCGATTGGCGGTAAGGTCGTTAATAATGTCGCGCCCAAGGATCGTGGTGTCGCCATGGTGTTTCAGTCCTACGCGCTTTATCCGCACATGTCGGTGTTTGACAACATGGCATTCGGGCTCGATCTGGCGAAAAAGACCAAGGACGAGCAGCATGAACGCGTCATGGCGGTGGCCAAGATCTTGCAGCTTGAAGAACTTCTTGACCGCAAGCCCAAGGAACTTTCCGGTGGTCAGCGACAGCGTGTCGCGATTGGGCGTGCAATTGTGCGCCAACCCGGCGTGTTCCTGTTTGATGAACCGTTATCGAACCTTGACGCGTCACTGCGTGTGCAAATGCGCATCGAGTTGACAAAACTTCATGAAAAATTGAAGTCCACGATGATTTATGTGACGCATGATCAGGTCGAAGCGATGACGATGGCCGATAAAATTGTCGTCTTGCGGGCCGGTCGGGTCGAGCAGGTTGGATCCCCGCTGGAACTTTATCATCACCCGCAAAATCAATTTGTTGCAGGCTTTATCGGATCGCCTAAAATGAACTTCGTTCCGGCGGTTGTTGGGGCCGTTTCGCAACAAACTGTTACGGTTAAACTGGATTCTGGTAAAGACGTCGATCTGCCCGTTGATGGCAGTGGTCTTGCCACAGGAGATCGTGTAACAGTGGGCGTCAGGCCGGAACATTGCAACATTGCTGATCAGGACACAGCATTGTTCGCAGGAACGGTCGATGTGGTTGAACATCTGGGCGAGGCTGGCCTCGTCTATGTGCAGACCGGTGCCGAAGAGCTTTTTGTTGCCCGTGTTGCTGGCGATACGGCAATCGCATCAGGGAGCTCTGTCGGGGTAACTGCCCGGGTACAGGATTGCTATTTGTTCGACCAGAATGGGAAGGCGAAACGCCGGCTTGCGGTCGATAACGCTCCGCTTGCGGCGCAGCTGTCTGCCAGATAGGCAGTTCCGGAAAGGCCGGGATTGCCACCACGGCAAAATGCCGTGCCCCGATTGTCTGCCAGGATCGCAAGATCCAGGGTCCCACCTTGGCGACGGGAAGGAAACGTTGGAAGGCTAAGGGCATAATGAAACAAAGGCAAAGGCTTAAGCATCGTATCGCGGATATCGTGATTTTCGGTGGGACCGGAGATCTGGCGTTACGTAAACTTTTTCCCGCACTGTATGAAATGGAACGCACCGGGCGTTTCGATGATGAGACCCGCATCTTTGGCGCATCGCGCAGCGAACATAGCGACGAAGATTTCCGGGCCAAGCTGGAAGAAGCCGGGAAGAAGTTCATTCCCAAAGGCGAATTCGAACCCGAGACCTGGGCGAAGTTCGCCAGTCGAATCGCCTATGTGCAGGTTTCTGCCGGCGATGAAAGCGGGTTCAAGGTCCTGTATGAAAAGCTGTCCGATCAGCCTGATCGTGATCGTGTCTTTTATTTCTCGACCAGTCCATCGCTGTTTGCCGACATGGCCTTTAATCTGAAAAAGGCAGGTCTGGTAACGCCGAATTCCCGTGTCGTGCTGGAAAAGCCGCTGGGTCATGATCTTGACAGTTGCCGTGAAATCAACGGCCAGATCGGTGAAGTGTTCGAGGAAAACCAGATTTTCCGTATCGACCACTATCTTGGCAAGGAAACGGTGCAGAACCTTATGATCCTGCGCTTTGCCAATGCGATGTTCGAACCGCTGTGGAACAGCGCGCATATCGATCACGTACAGATCACGGTCGGCGAGGAAGTCGGGGTCGAAGGCCGCTGGTCCTATTATGACGATGCCGGTGCGATGCGCGATATGGTGCAGAACCATATGTTGCAGCTTTTGTGCCTTGTCGCGATGGAGCCGCCCTATGTCCTTGATCAGGATGCGGTCCGCGATGAGAAGGTCAAGGTGCTGAAAGCCCTTCAGCCGATCAACGACAGCAATATCGATAGTTCCACCGTGCGCGGCCAGTACCGCAAGGGCGCTGTGGGCGGCAAGGAAGTGCCGGGTTACCTCGAAGAGGAAGGTGCCAATACCGACAGCACCACCGAAACCTTTGTGGCCATCCGGGCAGAACTTGATAATTGGCGCTGGTCAGGTGTTCCGTTCTATCTGCGCACGGGCAAACGTTTGCCCAAACGCCATTCGGAAATCGTTATCCAGTTCCGTGACGTCCCGCACCAGATTTTCCCGCTGGCAAAATCCATGACCAACTATCAGGCCAACAAGCTGGTCCTGCGCCTGCAGCCTGATGACGGTATCCATCTTGTGCTCAATAACAAGAACCCGGGACCGGGGCTTGTGCGTCTGCGTCCGACGGCATTGAACCTGTCCTTTGCCGAGGCGTTTGGCGGCCGCAGCCCGGATGCCTATGAGCGTCTTTTGCTGGATGCGATTGATGGCAACAACACCCTGTTTGTCCGCCGCGATGAACAGGATATTGCCTGGCAGTGGGTCGACGCCATTCAGGATGCGTGGCAGAACAATCATGTCACGCCCAAGGGATATACCGCCGGAACGTGGGGCCCGTCTGCTGCCATCGCCCTGATCGAACGCGATGGCCGGACCTGGAACGAAGAGGCCGGGTTCTAGCATTGTGCACCCCGGTACTTATGTGCCGGGGCCTTGCGCAAACTCGCCATGACCCCAACTTCGGGAAGAAGACATGACAAACGAACGCACATTCAAAAGCGGCGATGAAATGCTTGCGGCAATGGTCAAGGAAACCGTTGATCGTCTGGAATTTGCCATCGCAACCCGCGGCCACGCCAGCATTGCGGTCGCTGGTGGACGCTTTCCAAAGCCGCTGTTTCAAACCCTTTCACAGGCGCGCCTTGACTGGTCAAAGGTGATTGTCACCCTTGGTGATGATCGCTGGGTGGGGCTTGATGATGATCAGTCCAATGAGAAGCTGGTGCGCGATAACCTGTTTATCAACGAAGCGCAGATCGCCCGCTTTGTGTCGCTGAAAACAGGCGATAACAGCCCGGAAGACGCGGTCGAAACCGTCAGCGCGCGGTTGCGAACCGAAATGCACTGGCCGCTTGATATCGTATTTTTGGGGATGGGGGATGACGGTCATACCGCATCGCTTTTCCCGTCCTCAACCCCCGAAGCCCTGGGTAATGGGCTTTATCCCAAGCATGGCGAACTGGTCGCCGCTGCCCGCCCGACCGTATCACCGGTCCCGCGCATCAGCATGACTTTGCCCGCCATCCTGAATTCCCGGTACATTGCCATCCACATTACCGGACAATCCAAATGGTCGACCTATGAAACCGCGAAAAACGGCACGGAAATCGAAGAGATGCCAGTTCGCGCAATCTTGCAACAGAACGATGTCCCCGTCGATCTGTGGTGGAGCGCCGAGAACCCGAAAGGCTGAACCCCATGAAACGTGAAATAGAACAGATTACAAAACGCATTATCGAGCGTTCCAAACCAACCCGCGAAGCCTACCTTGCCAAGATCGAGGCAGCGGCCTCTGATCGCCCGCATCGCTCCGCCCTGTCATGTGGCAACCTTGCCCATGCTTCGGCCGGTTGCGGGGCTGCGGAAAAGCAGCGCATTAACGGCGAAGACGGTGCAAACCTTGGTATCGTCACGTCCTATAACGATATGCTGTCGGCCCATCAACCGTTGGGTGTTTATCCCGACCGTATCAAAAAGGCCGTGTTTGAAGCCGGCGGCACCGCACAGGTTGCCGGTGGTGTTCCCGCGATGTGTGATGGCGTGACGCAAGGCCGTCCGGGTATGGAACTGTCGCTTTTCTCACGCGATGTCATTGCCATGTCGACGGCTGTGTCGCTGTCGCATGATGTGTTTGATGCGGCCCTTTACCTTGGTGTTTGCGATAAAATCGTTCCTGGTCTTGTCATGGGCGCGCTTTCCTATGGCCATATCCCGGCGGTGTTTGTCCCGGCGGGGCCGATGCCATCAGGCTTGCCGAATAATGAAAAGGCCCGCATCCGGCAGCTTTATGCCCAGGGCAAGGTTGGCCGCAAGGAACTGCTTGAGGCAGAAACCGCGTCCTATCACAGCCCGGGCACCTGCACCTTCTATGGCACGGCGAACTCCAACCAGATGCTGATGGAAGTTATGGGCTTGCATCTTCCGGGGGCGGCGTTCGTCAACCCGAATACCGATCTGCGCGATGCACTGACCGAAGAAGCCGCACGTCGTGCGCTTGCCATTACCAAGCTTGGCAATGACTATCGCCCGATTGGCAAGATCCTGGATGAAAAGGCGTTTGTGAACGGGATTGTTGGCTTGCTCGCCACCGGTGGGTCGACCAACCATACCCTGCATCTGCCGGCCATGGCGCGTGCAGCCGGGATCGAGCTTCGCTGGGATGATTTCGATGAGCTGTCGCGCATTGTGCCGTTGCTTTGCCGTGTTTATCCGAACGGGCAGGCGGATGTGAACCACTTCCATGCGGCAGGTGGTATGGGCTTTGTGATTTCCGATCTGCTTAAGAACGGTATTTTACACCCGGATCTTGAAACGATTCATACCGGTGGCATGGCGGCCTATGGCACCGAGCCGTATCTTGATAATGGCAAGCTTTCCTGGCGTGATGCGCCGGAAACCAGCCATGACGAAGAAATCCTGCGTCCGACCGAAAAGGCATTCAGTGCTGATGGTGGTTTGCGTATGCTTTCGGGCAACCTTGGCCGTTCCGTGATCAAGGTTTCGGCTGTTAAGCCGGAAAACCGCGTGATCGAAGCGCCGGCGGCGGTGTTTACGTCGCAGGAAGAAATGATGGACGCCTTCAAGGAAGGCAAACTGCATCGTGACGTCGTCTGTGTTGTCCGCTTCCAGGGGCCGAAAGCCAACGGCATGCCGGAACTGCACAAACTGACCCCGCCATTGGGTGTTCTGCAGGATCTTGGTTACAAGGTTGCCCTTGTCACCGATGGCCGTATGTCGGGTGCATCGGGCAAGGTCCCGGCCGCCATTCACGTGACGCCGGAAGGCATGATGAACGGCCCGATCGCCAAGGTTCAGGATGGCGATATCATCCGTCTTGATGCCGAAACCGGCGAGCTGTTGCTCAATGTCACCGACGCCGAATTGGCCAAGCGTGACTTTGCGACCTTTGACCATAAGGCCGAACATCAGGATGGCTTTGGCCGCGAGATGTTTGGTGTCTTCCGCGAACATGTTGGTCTGGCGGAACTTGGTGCCTCTGCGGCCTTCCCGGGGGAGGCTGAAGTCGCGTAATGCAGCTGGTTGGTGATATTGGCGGGACCAATGCCCGCTTTGCCTGGCTGGACGAGGCCGGCGATCCCCACACACCCATGACATTGCCGGTGCGTGACTATGCCACCATCGGCGATGCCATGCGGGATTTTATGGTGAAAACCGATTGCACGGACTTGCGTGAATTTGCTGTGGCGGTGGCATGCCCCGCCATGGCCGATACGGTCAAGTTCACCAACAATCCGTGGGTGTTCTCGAAAGAAGCACTCAAGGCCGAATTCAATCTCGATCGGCTGGTGGTGGTCAATGACTTTACCGGTCTTGCCATGTCTGTGCCCTATCTCGGTGACGAAGACCTGATCACGCTGTTTGATGGTCCAGGCCGTCCGGGGTTGCCATTGGCTGTGGTCGGGGCAGGGACCGGTCTTGGCGTTTCGGGGCTGCTGCCACACGAAGGCAAATGGTTGCCCATACAAGGTGAAGGCGGGCATGTGTCTCTGCCGGCGATTGACGATCTGGATTACGAGATCGTCAAATTCCTGGGCCGTGAACTTGATCGTGTATCTGCCGAACGTGTGTTGTCGGGCATGGGGCTTGAAAACCTCTATCGTGCACTTGCCGCCATTGATGGGCTTGATGTCGCACCCAAAACCGCGGCCGAGGTTGTTGATGGTGCCCTTAAGGACGGGGATGCCCTGTGTCTTAAGGTGCTGGAACGGTTTTGCATGTTCCTTGGCGGTGTTGCCGGGGATCTGGTTTTGACCCTTGGCGCCTTTGACGGGGTGTTTATCGGTGGCGGCATTGGTCCGCGCATTACCGAATACATGAAGAAAAGCGCGCTCAAGGAGCGCATGATCGCCAAGGGGCGGTTCCGTGATTTGATGAATGATGTGCCGGTGCGCCTGATGACGGCGAAATACCCGGCCCTGATCGGTTGCGCCAAGATTTTGACGGCGTAATCGAAACCTGGAGGAAACTTAATGAGCCTTTCATCGCGTGAAATTCTGTCCAAGGCACCGGTCGTTCCGGTTCTGGTGATCGAAGACGCCAACGATGCCGTGCCGCTGGCCAAGGCGCTTGTCGCCGGTGGTCTGCCGGTACTTGAAATCACCCTACGCTCGTCCGCAGCCGAAGAAAGCATCAAGCGCATCATCGCCGAGGTGCCCGATGCGATGACCGGTGCTGGCACCGTGATCAATGCCAAACAGATGGAACGCATGGCCGAAATCGGTTGTGCCTTTGCCGTGTCGCCCGGCCATACCGAAGGTTTGCTTAAGGCAGCCAAAGATACCGGATGCCCGTTGCTTCCGGGTGCCGGTACGCCGTCGGAAATCATGAACCTGATTGACCATGGCTATGACACGCTGAAATTCTTCCCGGCTGAACAGCAGGGCGGTGTTTCGATGCTCAAAGCCATTTCCGGCCCGCTCCCGCAGGTATCATTCTGTCCGACCGGTGGCGTTTCGCTTGCCAACCTTGCTGATTATCTGGCGCTGCCAAACATCATCACCGTCGGTGGTTCATGGATTGCGCCCAAGGATGCGGTCAAGGCAGGCGACTGGGGCAAGATCACCAAACTTGCGCAGGAAGCCACCGATAAGGTCAAGACGCTGCGCGGCTGATATTTTTGGGCTCAGTAGCCAAAGCCGAAATGCGAAAAAGGGACCCGGTTGGGTCCCTTTTTCTATCAGGGTCGTCCATGCGGCGATATCGGTGCCGCGCCCGATCACGCCTTAGCGCGAAATGCGGTCAACATACCAGGTCGAACCGTTGAATTTGCGCTGCAGACCAAGGTCGGCAAGTTCAGCATGGCTCAGTGAATCCCAACCGTAGCTCGCGGCTTTGGGTGCACGTGCCTTACCGATCTTGTTGGCGATCTGGCTCAGAAGCGATCCGAACGGCATGCGTTTCGCGAACGGGTCGGTAGCAGCATTGAATTGCGGTGCAGCGGAAACCGTGTGTGCCATGATGGCCTCCTATGATCTACGGTTGATTTGCGTTTCGATGGGCGGAAAATGTCATATGCGAAATAAAACGGGAACTACTTTGTTTTGCATAGCTACTGTGCAAAAATGCACGACGATTTTGACAGATTCCAAGGGACCAAATAACGCCTATGAATTGGAATGATTTACGCTACTTCCTTGTTCTTGCGGAAGAAAATAGCCTGTCCGGTGCAGCGCGACGGTTGCGTAAAGAACATACCACCGTTGCGAGACGGATCGAGGCACTCGAGAGTGATCTTGGCACAAAACTTTTTGACCGATTACCACGTGGCTGGCAACTGACATCAGCGGGTCGAAACCTTGTTCCTGTGGCCGAACGAGTCGAAGAAGAAGCCCTGACATTTGAGCGACAGGCAAAGGGCGATGAAGCCGCCCACGGGGTTGTGCGCATTTCCGTGCCCCCGGTTGCCGGACGCGTATTGTTCGCGCCGCGCCTTGCCCGATTGCTCAAGGCGCATAAGGGACTCGAATTCGAAATCGTTGGTGCGGCGAACATCGTCAATCTGGCGCGACGCGAAGCCGATGTCGCCGTACGCATGATCACGCCGCGCGAACCTGGCCTGATTACCCGCAAACTGGTTGAGTTGGGTGTGGGGCTGTATGGCGGGGTTGGCTACAAGGACCGCGTGCCGGAAATGGATTGGGAGTTCTGCGGTTATGAGGACACCACATATGGCGCGTCCAAACGGGAATGGGTGCGCACGGTCCTTGATCGCGAATTGCCCTGTCGGTTCCGTGCTGATGATACCGAAACCGTCCGTCAGTTCATTGCCGCCGGGCATGGTGTCGGAGTTTTGCCGCGCTATTTTGGTGATCGCGATGATGAACTCGAATTGATCCACGCAGACGTCGAAGGCCGCAGCCGTGAAAGTGTGTGGATGGTGGTGCACCCGGATATGCGTCGATCACCGGGCGTGCGTCTTGTGATGGACGCCCTGATCAAGGCGGCTAACAACATCGCCGAGGAATATCAGGTCTGAGTGGCAAACCTGACATGCCAGCAGGCAACCCTGCGCGTTGTTTTCTTTGAAATAAAATTGATCAGGTTGCTATCTGGCTGCGTAATGACTTATGGCTCGGGATCATGCGCGATTCCGTATTTGTTTCTTTCATACAGCCGCACGTCTGGCGGGCTGTATGCATGTGGCGGTGGGTATGACATCGACCCGGGATTTGGAAAACCTGCTGAGGCAGTCGATCGAAGGCAATACGGATGCCTTCGAACAGCTTTATAATGCAACATCAGCGAAACTTTTCGGTATCGTCCTGCGTATCTTGAGAAATCGCGCCGAGAGCGAGGACGCCCTTCAGGACATTTATGTGCGTATCTGGCAAAAGGCGGGTGATTTCGAACCTGGTCGTGCCTCGATCATCACATGGATGGCAACCATTGCCCGCAACCGGGCGATTGATATCGTCCGGCGGCAACGCCCGGAAGCCGATATCGAGGATGCAGATATTGATACGCTGATATCGCCGGACTCTGCATTTGACCAGATGGCGGTTGCAGACGAGATGCGCCAGCTTGACCATTGCCTAAACGATCTCGAAGACGACCGCCAGCAAATTGTGAAGCTGGCATATCTCGAAGGCTGGTCACGTGCCGAACTGGCAGAACGCTTTGCCCAACCGGTCGGAACGATCAAGACATGGCTGCATCGCAGCCTGAGACAATTAAAGGAATGCCTGGGAACATGACGGACCGGGATGATATTGACATGTTGGCGGCGGAATATGTGTTGGGGACTCTGGAGCCCGCGCAACGCCAATCCGTTGAGACACGTCGCAGCCAGGAACCCGAACTTGATCGCGCGATTTCCGACTGGGAAGCGCGCCTGTCGCCGTTAAACGCCCATTATGATGCGGTTGCCCCGTCGCGCGATCTGTTTGCCGGTATTCGTGCCCGGATCGAAGGTGCCGCACAGGCTGCGCGCCAAGCCGCCAGCCAACAGGTGCCGGGTGTGGTGGAATTCGCCAAACTCAAACGTCGACTGGCCGTGTGGCGTGCCGGTGCGCTGGGGGCGGCGGCGATTGCGGCCAGTCTGATTGTGGTTGTGCTTTCAGGTGATCTGAATTCCCCGGTCCAGAACGGGCAGTTTGTTGCCGTCTTCCACCGGGATGACACCCAACCGGCATTTGTCATGAGTGTTGATCTTGAAACCCGCGAAGTTACCATTCGCCCGGTCGAGGCGACAGTACCCGAAGGCAAGACCTATCAGCTGTGGATTGTGACTGAGGAAACCGGGCCAAAACCAAAATCGCTTGGCCTACTTGAAAACATCGCCAATCCGACCACCAAGCAGCTTGGCGGATTTGATCCCGCCATGTTGCGCAATGCAACGTTTGGTATCAGCCTTGAGCCCGAAGGCGGTTCACCGACCGGTCAGCCAACCGGTCCTGCGATCCATGGGCGCCTGATTTCCGTCGCTCAGTAAAAAAAAATCACCTTTGCTGAAACCCGATTGATTTGGCTGCGTAGCTTCTGTGTGTGCGATGAAACGCATGACATGAGCGAGCGCAGAAAACAGCGCGTTCCAGATCAAAAGCAAAGGAGACTTCACATGACCTTCAAAGCCAAAGCAACGGCAAAAGCAACCGGCGTGATCACGGCAATGATGCTGAGTGCCGGTTTTGTATTCGGCGGTGCCGGTGCGGCAAACGCAATGGGTCCGATGGTCGAAGCCATGGATCAGGATGTTTCGGCTGGCGTGGTGACCGCATCGAAAATCATGGCTGGCGAAAACGGCTGGCTGGTTGTCCATCGCACCAACAGCGATATGAAGCCGGGACCGGTCGTTGGCTATGCACCGCTTAAAAAGGGTGAAAACATGGACGTAACAGCCATCCTGCAGGAACCGGTCAAGTCCGGCGAAATGTTGATGCTGATGGTGCATTCCGAAGCCGGTGGCATGAAAACGGGCGTATTCGAATACACCCTGGGCGCCAAGGAAGACGGCCCGATCAAGCCGGACGGGAAACTGGTGATGAAAGTTGTCTCTGCTCAGTAAGGCAGAGGCCGTTTTGCCCAAATAGACGAGATCGTTTTCAGCCCGCAAGTACCCCCTTGCGGGCTGTTTTTATGTCCGGCTCAAAGCCAGCCAAGCTGTCTTGCCGACGCCAGCAACAGCATCACACCAAACAGGGTAATGATTGCAGCCCCGGTAAAGCCGCTCGTGCGGCGAATGATCCCGGAAGACGTTTCCGAAACGCTGAACAGATGCTGTGTGCCTGTGCGAATGCCGATGGCGGCCAGTCCGATCAGGCTGATGGTAATTGCAACCCCAAACGCCATGGCAAAGGCGGCGCCAATCCCGATCAGAAACATGCCATTGGCCAAGGTAAACAGCAGCACAAGGATCGACCCGGTACAGGGGCGCAAACCTGCGACAACACCGGTTGAGATCATCTGCCAGCTGGATTGGGCAACGGGTTCATCGTCATGGGCGTGACCGTGTGCATGGTCATGATGATGATCGTGATGATGGTCGTGTTCATGATCATGGTGATGGTGATTGCCATGTGGTCCGTGGTGATCACAACAGTCATCACGGCCTTGCAGGATGCGAAGCGCCATCACTGCGCCCAAGGCGGCAATCAGGGCGTATGAAACCGCCTCCATGATCAGGCCGTTCTTGGTGACCGCTGCCGGGCCAAGGTTAAGAACCAGGGTCAGGCCGCCCACCATGACGATGGCGGAAACCGCCTGAACGGCGGCAATCAGGCTGCCCATCGCCACACCCTGTTTCCATCCGGCGTCGCGGGACAGGAAGTAGGTGGTGGTGATCATCTTGCCGTGGCCGGGGCCAGCCGCATGAAAAACGCCATAGCCAAAGGACAGGGCAATAATGACAAGGCCCGGCCAGAAACTGTCACCGTTCTTTGCTTCGCGGAGCGTGGTGGTGATTTCACGATTGAGTTTGGTCTGAATAGTCACCGTCTGACCAATAAGGTCTGAAAGCCAGTCGGGCAGGGCAATCAGGCTTTCTTCGGTATTATCGGCATCCGGATTGGGTGCCGGGGCACTTTGGGGGCTGTCAACGGCCCCGCGACCCAGAAGGTTTGACGATTGTGCGGCTGCCGGATTATTCGACGAGAACGAAATCGCCAGGAGCAAGGCCGCCAGAACTGCTGCCATCCGCCACCTTGGCCGCGCAAACAACATCGGCACGGACCGGCGCGAGCAGGTCAAAATAGATGCGGTTCTTTTCATCTTCGCTCATCTCGAAATGGCAGGACAGGTTTTTGGCCCCCGCAAACAGGACGGGATCGACCTGTGTGTAGGCGACATCGATATAGTATTCGGCATCATAAACAGACAGGCTGATGGCATCCTTGATCGGATCGAGTGGTGTTTCGAGCATCAGCTTGAAGTCATAGCTTACCCGGCGGTCATCGGTGATATCGGCAACAAAATCAGTCGCACTGGCAAAGGATACCAGTTCTTCGTTCTTGCGCAGATGTGTCAGCCAGGAAAACTCGGAAAGGGCTGCAAAGGCATTGTCGTGTACGGCGGTGTTTTCTTCGTCAAAGAACCGGGTGTCGTGGTTTTTGTCGAACTCGTCGATCATGGTCATGCTAAACAGATCGTCAAACAGCCAGCGCACGCGAATGGCGGTAATCTTGTCGTTCTCAAAAACGAATTCGGCATTCGCGTCGATCCAGACATGTGGATGCGCAAATGCCGAAGGGGCGGTTGCCAGCATCGTCATGCCGGCAACCAAAATCATTGCTGTGCGCTTACGAAGCGTCGCCAAGGCAATCGACAAGTGCGTCGACATTTTGTGCGAGAATTTCCTGATAGGCAGTCGGCCCCGCAGCAATATCAAAGCCGAGCGGGTCAAGCGTGCCAGTCCGGATGCCAGTGTCAGACACGACGGCCTGAACGATTGCCGGGCGGAATTGCGGTTCGGCAAATATGCAGACAGCGCCAGTATCGTGGATTTTGTCTTCGATTTCATGAAGGCGTTTGGCTCCGGGCTTTTGATCTGGCGAAACGGTAATCGATCCGACCGCATTCAGGCCAAAGCCTGCTTCGAGATACTGGTAGGCATCGTGGAAGACCACATAGGGCTTGTCCTGAACCGGTGCAACTTTTTCCCGAAGATCATTACCAAGGTTGGTCAGGCTTGCAAGTAACGTCTCAAGATTTGCGCGATAGTCCTCGGCATGCTCCGGATCAATCTCGGCCAGTTCATCGGCGATGGCAATCGCGATGGTCGCGCCATTGGCCGGATCCATCCAGATATGCGTGTCGATACCCTCATGCTCGTGGTGTTCAGCGGCGTCATGGTGGGCGTCATCATCGTCATGTTTTTCATGTTCGTCCACATGGTCGTCATGATCCTCATGATCGTCATGCGCGTCGCCCTCATGTGCATGCATGTGACCTTCCCACGTGCCGCCTTCGCGCATGTTGCGCAATGACAGTTGCGGCAGGGAAACCAGTTCAAGCTGATGGCTATGGCCAGAAAGGCTTTCAAGCGGCTTTTCAAGGAAGCCTTCCAGCGCATGTGAAACATAGATCACCAGATCGGCATCGTTTAGCGCACGCGCCTCGCTTGGACGCAAAGAATAGGTATGCGGCGAAGACGCGCCATCAATCAGCAAAACCGGCTCCCCGATATCTTTCATGATGGCACTTGTGATGCCGTGGACCGGCTTGATCGAGGTCACGACTTTCGGGGCATCGTCGCCATGGGCAACCGCGGTCAGCGGGGCGGCAACTAGGATCGGGGCGGTAAAAAGAATGTGACGGAGGGCTCGGCGCAAGGAAGGCATGTGGTTGATCCGGTTTGCAATGGGTGTGTTACTTGGTATGCGTTGTTATGATATAACATAACAAAACGTCAAGGAGAATCACAACAGATCGGTAAAATGATCTTCGTTGATCAGTTGTTTCTATAAGAATTACAAAGTGATGAATGTTTTTTCGACCCGTCCTTACCAGCAGGGATGTTTCCATGCGTGGCAATCCCCATCTGAATTGGCAAAGGTAAATTCCTGAAAATTTGGGGAAAGAGTTGCGGGCGTAATGGTTTCATTTTTCAGATATTTTTGTGGGTTGGCCATTCTTCCCGTGATGTTGACCACCCCTCTGTACGCCGAGACATTCAAACTACCATTGCCGGCCGGTAGTGAGACGCACTTTGCTCTTCAGACAGGCTTGCTCGAATTGGCACTGCAGTACGCACGGGGGAATAACAGACTGGAAATCGTCCCTGTAGATAGCTTGTCGCAAAAGCGTGGATTTGTCATGCTTGATGAACGTCAGGTCGATATTGCCCTTGCCGGGTATAGCCGATATGCCGAAAGTCATCTGCTTCAAATCGATTATCCTCTGACCAAGGGGTTGCAGGGGTATCGTTTGTTGATTACCCGGCCTGATATGGTCGAAGAACTTGGCCAAGTCGAAACCCTCATGGACCTAAAAGATGTTTGTATCGGTTCCGGCAATTCATGGGTTGATACCCTAATCTTCAAACAGGCAGGTTTGTGTGTGGTCGGAGGGCCGGGGCGTAATCTTTATTCGATGCTTAAAACGCGCCGGTTCGACGTCATGCATCTGGCGATGCATGAACTCGAAACAGAAAACGTCAAAAGGTTGTTGCGGCAGTATGACCTTGTTGTTTATCCAAAATTGCTGCTGCGTTATCCATACGATTTCTATTTTTATGTTCGCCGCGACAGCAAATCCCTTCATGACCTGATCGAACAAGGCTTTCAGGCGGCGACAGAAAACGGCGCGATCGACAAATATTTTCAGGCACATCCCGGAATTGCCTATGCAACCCGGTTCCTGCAGGACCATCCAGATTTACGGATAATTGATCTTGGTAACCCGGAAATGACAGAGCATAACAGCGCCGACATTCACCGATACTGGCTGGAAAATTAAACCGATTAAGGATCATTGCCTGATCCAAATAAGATTATTCCGTTTTAAGAACGAAAAATCTGCATATGCAGTAAATCAGATATCGTTTTGATAAATATCGGATTTACATCTGATCCCGGGGTTCATAGCCAAAGTTATCATCATAATTGCGGCGCACGATATTTTCCCAAAGTGCGGGGTCAATGTCGCGCGACTTTTGGCTCATATCCGGATTTTCAATCTGGATAATCTGGGTGTCAGGATCCTTCAGTGTTTCGAGCGCCTGGCGAATATGCGGGTTCGATAAGAAGTGTCGCATGAAGTCGCCAGTGCTATAGGCCCGCGAAAGTCCCTGCGTCAAAATCGCATGCAGTCGTTCATTATTGCGGTTCACGTAAATGAACAGATCAAACGGATACGCCAGAACCGGTGACGGGCTGAGAACGACGTTGGGATATTCCCGGCTGATAACATCAATTTCGCGATAGCCCTCGTGCACCGCACGGCTCAGAAGATCAAATCTTTTATTGGCGACCATCGGCCAAAGCTGATCACGCGGTGCGCGATCAACGCAAAACCCGCTTTTCTCCATGATGCTGGCATCCGGCCAATCTGACCCGGTGCCGATGCAGAATTTTTTCAATTCTTCCAGAGAAGCTGCCTGACTAAGAGCCGGGATGTTTTCCTTATGCGTGATGAAAGCACGATATCCCAGCAAGCCTCGTGTCATCGGAACGTCAACTTGCAAGAACGTTGCTTCTCGCTCGAGGCTGTAACCGGTGAACATGACATCCACCGTTTCCTCTTGCATCATTGAGCTGATGCGCGCCTGTGTCATGCCCGCGAATTCTTCGATCACAAGCCGAAACTCGCCGTCGGCATGTTCAAGCGCAAGCTCGATAACGCCGAACTCGTATCTGAAGAACTCAACCGCACCGGTCGGGAAGGCCATGCGCACGATTTCTTCGCCCCGTGCGGGTGGGGCGGTAAATGAAAACATGACGGCAGATATCAGCAATACCCAAAAGCGGTTTTGCAATCTGTTGCTCCTAGAGCCCCCGGAGAAATAAGCATGGCAACCATTAATTGATATTGTGTCTTGCCGATGCCTTTGAAAGGGTCATGGTCGCCAGATCGCGAACAAAGCTAGGCTTAGCTCCAATTAGGAAGTCTTGTAATGGCTTAGTTCCCCGCAGGCACGCCAAAGGCGCGCGCCAATTACGATGACTGTTGTCCTCCTGAGTCAGGCGGCAGAAGTTTTTTGTGTTTTCGGTGCAAGCCAGCGCCACGCCATAAGTGTGGTGGCCAGCAACACAGCACTTACCTGTACGACAAAAACCATCTGATAGGCTGGTGTTACGCCAAGCCCCGCCAGTTTTGAAATCTGGAACGTGATTTCAAGGATCTCGATCCCGACTTCTGTACCAAACATGATGACGAATGCCGGGGCCAGCGTGATCAGCTTGTTACCATTGGCCGATGCGATCACAGCACTAACCACAATTGTTGTGGCAATCCCGATCCCGATACTTGAAAGCATCTTGGTCCAATAGAACAGGGCCGCATCCGTTGCGGGGTAGGGGTAAAAGATCGTCGCAACCGATGAAACGATCAGACATGGAATGGCAAGCAGCCAAAGTCGTTCGCGCCAGACCGGATTACGTGCAATCAGGGCCCCGGCGGCAAACACCATGATCACCTGGCAGGCTGCTCCAAGGGTCGCACGATCATCAATCAATTCTGACGAGCACAGATGCCGCACAAGATAAGCGGTGTCGTAAACACCGGTGGTCGGGATTTCGAGGATGAATAACACCACCAACAGGAAAATCGCATCAGATGGCAGTTTGGTGTCGTGCGGCACTGACGATTTCACACTGAAATACAAAACGGCCGACAAAACAAGGAAAGCCGACATAAGGCCAAGTCCCGTCAGGCTTTCAACGCCAAGGAAGCTGTTGGCAGTTGTCCATGCTTCAAAAATGATGACGACCGACAGAAACAGACCGATCAGTTTCCAGTTGGGCGCCTGTTTTATGCCGGTATTTCCGGTGATTGTTGGCGCGGCAGCGCCCATCACCATCGGCATGATCAACAAAAACAGCAAAGGCATCACGGCCAGGATCAGGAAGTAATTCCCGGTGCCGACATCAAAGGCGACATATTTAACCAGCTGTGGCGCAATCAGAAACGCCATCGGCTGGGCGGCGGTCCAGACTGTTGTCAGCATCGCCTTTTCGCGATCCGTCTTGGTCTGGCTGATCGCAAGCTGTGCCAGCGGGGCAAAGAACGAAATCGCAAAGCCACCCATGCAGAAGCTGGCCAGAACGATGATTTCACGCACGGAAAGGGCCGGATCCCAGTGCATGGTCAACCCGACAGCGGCATAGCTGGCACTGGCAAGGATGGCGGTGGCAAGGCAGACCTTGCGCGCAGTGTGACTGTTGATCACAAAGGGCGCGATGGCGAGTGCCATAACAGCACCACCAATCAGGACTTCAATCAGGATATCGGTGCGTTCGACCGAAATGTTCAGGAAGCTTGCAAACTCACCTTGGGAGACGGAAACGGTCATGGTTGCGACAGATCGCATTCCGTTGCCCAGAAGAACGAACAGGGCAAGAAGCCCTGTTTCAATCAGGATCAGTCGTTTGAGTGGTGTATTCATTTGGTCAATGCATCGGCCATATGATCAGCCGCACGGATCGCCAGTGCGGCAATGGTCAAGGACGGGGCATTGACCGGTGTTGTTACATGCGAACTTGATCCCAGAATATAAAGATTGCTGTGATCATGCGCGACAAGATCCGCATTCACGACCGATGTTTTCGGGTCCGAGCCCATGATCGTGGTTCCACCAATAATCGCATTCGACAGATACGGGGTATCGGTCTGCATGTCGGCCACACCAAGGGTTGCAAAGATCTTGCGATTGACCTCAAGCGCATTTGCCAATCCCTTTTTGGTGTAGTCATCAAGGGTAAAGGTCACTTTCGGGCGCGGAATGCCCGAGCTGTCCTTTTCATCGGCAAGCTCGACCCGGTTGTTCCAGTTTGCCAAAACCTCGGCCGAGCTGTTTAACCGCAGATGCCGGGAAATCTGATCATTGATTGCATTGGCCAGTTCCTGACCAACCATACCCTTTTTAATCAGATCCTTCGCCAGATTGGTGGCATCGGAATTGCCCGACCAGCCATCATTCATGAAGCTGGTGCCAACAGCGGCATAGTCAGATCGGAAGTCACCATCACGCAGTTCCACCAGACCACCGGTCTGCTGTGGACCGCGATAGGGGAAGATTTGCTCATCAAGCATGCCCCAGCTGTCCTGGTTGGCTTGCGTCAAAAGGTTACGTCCGACCGCATCGGAACTGTTGGCAACACCCTTGGGGGCATTGTCCTGTGCCGAGTTCAGAAGAAGACGCGGGTTTTCAATCGCATGGCAGCAAACGGCAAAGTATTTCCCCGTTACCCAGAATTCCGACCCGTCGGGTTTGCGGACCTTCACACGGCTGATCTTTTGATCATCACCGACCTCGACAAAGGTGACCAATGCTTCGGTCTCAACCCGGACACCAAGGTCCTCGGCCTTTTGGGCGTGAACCGAAGCGTCATATTTCGCGCCAATCGGGCAGATCGGCACGCACGTATTGTTGCCGCAACAAACCGGGCGCTTGTCGTAAATCTCGGAATTGCGGGCATGGGAAAACGGGGCTGAATGCAGACCCAGTTTATCCAGTGCCTCGGTGACCTTCTGATCCATATAGCTCATCGGGATTGGTGGCATCTGATAGGGGGCGCCATCGCGCGGCGCGCCCCACGGATAGTTTGGATCCCCGGCAACACCCCAGCGTTTTTCAGCTTCGACGTAATAGGGCACCAGAAGGTCATAATTGATCGGCCAATCGCGTGAAACGCCATAGGTCGACTTCATGGTGAAGTCATGCGGACGCAACCGGTCGGCAAAGCCGGTCCAGTGCCAGGTCGTACCGCCAAACAAACGCAGATACGCACCGATAAACTGATCTGGGCCGCCCTGAACGTAGAAGTCGTTATACTTCCCGTCTTCGGGATGCGGTGCATAGGGCTCTGACGGATAAGGCGACTGCGGTCCCTTGACCGGGTTCTCATAGAAAGTCTTCAGGTTCTCGGCGCGCGTGCGTTTCGGCCCTGCTTCGAGCATGATGACATCGATGCCCTTTTGCACAAGGCTATAGGCCAGATGCGATCCGGCCATGCCCGATCCGATGATGACGACGGTTGCTTCCATCACATATCCCCCGTGACCGGATGGTGCGCCCAATGACCAAAGGCCGGGCCGCCACAGGTTCCCGGTGCTGTGGCAAAGGTCAGGGATTTCCAACCAAGGCACCAGGGATAATAGATCGCCTTGTAGGCGCCATTACGCATCACTTCGCCGGTATAAAGCAGACGGGCAACGAAGGCTGCCTGTTCCTGAATTTCCGGGCTGGCTTGTTTGATGCGTCCGGCAATCGCACCGGTACGCAGCGCATAAACGAATTCACGCTGGGCTGCCGCACCATAGGTCGCAAGAAACTCGTAATTGGCGGCATCAAGAAGATGATCCGAAATATCGGGAATGCCGCCAATCTGACGCACAATGTCATAGAACACCGCATTGCTGCCCAGTGCCTGTGCACGGGTGGCAGCCGGGGCCAGCGGCAATAACGAGATTGACCCTAAAAGGGCGCGTCGTGAAATCTTCATTTGCTTACCACGACAAGGCCGCGCGCCTTGTTCGATCCGCTATCAATCGTTGCCATGGCGGTGCGCAGGTCTTCGATGGTCATCCAGACCGGCGGGTATTTGTATTTGGCAACATCAAGAACGAGTACGCGGTCGGTATCCTCGTCATAGGCGGCAATCGGCGAAACATGCCCGTCACCGACCTGACCGATCGGCTTGCGCGAATAGTTCGCCACCAGTCGCATGTTCGGGTCGGCAAGTGCGGCCTTGATGGTGTCGCGAAGCCACGCTTCATCAAAGTTGTTGGCGTGATGGTATTTGGCCTTCACACCCAGATTTTCAAAGAAGGTGGCAATCTGGCTTAGGATCAGGCCGTCATGCTCCACCATGGCATAGGATTTGACTTTTTGGTTTTCGGGGGTGAAAACCGTTTCCTGGGTAAACAGGCCCCACGGATACAGGCGATAGGGCTGCGGGCGTTCGACACCCAGACTGTTCATGGTTGCGGCAATACTGGCCGGGCCACAGAAAGTCAGGATGTGTTCGCTTTCAAGATAGCTCGCCAGTTCGAAATAGGGGCCGGTAAATTCGGCATCCATGAAAATCTCGGTGCCCTTGTCATCGGTCAGATAAATCAACTCATCTGCCGATGCGTGCATCATAGGGGCGGCCATCATCAGACCGGCAAGTGCAGGAAGCATAAGACGTTTCATTATTGTGTCCCTCCGAACCAGGTGGCGATGGCTTTGATGTCCGCATCGCTCAGGTCTTTGACGATTTCATGCATGACAAGCGCCTGACCACCGGTGCGGCGACCTTCCTGATAGGCGCGAATGGCGTTTTCAAGATAAAGCGGCTGTTGACCCAATAAGATCGGAACATCCTTAAGGGCCGGGTTGCCGTTGGTGCCGTGACACGAAAGGCATTGCGAAGCCGCGGTTGGCATCGCATCGGGTTTGGCATCATCGGCCTTGGCATCTGTCACGGAAAAGGCGGACCATGCGATCATGATGGCCGCGGTAAAGCTGGCGGTGTGTGCAAAGGATCGCATCATCATACCTCGATATTGACGTTGATCATCATGCCGGTGTCTTCATGCGGCAGGATGTGGCAATGCATAACGTAGCGGCCGGTGAAATCGACAAAGCGGGTGCGGAAAGTCACGGTTCCCGCCGCCGGAACGGCAATGGTGTCCATCCAGGGTTTGCGTTCATCCGGTTCGCCATTGATAGAGACGACCTGAAACGGGTTCACGTGGATATGCAATGGATGGGGGAAGGGTGTGGTGTTGATCAGCGTCCATTCCTCGACCGCGCCCAGTTTGGCGACAACGTCATCACGCCTCGGATCAAAACCCTGACCGTTGATGGTAAATTCTGTGTCGTCAAAGAAGCCTGACACATCCTTGACACCCAGAACGAACTTGCGCCGGTTGGTGACTTCATCGTCGGTGATGTCGGTCAGAATCTCGTTCTTGGGCAAATCACCCGCCGGAATTGATTTGCCGAATTTGACATCCTTGCCAACACGCGGATCATCGGCCGCAATCACGATGATATCGGCAAGATGTTCTTCGGGCAGGCTGGCCTTGCCCTGCATGAAGGCCGGGCGGCGCAGTGCATAGGTGCCGGTTTTAACACCCTTGATCAAAAGGTTCGCGCGGTTCCCCGGTGCCAGCAGGAATTCTTCGGTTTGTTCGGCCTTGGGCAACGGGTTGCCATCCAGACCAATCAGATGCATTTCCATGCCATCTGCGCGCAGCGGGATGAACTGCGCATCGCCCGCGTTCAGCAATCGCCAATGCTGAACTTCGCCTTCGCGGATATAGATTTTCGGGCGGTATTGACCATTCACAAGGAAGTCGCGTTCGGCATCCAGCGGCCAGATCGGCTTTTCACTTTCCAGCAACCCGTCAATGCCCGGGATCGGCGCCTGAAGCACAAGAACGCGTTCAAGTGCAGCAGCGATTTCTGGGACTTCGTCAAGCGTGCCACCAATGATCGCCATGCCTGCCGCGCCCGATGCGACCTGTGCCGACACCGATCCGTGGCGATGCGGGTGATACCAGTAATTGCCCGCCGGGTGATCAACCGGCAACTTCACGACATAGTTAAAGCTCTGCCCCGGTTCAATCTGCAAATAGACGTTATCACTGTTGCCGCGCGGGCTGACATGGAAGCCGTGATAATGGACGTTGGTGGTGTTAAACCGGTTCGGTACATTCGTGACCACGTCCTCGCCGGCATCCTTGTTGGGCGGCATGCGGTTTTCAAATGCCAGTTCCAGTGTGTCGCCGGGCTTCATGCGAATGGTCGGGCCGGGAATGGATGCGTTGAAAATGCGAAGCTTGGCAGGCCCGCTTGGCAGCGAATAGTCGCTGGCATCCATGAAAAAATCGGCTTTCAGGCGCCCATCAACCGAATGGATTTCCATCGGGTTGGGCAAATCGTCGTTGATGCCGATGGGGGATTGGCTTGCAATTGTTTCCATCGCATTCGATGGCGAAACAAGCCAGGGCATTGGCGCAATGCCTGCAGCAACGGTCGCTGCAGCCGACCCTTTCAAGAGTCCGCGACGCGTGATCATAATGTGGTCTCCCTCAACGTGCCGGAATGCGGTCCCCCGGCGCGGCAGATGCTCAGTATTATTCTTGTACCCCATTAGGTTGGGGCTGATTACATCGGAAAGATAAAAGCTTGGCCGCCAAAGCGATGTGCCAATCGTCACAGACGCCTGATTTGGAACGATTATTCTTTCAAACTCCCGTGATGCTATTGTACCGCAATTGACCGATCTATCAATTCGGAGTTGCGCGATAATGCATGACGGTTCGATGAAGTCGGAAGTCCGGGCGGAAGGAATAACAGGCAACCTAATGAAATTACTATCCATCGCCTGATCGGTTTGGCTTTTTCCAAACCCGACATAAAAAATCCGCACCCATTTGGGGCGCGGATTTCAAAAGTCTGTTTTTTTGCCAGAAGGTCGTGGTTAGTTGCCGACCAGATCATCCGGTGTGTAATTCACCTCATGCAGGATTTCGCCGCTTTCATAATCGACGGCCTGCAAGGTAACGCCATAGCCCCACAACTGCCCGATATAGCCCAGCGTCATTTCCGCTTCCGACTTTTCAAGGCGGATGCCTTCATGCTCGGTATGCTGAATGTAAAGCTGGCGGTTGCCACGGATATCGACATCAACCACCTGCATGTCGGGCTCACGCACAGAAATGTCATGCATGCGCGCCAAGGATCGGCGCACCTTGCGATACCCATTGTCGTCATGGATGGCGGCAACTTCGAGGTGCGGTGATGAACTGAGATCATCAATCATGAACATCCGCATGTCGCGCATGACCTTGGGCGACAGGAATTGCAGGATAAAGCTTTCATCCCGGTAATGCGCCCACGCTTCTTTCAGGGTCTCGACCGGCTCATTGTTGCCCGCGATATCGGGGAACCATTTATGGTCTTCCTCGGTCGGATCAACGCAGATGCGGTGGATATCCTGCATCATCGCAAAGCCAAGCGCATAGGGGTTGAAACCAGAATAGCGTTGATCATCATATTCGGCCTGAAACACCACACGCGAATGGTAGTCGATGAATTCCATCATAGCACCTTCGGAAATCAGGCCCTTGTCATACAGACTGTTCATGATGGCGTAATGCACATAGCACGCGCAGCCTTCATTCATCATCTTGGTCTGTTTCTGCGGATAGAAATACTGCCCGATATTGCGCACGATGCGCAAAATCTCACGCTCCCAGGCTTGCAAGGTCGGGGCATTCTTTTCGAGGAAATAAAGCAGGTTTTCTTCCGGCAAGCCGAACTGCGCACGGCGTTCCTCGACCCGCATCTTGCGTTTAAGCTCGTCCATGTCCTGATCACCCTGATCAGGCTGGGGCAGAGTGCGCCACAGATCGTTGTATGTCTCGTCTTCATACTTGGCGCGTTCACGTTCACGCTTTAGCTCGGCCGCCAAGTTGGGTTTTTCCGGTCGGGAATAGCGGTTCACCCCCTGATCCATCAGGGCGTGCGCCGCATCGAGAATGCGCTCGACCGCGTCAAAGCCGTATCGGTCCTCGCACTTGGCGATATAGCTCTTGGCAAATTGCAGATAATCCAGAATGCCGTCGGCATCTGTCCATTGCTTGAACAGATAGTTGTTCTTGAAGAAATGGTTATGGCCAAACGCCGCATGCGCGATCACCAGCGCCTGCATGACGATGGTGTTTTCTTCCATCACATAGGAAATGCAAGGGTTGGAATTGATCACGATCTCATAGGCCAGCCCCTGATAGCCCTTGCGATACATGACATCATCGCGCACGAAGCGTTTGCCAAACGACCAGTGGTGATACATCAACGGCATGCCAATCGATGAATAGGCATCAAGCATCTGCTCGGACGTGATCACCTCAACTTGGTTGGGATAGACATCAAGCTTAAGCTCATTCAGCGCGATATCCTCAATCGCGTCATAGGTGGCTTTCAATGTCTCGAAGTCCCAGTCGGCACTGGTGAAAAGCAATTTGTCGGCGGATTTGGTCTTGGAGCTCATCGGCCTGCCTCCGCACGGTTTTTGGCAAACAGTTCCCGGAATACCGGGAAGATGTCGGCTGCCTTGGTTACCCGTTTAAGCGCAAAGCGTGGATTGTCTCTGGCAAGCGGGGCATAAGATTTCCAAAGGGCGGTTTCGCCCTCGGCGGCGGCGAAAATCTCGGCCTCGCGCTCGTCAGTAATTTCGATATAGGCGTAATACTGGCACTTGGGCAAAAGGTCCTGGGCCAGAAGGGCCGTGCATTTTGCCCCGTCATTGGAATAGTTATCGCCATCGGATGCCTGCGCGGCATAGATGTTCCACTGATCGGTGGGATAACGATCCACCAGCACCTTTTTCATTTCCTCGAGTGCGGTGGACACAATCGTGCCACCGGTTTCGCGCGAATAGAAAAAGGTTTCCTCGTCCACCTCGGCTGCGCGCGATGTATGGCGGATAAACACCACCTCGACATGTTCGTATTTGCGATGCAGGAACAGGTGAAGCAACATGAAGAACCGCTTGGCCAGTTCCTTCATCTGTTCGGACATCGATCCGGACACATCCATCAAACAGAACATCACTGCCTGTGTATTGGGATCGGGGATCTGTTGAAACTGGTTAAAACGCGTATCAATCGGATCAATGAACGGGATCGCCTTCATCCGCCGTTTGGCCTCTTCAAGATCCTCCAGCAGGGTATGAAGCGTTTCCTCGTCAGTTTTGGTCAGCTTGCCATTCGGGCGTTTTTCCGCCTTGGCCTGAAGGGCGGATATCTTTTCTTCAAGTTCGCGGACCTCGGCCGTTTTCGGGCGACGCAGTCCGATCCGCCGGGCCAGCGAATTGCGCATGGTGCGCACAAGGCTAAGGTTTGATGGCGTGCCTTCGACCGAAAAGCCCGCGCGCGCATTTCGAAACGCGGTGGTCTGCTTCAGGCTCTTTTTCAAAAGGTCCGGCAGTTCAAGGTCTTCAAAGAAGATATCAAGGAACTCGTCACGGGTCAGGGTGAACTGGAATTCATCCTCGCCCTCGCCATCGGGGCTTGCTTGCGATCCGCCAGACCCACTATCGCCACCTTGCGGACGGGCAATGCGATCGCCCGGAACAAATTTCTTGTTGCCAGGCAGGACATAATTGCGGTTGCCGCCACGTCCCATGTGGTGAAAGCCCGGCTCCTTCAATGTTTTGCCGGGAATGGTAATCTGGTCGCCGCTGGAGATATCGGTAATGCCACGCGACCGGATGGTGCTTTCAACCGCCTTTTTGATCTGGGCCTTTGCGCGACGCATGAAACGTTGCCTGTTGCCAAGGCTTTTGCCGGTCGGGTTCTTGCGGCGGTCAACGATATAAAGCATGGGCAGTCACATCCTTGCACGGTTCAAAAGCGCTTTGTGCAGGTCGCTTGCGCCTTGAAGTTCCGCAGGATGTGACCCGGATAAAACGGGCCGTGGCCACATCCTGCGGCGAAGAGGTAACCGGGCGGACAAGGGACGAAGCCGCCCGGTTGGGCCGGGAAAGACAGGGGGGGAACTTAGCCGGCCTTATTGACGCGCATGTACCATTCGACCAGACGACGCGTCTGGCGTTCGGTATATTTGCGATCGATCATGCGTTTGACGAACTCGTTGTGTTTCTTCTCGGTCTCGCTGTCTTTCTTCGAGCCGAACGAAATCACCGGCAGCAGGTCCTCGACCTGGCTGAACATGCGTTTCTCGATCACATCGCGCAGTTTCTCATAGGACGTCCAGGACGGGTTCTTGCCCTTGTTATTGGCACGTGCACGCAGGGCGAACTTGACGACCTCGTTACGGAAATCCTTGGGATTGGCGATACCCGCCGGTTTTTCGATTTTGGACAGTTCCTGATCAATGATCTTGCGGTCCAGAAGCTGACCGGTATCGGGATCCTTGAAGTCCTGATCCTCGATCCAGGCATCGGCATAGGCGACATAACGATCAAACAGGTTCTGACCGTAATCGGAATAGCTTTCCAGATACGCTTTCTGGATTTCCGCCCCGATAAATTCGGCATAGCGCGGGGCCAGTTCGGACTTGATGAAGTCCATATAGGCCTTTTCGCGTTCTTCCGGGTACTGTTCGCGCCGGATTGCCTGTTCAAGGACATACATCAGATGCACCGGATCAGCCGCGACCTCGTGCGTGTCGTGGTTAAAGGTTTCTGACAGCACCTTGAAGGCAAAGCGGGTTGAAATGCCGTCCATGCCTTCATCAACACCGGCGGTATCGCGGTATTCCTGCATGGATTTCGCCTTGGGATCGACATCCTTCAATGTCTCACCGTCATAGACCCGCATCTTGGAATACAGGTTGGAGTTCTCATGCTCCTGCAGGCGTGACAATACCGAAAACTGTGCCAGCATTTTAAGGGTGCCCGGCGCGCAGGATCCGTGTTCAAGCTCTGATCCTTGCAACAGCTTGTCGTAAATCATGGTTTCTTCGGTGACGCGCAGGCAATAGGGCACCTTGATCACGGAAATACGGTCAATGAAAGCCTCGTTATTCTTGTTGGCCTTGAATGTCTGCCACTCTGCCTCGTTCGAGTGGGCAAGGATCAACCCCTGGAACGGAATGGCGCCCAGGTTTTCCGTGCCGATATAGTTGCTTTCCTGTGTGGCGGTCAGCAACGGGTGCAGCATCTTGATCGGCGCCTTGAACATCTCGACGAATTCAAGAATGCCCTGGTTGGCGCGGTTCAGGCCGCCCGAATAGCTATAGGCATCCGGGTCATTCTGGCTGAAATATTCAAGCTTGCGGATATCGACCTTACCAACAAGCGACGAGATATCCTGATTGTTCTCATCACCCGGTTCGGTCTTGGCAATCGCGATCTGGCGCAGGCGCGACGGGATCAGTTTGACGACCGAGAATTTGGTGAGGTCCCCGCCGAACTCATCAAGGCGCTTGACCGCCCATGGCGACATCAAACCTGTCAGGCGGCGTTTGGGAATGCCATATTTGTCCTCGATCGCATCGCCCATCTTGGCCGGGTTAAACAGGCCAAGCGGGCTTTCAAACACCGGGCTGATTTCGTCTCCGGCCTTAAGAACGTAAATCGGTTCACGTTCCATCAGCTCTTTCAGCCGTTCGGCCAACGAACTTTTGCCCCCGCCGACCGGGCCCAGCAGATAAAGAACCTGTTTGCGTTCCTCAAGACCCTGTGCGGCATATTTGAAGAAACCGACAATGCGCTCGATGGTTTCTTCCATGCCGTAAAAGTCTTCGAAGGCGGGATAACGTTTGATGGTCCGGTTCAGGAAAATGCGGCCAAGTCGGGAATCTGTCGAGGTGTCGATCAGTTCCGGCTCGCCAATCGCTTTGATCATGCGTTCAGCGGCAGAGGCATAGGCACTTGGGTCTTCGCGACACAAATTGAGGTAATCGCGGATGGTCAGTTCAGTTTCCTGCTTTCCGTCATAGCCTTCCGCATACAGCTCGAAGATATCCTTCTCAGCCATGGCGCGGTCTCCTTTCAAACGTTATCGCACTGTCAAACTTACGTTTCCTGTCTCAATCCTGTTTTTGCGCAATTTTTGCGTTTTGCTTTTGCACGGGACGGGACGAGCCCGATCCTGATCTGGTGGCGTCGGCAGGTCTCCTGTGAAGGGACTCCGCCAGACGGTCATGAATTAACAAATGGCGTTCGCGGTTAATCTCTGGCGGATCTTGCCAAACGTGTGAAAATTCGATTGTGCAGTTGCGGCGTCAGCGCCGTAGTGCAGTCTTGATCAGACTCTTTTTGGGTCCCGTTGCGGCGACCAACAAACCGACCATCAATGTGTCGGGGCAGGCTTCTGTCGAATGAATTTCAAAGTGACCTTTGAGCCTGCCGAGGCAATTTGCCCTGTTATTCAGACGTGGGAATAACGAACTGATTTCGCAAGACGATACTTCTGTCGAACATCGTATAATCGTGTGTTCATGTTCACATGTAAGTGACTGCTCGTCCAGCTTTGATGCCGCTTTCATTCCCACAGCCTTGCACAAAAATATTTTGCATTTGCAAAATCCCCAAGCCGACAGCTATCACAGGTGGCAGGATCAGGCCGCAAAAGCCACCAAAGGACATCTTTATGGGCGACGAAACCGTACAGTTTATCGAACCGCATGAACTTGATCGACTGATCGGCGAAGAAGCCGTCACCATTATTGATGTCCGCGAAGCCGAGGAATTCGCAACCGGCCATATTGAAACCGCGATCAATATCCCGACCTCGAACTTCGATATCCCGGCCTTGGTCGATCTGACCGATGAAAGCGATACCGATCTGGTCTTTGTCTGTGCCGTCGGTCAGCGTTCCTTTGGGGCAGCCAATGCTGTTTTGCCCCATGTGGATTGCTCCGTCAGTAACCTTAAAGGCGGCATTCAAAGCTGGATCCGTGCGGGCTTTGACCTTGAAAATGGCAAATAATCCCGACTTTCTTTGACGGGGCAGGGGCCGGAATGTGATCGCGTACTCGACTTCGCGCGGTGATCGAATTCACGCCACCATCATTTGGCATTGGGCGTTACCAATACGCCAGCCGCAAGGCATTCAAATGCGGCAATTGCCTTGCCAAGGGTATCTTTCGGATCATCGCTTGCCGCGACCCAAAGGGCGGCATTCAACGCGACCCCGTTTAGCAACCTAGCGAGTGCTTCGATATCGACCGGTTTGATTGCCCCCTGGTCAGCCAGTTCCGTCAGGGTTGCGATTGTCGCTTGCAAGCAACGGTTTTGGCTCGGCCACTGTGATGGATCGCCCAGAAAGGCCGGACCATCGCGCAAAACGATCCGCTGTATTTCCGGATCAAGGGCCAGTTCGATATATGTCCTGCCCTCGGCCATCAATCCGTTCCAGCCGCCACCTGCGGCGTCCCCCGCATCCTTGGCCTGTTGCGCCATGGCGGAGTCTATTTCATCGACCACAGCCGCCAGCAGCCCGCGCTTGTCACCGAAATTGTGATACAGCGCCCCGCGCGTCAGCCCCGCACTTGCGGTGAGCTCGTCCATTGACGCTTCCGCATAACCCTTTTCGGCAAAGGCCTTGCGTCCCGCTTTGATTAGCTTGATGCGGGTTTCTTCCATTTTTTCAGCGCGCGTTTTGACAGTCATCGGGCTCTCCAATTTAACATACGTGATGTATGCGAATTGACATACGCTGCGTATGTGAATATGTCTTCTTCACATACGCAGCGTATCTGAACTGAATTCGAAATACCACAGATACTGAATTTCACCCGAACAAGGAGGTCTTCATGGCCCTCGCAAACCAAGCCGTCTTTCCGCCAAACCGCCATGCGCTTTATGACGCGCATGGCTATTCCCCGGCCATCAAATCCGGCGATCTGTTATTTGTGTCTGGCCAGGTCGGCAGTCGCGAAGACGGATCCCCGGAACCTGAATTCAAAAAACAGGTCGAACGCGCATTCGATAACCTCAAGGCGATCCTTGCGGCTGCCGGATGCAGCCTTGATGACGTCATTGACGTGACCACTTTTCACACCGATCCGGAAAACCAGTTTGAAGACATCATGGAAGTGAAGGGCGCGATCTTTGATCAGGCCCCTTACCCGAACTGGACAGCCGTCGGGGTTAACTGGCTTGCCGGTTTTGATTTCGAGATCAAGGTTGTCGCCCGCATCCCGACAGGTATTGCCTGATCCGGTGTAATGCTTCGAACTAATAACGAGCCGACCCTGCCTAAATGGTGGGGCCGGTCTTTTCATCTTGACGTTTTCTCATAAATGAAAAAATATCCCAAATAAGAGATTAAAAGGATGCTGCCATGGATGAGATTGAAACACGACTGGCCCAACGGCTGGCCGCCTTGCGCGCCGAACGTGGGTGGTCGCTTGATGAGCTTGCCCAAAAAAGCGCGGTCAGCCGTGCCAGCCTGTCGCGGATCGAAAAGGGCGAGGTCAGCCCGACCGCAAGCGTGCTGGGTAAGCTCTGTGTTGCCTTTGGTGTGACCCTGTCACGCCTGATGCAAATGGTTGAAGACGATTTCGCCCCGCTTGTCACACGTGATGATCAGGAAATCTGGACCGATCCGGATACCGGCTATCAAAGGCGGCTGGTCTCCCCGACATCAAGGCAGTTATCGGGCGAGGTGATCGAAGTCGAAATCGGCCCGAACCAGCGCATTGAATATGACGGATCCCCGCGTGACGGGCTTGAACATCATCTGGTGATGCTGTCTGGTGCGCTTTCGATGGAAGTCGATGGCCAAACCCATCACCTCAAGGCGGGCGATTGCCTGCGCTATCAGTTGCGCGGTGGCAACGTGTTTCAAACACCCCGCGATCAGGGTGCGAAATATCACCTGTTTATCATCGACTAAGCGAAAGAACCGTTATGCCGTCGGCTACGCACACCGCCCCCGATCTCGATATCGTTACCCTTGATGCTGATGGCGTCACAGCGCGCCTGGATCAGTTCGCCGACATGCTGCACGCCTGTGTCCATGACGGGGCCAGCATCGGCTTTATCGAACCCTTTCCGATGCACGAGGCCGAAGCCTTCTGGCGCGATAAAACCATCCCGGCACTGAAGGGGGGAAAACGGGTCCTGTTTGCCGCCCTTGATCAGGATCGCGTGGTTGGCACGGTCCAGCTTGATTATGACACCATGCCCAATCAGGCCCATCGCGGCGATATCAGTAAACTGATGGTGCGCCCAGACTGTCGTCGGCGTGGCATTGCCCGGCTGTTGATGCAGGCGGCCGAAAACCGCGCACGTGAACTTGGGCGAACCTTGCTGACCCTTGATACCCGAACTGGCGATAGCGCCGAGGTTCTTTATACCTCACTCGGGTTCGAGACCACCGGCGTCATCCCGGACTTTGCCCGCGATCCAGACTCCGAAAAGCTCAGCGGCACCACTGTGATGTATAAGCGCATTATCAGATAGTGTTTTGAAACGGCTTGCGATTCCCGGTTTTGTATTCAGAACGATCATTCTGGCATGCCAGACCGGGAGCATAGACATTTCCATCGCAAATTATTTCAATACCGCAGTGCCGTTATCAAAGCTGTGCTTCTCGTCTGTATGTCTTCATCTTGCTGAGTTCCGGTCTTATGTGCGCTGCACTAGTGATAGCCCGGTCAGGGTTTCGCCGTAGTCAAAACATGTTGAATACCGCCGAAAAATGGGCGCATCCTTGCCGTCCTGAATAAAGAAACAGAATAAAAGTTCTCGGAGGACGTCCATCATGAAAAAATTTGCCCTTGCTGCCGCACTGATGGCAGCCGTCGGATTTTCCGGCACGGTTCAGGCCGCAGACCTGACATTGCGTATTTCCCTGCAATTGCCGATGAAAAGCCACCTCGGTCAGAACCTTCTGATGTTCAAGAACGAGGTCGAGGAAAAATCAAACGGCGATATCGAAGTCCAGATCTACGATTCCGCCCAGCTTTACAAGGACAAGGAAGTTCCTGCGGCGGTGGGATCTGGCGCGATTGAAATGGGTGTCGCGTCATTGACCCGTTATGTCGGTGACGTGCCGGCTGTTGATATCTTCTATCAGCCGTTCCTGCTCGATACCGAAGAAAAGGTCCGCAAGGCCGTTTCCCCGGATTCCCCGGTACGTGCGCCGCTTGATGCCGCCATTGCTGAAACCGGTTCGACGGTTCTGTGGTGGCAGGCTTATGGTGGGTCGATCATGCTGTCGAACGGTGGCCCGATCAAAGGCCCGGATGGTCTGAAAGGCCAGAAAGTCCGCGTGTTCTCGAAAACCCAGGGTGATTTCATCTCCGCTGCCGGTGGTGCACCGACCCTGATTTCAGGCTCCGAGCAGTATATCGCCTATCAGCGTGGCACGGTTGATGTCGGCATGACCGGCATGTCAGGTGTGAAATCCCGTCAGCTTTGGGAAGTCATGGACACCGTGACCACCACCAATGATGCCGATATCGAATTCATCGTGGTTGTGAATACCGACTTCTGGAACGGCCTGACCGATGCGCAGCGTGACATCATTTCAACCGCGGCCGTCAATGCCGAGAACGATGTGCGTGATCGCATGTCGACAATCGAGGCAGAAGCATTTGCCGAAGCCAAAGCCAATGGCATGACCATTTACACCCCGACGGCCGAAGAAATGGCTGCATGGCGCGAAGCTGCCAAACCGGTTTACGAGGCATTCCTTGCCAATACCGGTGATCTTGGCAAACAGGTCTTCGAGGCCGCCCAGAAGTTCTAAGGATTTAACGTCACCGGTCGGGTGCCATGTGCCATGCGCTGCATGATTGTGCTTGGACGCCGACCGGGGCGTATTTTGATTTGTTGTCATCACCGCGCAAGTTTGGGCCAATGCCCATAATGTGTGGTGATGACGCCCCGTTTTCCAACATGCACTGTTTAAATCATGTTTGATCGATTGACGCTTATTCTTGCGTGGGTCGCGGCCATCTTGTTTGTGCTTGCCGGCTGCATGCTGACCTACGAAGTGCTGGCACGGTATTTCTTCGTGCGCCCGACCATCTGGGCGGCCGAGCTTTCCCAACTGTGTCTGATCTGGGGATCGCTTTTGGGGATGCCCTGGGCACTGGCCGCACGCCGCCATATTTCGGTGGATGCCATCACCCGTCTTCTCGCGCCCAAGGTCCAGCGCCTTGTCGAGATCATTGCCATGGCCTGCATTCTGGCCTTTTCGGTAATGGTGACGATCAAGGGCTGGGAAATATTTTATGAAAGCTTTGAGCGCGGCCGCACCAGCGGCACCATGCTTGATCTTCCGGCATGGGTTGCTGAACTGCCTGTCGCCATCGGCTTTGCGCTGCTGGCTATTCAGGCGGTGATCGAGATTATCGGGCTTGCACGCGGCAAGGATATTCCGAAAGGGGCGCACGAATGACCATCGTCCTGACCCTTGCTGCGATGTTCGCATTGCTTCTGATGCGCGTGCCGGTTGCCTTCGCCCTCGGCGGGCTTGGCCTTGCCATGCTGATCCTTGGCGGCTTTTCGCCGCTGATGGCACCACAGGCGGTTTTGTCTACGCTTGATGGCTTTATCCTGCTGGCCGTGCCGCTGTTCCTTTTGATGTCAAACATCCTGCTGCGCGCCGGTGTCGGCAATGACCTGTTTGCCGCTGTCAGTGCCTGGGTCGGCCATTGGCCGGGCGGGCTTGCAGTGGCGACCATACTGTCTTGTGGCGTGTTTGCCGCCATTTCCGGATCCTCGGTTGCGACGGCGGCCACCATTGGCACGGTGGCCATCCCGGAAATGATCAATCGTGGCTATAACAAGCGCTTTGTTTATGGATTGCTGGCTGCGGGCGGTACCCTTGGCATTCTGATCCCGCCATCGATCCCGATGATCATTTATGGATTTGTTACCGAAGAATCGGTGATCTCGCTGTTTTTGGCCGGGATCGGACCGGGCATAGCGCTTCTGGTGTTCTTTATCATATTTTCGATGATTTATGCCCGTATGGGCGGGCAGGAACTTGAACCGAAAAAAGACTGGGCCGAACGCAAACGCGCCACCATCCGCGCCCTGCCATCGGTTGTGCTGGCTGTGCTGATCATATCGGGCATCTATTCCGGGGCCTTCACCCCGACCGAGGCCGCGGCGATCGGCTTTGCCGCCGCCCTGATCATCACCGGCCCGATCATGCGGGTTCTGACCTGGGATGCGCTGAAAAAGGCGGTGTTTGATTCCATGGCAACCACGGTTGCGATCATTCTGATCATTGCCGGGGCCAAGGTCTTTGGCAAGGCGATCACGCTCTATCGCATCCCGCAGGACATCTCGGTGATGATCACCCAAGGGGTCGATACCGAACTTGGCTTCATCCTGATTGTCACGGCAGTTCTGCTGGTGATGGGCTTGGTGTTCGAAGCGCTTTCGATGGTGCTGATCATGACACCAGTGCTGTTGCCAGCCGCCCTTGCGCTTGGATTCGATCCGATCTGGTTTGGTGTTTATATGGTGATCATGGTCGAATGTGCCCTGATTACACCGCCCGTCGGGCTTAACCTTTATGTGATCCAGTCGGTGGCAAAGGCCAGGCTGGGCGAGGTTGCCCGGGGTGTTGCACCGTTCCTGCTGCTGATGTTTGCTTGTGCTGCCCTTTTGTATGTGTGGCACGATCTCGCCCTTTATATTCCCTTCAAGCTGTAAAGACCGATGAGTAACGTAAAATCACCTGCCGATACCCTGCGCGCATTGCTTGCCACCGGTGATCTGATCACGATGCCCTGCTGCTTTGATGCGCTTTCCGCCAAACTGATCGAACAGGAAGGATTTGGTCTGACCTTTATGTCGGGCTTTGCGACCTCTGCCGCGCGTATTGGCGAACCTGATCTCGGCCTGATGTCCTATGGCGAGGTCCTTGATCAGGCCCGCAACATCACCGATGCAGTATCGATCCCCGTGATCGGCGACGGCGATACGGGGTACGGCAATGCGATGAATGTCAGGCGGACCGTCACAGGCTTTGCCAAGGCGGGCTGTGCGGCGGTCATGATCGAAGATCAACTGGCGCCCAAACGTTGCGGTCATACCAAGGGCAAGGAAGTCGTTGGCCGGGATGAGGCGTTTGACCGCATCAAGGCCGCCGTCGATGCCCGCGAAGCCGGGGCAGACATCCTGATCCTGGCGCGCACCGATGCCCGTCATCAGCATGGCCTGACCGAGGCGATTGACCGTGCCGCGAAGTTCAAGGAACTCGGTGCCGACATCCTGTTTGTCGAGGCCCCGAAATCGGTTGATGAAATGCGCACACTTTGTGCCGAACTTCCCGGCCCCAAGATGGCCAATATCGTGGAAGGCGGCGAAACCCCGGATCTGTCGCCCGAAGAACTCAAACAGATCGGCTATCAGATCGCAGCCTATCCACTGTCGCTGATGGCGGCTGCCATGAAAGCGATGGTCGAATGCCTGCAAACTATGAAGGTCGGCCAGCCGCGGGATGACAAACTGATGAGCTGGGCGGATCTGCGCCAACGCATCGGCTTTGATGACTATTACGACGTTTCGGAACGCTACGCATCGTCCAGACGCGACGGCTAGGGCAGGGGAATGGTCATGGCTGATAAACATCACGGCGGTTGTCTGTGCGGGGCTGTACGCTATGAAGTCACGGGTGACTTTGATGCGTTCTTTCTGTGCCACTGCAAATATTGCCAAAAAGACACCGGTTCGGCCCATGCAGCCAATCTGTTCTCAACCAAGGCAGCGCTGTCTTGGATAGCCGGCGACAACCACATCCAGTCCTACACCGTGCCCGAAACGCGCCATCAAAAGGCGTTTTGCAAAACATGCGGCGCGGCCGTTCCCTACACGCAGATGGATGGCAAGCTGTTGGTGGTGCCGGCAGGCAGCCTTGAAACCCCCATCGCGATAAAGCCGAACGCTCACATCATGCTGGACAGCAAGGCGAGCTGGGATGACGGGCTTGATGAAATTGATCAGCTTGAAGGCCTGCCCAAATAGCATTTCGCGATACGACCAAAAGAAAACCCCGCAGCCGATGGCGTGCGGGGTTTTCTTTGAGTGGTGCCGGCAGAGAGACTCGAACACTGTACCGGATTTGTTGTAAACACTTGATTTGTAGACAAATTATCGTGTCAGCATAGGTAAACTGGTACACAAAACTGGTACACATTTCAACGATAAACGTATAAAATCCTGATTTTGAATAAATGGTGGAAGTGAAAATAATGGTTGATTTTCTTTGCGAGTTTCTAACGTCAGAAAACATAGCAACTGGTGTTGTTGTGAGTGCCAGTTTTATTATTTGCTTCCTGCAAATGCGGCAAGCTGAGGTAAATCGGCTGACCTCTTTTTTTGAAGTTAGGTTTCAGGCTCACCGAGACTTCACCAAGTCGGTTTGGGAAGCAGTTTCCGAAGTTTCAACAATGCAATCAGTTGATGAGCTTGAAAATCTACCCAAGTATCAAGAGTTTGGTAAAAACAGTGATAAGGTGAAGCTACTTTTTTCCAATAAGTACTCTAAGATTGTGGACGAAATTAAGAATAATATAGATAAAAAAAGAAGTTCAAAAATTAAAATTATTGAACTTAAATATAGTGATAAGAATGATGAGATTTTGCTACATGCTGAAAATATGCAAAGGTTATCTTTGTTGATAATGACGGATAACCTAAAAGAATTAAAGAATGAGTCAGATAAGTTTTTGTCTATAAAAGATTTCTAGATTTATTTCATATGTAATTATTATACTAGAATGGCTTAGGGGCAGGTGGTAAATTACTATCTCTGGTTTTATCTTCCATAAGAGTGCTATTCAAGTTTACAGGTGTATCTGAACCAAGTGAGACGCTAGGTTTCTTCTGTTTTCTGTCAGATTTTTTGTCGGACATTCTGCCAATCTTGGGTTTTTCCCACATAGAGAAATCTGGTCCAGCAGGTTTTGGTAGTTCTGGTGCTTTTTGAGGTTCCGGCTTGGTTTCAACATTTTTTGTAGGATTAAAGATTTCGTTCTCTAATTCATTAGAAGTAAACTTATACATGATTTTTTGGTCATCAGACATATTGTCAATTTCATTCAAATCGTTTAAGTCTTTTTGACTGATTGTAGCTTCGTCTTTAAATATTGATTTAAAAAACTTAGAAATATTTTTTAATAAATTATTATTGTTTTTTATTTCAGTTTTTACTAAAGAAATTTTATCTGAATTATTAATGTCATTTAATATTTTAATGTCTGAAAATGTCATTGGTTTGCTCTTTTGTAAATCTCTTTCATCAACCCTTTCAGACTTGTTATCTCTTTTGTGTTTTCGTCTATTTTGTGATTCATCTGAACTATCAGTTCTATGAGTTCGTCTACTTTGTTTGGTCCTTCGGTTGGTTGAACTAACTCTAGAATCTCGCTTGTGTCTTGTTTGATTTTTTTCGCTATTGTCATAGTTTTCTCCTTTAATATAATTTTCAAAGTCTGATTTTTTCATTTTAAGTAAACGATTTGCAGAACCAATAAAGGTTCCATCTTTCTCAATAATATGGGCTTTTTCTCCCATTTTTATCTGGTATCCAGATTCTTTTAGTCCTGCTTCAAATGACTGATAGTTATCACTTCGAGAGTGAATATCTTTGATTTCTAATTTTGATTTCGGTAAATCAATTCCCTGTCTCTTAGAAATCTGTAAATCGTTAGAACTATAAGATGCGACGGGGCGGGGCTTATTTGCATGAACTTCCAACATAATTTTTGAAAGTTCTTTATATTTCTCATTATCTTCTAATGAGTGTCCAACCGCTCGGTTGTGTTTCCCTGTTGTAATTTCGTGCTTGAAATCATATTCGCACATACGAGAAATCTTCTCATTTCTCTGATAAGCAAACTTATTATCTAATGTTTTTCCTGCAAATCGTTCGGGAATAATTAGGTGCAAATGGCTGTTTTTTGAGCCATCTGCTAACTTTTTATCATGCCCAACAACAAGATAGGGCCTATCAGTTGCGCCGTATTCTTGACGGATTTTAGATATGCTTTCTTGCATTTGGTCTTTTGTCCAAGACTGACCAGGATTGATGCTGAAATGTCTAAGGGAATACATAGTTTTATCTTCATCTGCAAACTCATGAAATGTTTCAAAGTCTACTTCGTTTCCAACAAATAAATATATTTTTTCGTTGTCTTCTGGTTTATTCAAAAGGTGATTTTTAATATTTCTTGTTCCTGATTTTGTTTTGATGCGAGTTGATTTTATAATCATAGTTTTCTTTTTATTTCCTCTAATTGATTTTGGATATTCTCAAGATTTTCAATGTCTCCAGTGGTGTTTGCTTTTCGAGCAATTTGATTAAGGTTGTTACCAATCGCTTTTATCTGAGAGTGAATTCTTTTTGATTCAACATATTGTAGATTAGCATTTAATATTGAATCATTTTTGAGAGCTAACTTTATAACTTCTCGCAACCATCTACTTTTGTTGTATCCAAGTTCATTTGCATTTTTTTCGATGTCGGCAAACATTTTGTCAGTGAGTCTTAAATGTAGGTATCGTGGGTAGTTATTTGTTTCCATATTTATCTCCTTAATTGTTTTGACGGATTTTCTCTGTAATATTGTTTTTCTGCATTGTCTAATAATCTGTTTTGAAATTGTTTATGTTGAACGCTGCATGATGAAACCATAACTACAATTCCAATTATTCCGATTACCCATTTCATTTTGTTTTCCTTGTTATTAATAGTAATTGAGGTTTGTTAAATCGTATGTTCCAGATACGCCGTGCAATGTAATAATTCCTGATGGAAGATTGATGATTACGTTTCCATCCAGGTCATAATCTAATGTCGAGCCGGACGGGATATAAATAGAGTCAATTCCAGGAATATAATCCACCACTTCATATGTTCCGGCAGTATCGAACCTATAGGCATGAGGTTTGTTGCTGTTTGAAACAACACCTGCACTTTCACAGGTGAACTCTTCACAGTGGGAAAGAGGTGCTTCTGGTTCTGTTGATTCAGATACTAAGACGGATTCATTTTTTACATGAATGAGTCCATTAGATTTGTATCTGAAAAGATATTGTTGAGCGGACGCTGTATTTGTCAACATTGAACAAAAAGTTAGTGTAGAAATTATATATAAAAAATTGGGTTTCAGTTTTAACATCGAGGTTCCTTTTTCTTAGGGGGTCAAGCGGGGATGAAATCCCCCTGCCAGTTCTCCCAAGTGCGGTAGCACGCAGGGAAGGGCTGGCTATTGTAATACTGAAACCATTATACAGTATATTAGGAACATGTCAAGTATAAAATCATTGTGAAACAATGACTTACATGTGCTTAAACTTATGCATGGCATGGAACAAAATGACCCCATATGAGTCTAATTTTGTGTAATGCTGTGTATAAGTTTTTCAGATTGGGTTTTACGACAAGTCGTAAGTTTCCCGCTCCAAAACCCAATGTGAAACATTGGGAGAGAATCTCCCCTTGGGGGGAGATACGATTTGCAAGCTAGAGGGGGGAATAATTAAGCAGCCTTATTTTTGTAAGCGGCTTTATCTCGTTCTAGGGTGATTTTTTTTCGTTCTGCTCGTTCCGTTTCCGTCAACTTTTTGGGCGGGTCAATCGGAATTGGGTCTAAGTCACCTTCGGCGAAGCCGGACCTAGGATAATTAGAAATAAGTGTAACTATAAAATCATTTTGTTGTTTTGAATCCATATTTATAAACGAATCTATAGAATCCTTGTCCAGTACAAACCATTGGGATTCCATAGATAATTCCCACTTTTCCCCTGTGTCTGAATTGTGACATTCTAAGGTCTGTGGTTTTCTATATGTCTCTTCATACATGTTCAGATGTTCAGTATATTTTATTTTTATAATAAAATTTTTGTAATCCCCAAAAGCACCTAATTTCTGAAGTGCAGATTTGAAACGGTGTGATTTCATATCATCCCAAATCTCACCAAAGAAACCCTGTGGCCTCTCTTTTTCCTTATAGATTCTGGCCCATTTGGTGATTATGGATTTTAATCCAAAAAAGTCATATCTGCGGATTCTTCTGGAACTGGCCCATGCCTTATACTCATCAAAATTGTTGAGTTGGTCCTCATCTACATGTGTTTCTGTGCTTGCTTCCTGTGAGTCCAGGTTCACAGTTTTTCTAAGATATTTCGAGACGTAAGCGGTCGCCCCACTGTGAGAATCCAATACCTTAATATTATAGGAAACTCCATTCTCCGGCAGTCTCCATTTGTTTGATTCTGTTTCAGGGAAATGTGTCTGGAAACAATGATTGAGGTCTGGAATCTCGTTTTGAGGTAGGAAGCACAACATATGCCTGTGCGGTGTGCCATCCTTGTGTGATTCATTCACTAACATGCCAAAAACATTAATATCATTTTTGGCAACCATCGCTCGAACATGCTTCCATCTTGTTTGCATCTCTTGACGTTGTTGTGTGCCTGAGAAACCTCCAAACTGCTCATTTCGGGTATATCCCTTATTTTTCATGGGATGGTATTCAGGCGGCAATGTCACAGTGATGAAAACAGGTGTTAGGTTCCTGTCCTTGGCTTCATCGGTCATTCCTTGAATGATGGAATACATCATTGAAAGCCTTGCTTTTGACTTGGTTTTGGCAATGTCAGCTAGGCAGACATATTCCTTTTTGCTGTTCATGATGTAGGTTTCTTCAAGGTACTTTTTGTTGCGTTTCCACATATCGGAGAAGCGGTTTAAAGTGTGATTGGATATAAAAAGTCGGTCTGCTCCGGCTAATCCCAACATGTTTGAAACCCAAGTTTCTATGTCGGCTATTTCCCTTCTAATTCTTCTTTTCCAGTATTTTTCACATTGGGCTTTAAGAACATTTTGGGGTGGGGTTATGTCATATCCAAACAGGTGATATTCACCTTGTTTCAGATGTTTAATCATATGTTCGTTTATGATGTAGAACTCTGATATTTCCCTAGAAAGTTCAGTAACTTCTTCATCAGATTTGGAAACCAGAGATAGGGATAAATTGGAAAAATTCGATAATTGGGAAACGAGTTTATATGTCTCTAAACCGTTAATGAGATTTTTAAATTTGAGCCAATTTAGAACCTCACTTTCTCCCCATTCGTCATTTAATTCCCATAACATTTTTGGCTTAGATAACTTGGAGATATGTTCAAGTTTGATACCTGTTTTGGCTTCGACAACTTTAGTTATTTCAATTTTTATAGTCTCAGGGAGTAGGGCAAACTTAGATAAGGTTTGATTGATGTCATCCATAGAAATGATATCAAAATCAATTCCCGCTCGTGCGGCTTCGGTTAACTGTTGAAAAATGCCGGAATCATGGGCTTTTTTGAAAGTGTCATACTCTTTCTGATTGGCTTCAAAAGATGTGTTCCAATCCTGTATGAACTTTTTTTCGGTAGCTCGGATTGATGCAGATTGGGTGGATTTTTGAGACTGAATGACGACTAATTTTTTGTTGTCGTTTGTTGCTTCTTGTTCGTCATCGTATGAGTTGCCGAACATATCTGTTCCATCGTCCGGCCTCATAAAACGGTTGTCTTTTAGGTGTTTTGAAAAGAGATGTTCGTCTAATTTTCTGATATAATTTTTAAACCCTGTTGCCATAAAAAAAGCCTCCGATTCTTTGTGAACGGAAGCTGCATTTTTTCTCTTGACATTCTGCTAAATTAGTATATATTAATCTTTATCAATTCCCCGATAATTACTAAAAAATGAAGTTAAGAGTTAAATGGTTTTCCCGACCACATATTTAACTCTTTCTTTATATTATAATATTCTAACAAAGTCAATAGGAACATATTCCTAAGTTATTGATATAAAAGAAACCCCACCTGAAAAGGCGGGGTTTTTCTTAATTGCACTCTGCATCAAGCAAAACGGTTTTACCAGATTTTTCCCTGTTGGTGATTTTATATGAATTATTGCAATGCCTGGAAATGAGGTTCATTGCGATATTTTCATTGTCACCTGAGAAAACCCCTGCATTTACATATCTAACACCAATCCCACTTTGATTTTGATATACAATCTCTGGGTCTGCAAAAATTGTGCTTTGCTTCAGTGATTGACATCCTGCGATTAGTGACAATGAAGCAAGTATAATGAGTGTTCTCATTGGTTCCCCCTAGATATACAGATGTGAGATATCTAATCCTTCATATTTTAGTCCAAGAACTTTTTCAGACTGAACTTTTTTAATCTCACCATCATTATAATCTTCGCCGGACTCAACGTCTTTAAATGAGTGGCCCATAGCCATAGCGATGGATTCAGAATCAACACCAGATGATACTAGCCCATTGCGATAAGAATGGCGGAAACTATGGACTACAACAGTTTTTCTAAGCTGTCCGTTCTCTTTAAATTTCTCCAAGAATCTCGTTAGCCTGCGGCTGTCATATGAGTTTCTTGCTGTGTTAAAATTCACATCAAAAATCTTTGATGATTTATCTTTTTTTCGTTTCTTTTGTTCTTCAACAAAATCAAGGAATCCAACTTTTATAAGCTCTTCGTGTAACGGAATATACCTATAGGATGTATCCGTTTTGAGAACTTTGTCGGTTCCAGTCAAATCAAAGTGTTTGTATCCATTATGCTCGACAATATCTTTGATACGCAGTTGCGCAAGTTCGCTGAATCTCATGCCGCTGAAAAGCAATACCAACGGTCCAAAGTAGAGAAAATCTCTAGGCAGTGATGTAAAATCAGGGCTGTTAAAAATAGTATTTAATTCCTGAATGTTGAAAGGTTGTCTTTTCATTTTCTTACTCTTGTTCTTCTCGTGTGGCTTGGCGGTGTAGTTCATATTCCTAAAGATACTCTGTGTTACGAACTTCCGGTCTTCACACCAGTTGAAAAATGTGTTGATTATGGCAAGGTACTTTTTGTTGTATGTATTCTTAGAAACTGTTGGTTTTTTTATTTTTTTATTCAATTCTAGAACTTTAACAAGGTCAGTGGTGCCAAAATAAGCCATCCAGTTATTGGGATATTTTGGGATTAAGACTACTGTCTTTTTAAATGCTAGGGCATCTTCATATGTATAATCCCTTACATTTTTTACACCGAATAATTCTGTAAAATACCTGTAAACAACTTTGTGTAAATCAAAGTATCCTGAATCTATTTCTCCCTCTCTTTCATTCATGAAATGTTGGAAGCGATTTTCGATTCCGTTGTTGTCATCTCGTTGTTGTTCAGGGATGGAAGATTGTTGAATCTGTTCGATAACTTCTTGATTTTTATGTTTTATAAGTTCGTCTTTGACAGCAATATCAAACTTGTTTTTTTCGAGTTCTTCTTGTTGATATTCAGCTTTGAGTGCTTGCATTGAAAACATTACCACAGGCTCTAACCTATGAGCTTTCTGTTTCCAAGATAACTTATCAAAGTCAGTTTTGGCTTGTTCTGTTAGTGATTTGAGTATTTTTCTCGTCTGCTCGTCTTTCAGCGGGCGAAGCGGCATATTTTTATTATCGTTGGACATTCGCAGACCCTGGAAAAAGTTGACAAGAATAGCTGCCAGCTTAGCACCTCGTTCTCGCGCTTCAAGGTGGTTTGGTGTTCCAAGAGAGACTTTATATATGTCAGTAGGAAAAAGGTGTCTCAAATCGGATGGAATCCGCTTCCTGAAATAGTAGCGGCTTCCTCTGCGATATACATTTGTGCATAGAGACATATTTGGGACTCCTTACTGGTACACATAGTGTCCATTTGAGTCCCGATTTCGATAGAAAAACCCTTATATTTCAAATGGTTATCTAGGAAAATGGTGCCGACAGAGAGACTCGAACTCCCAACCTTCTGATTACAAATCAGCTGCTCTACCAATTATAGCTATGCCGGCGTGAGCGGCGCGAACATAATCCGGGCCGCTGATGATTGCAAGAGTTTGAAGCACGGAAATTTACATCCCGTGAAAACGCCTCAAACGCGCGTGTTCGTGGGCTGTGACCTACTTGCGATACAGCTCGTAAAGCGCGACGGCGGCTGCGTTTGAAACATTAAGGCTCTCGATGCGATCCGACATCGGAAGCTTGACCAGGAAGTCGCAGCTTTCACGCGTCAGACGGCGCAGGCCTTCACCCTCGGATCCCATGACAATCCCGACACGGCCATGCAGCTTTGCTTCGGCCAGTGTCTGTTCGGCGTAGCCATCCATACCTGCCAGCCAGAAATGCGCGCCCTTAAGCTTATCGAGCGTCTGGTTCAGGTTGCCGGCATGGATATAGGGAACGGTTTCAAGCGCACCGCTGGCCGATTTGGCAAGCACACCGGTTTCAGGCGGCGCATGACGGTCAGGCACGATAACCGCAGATGCGCCAAAAGCCGCCGCACTGCGCAGGATCGCGCCAACGTTATGCGGGTCGGTCACCTGATCAAGGATCAGAACCGTGCATTGTTCAGAATCGCGGTGATCGGCAATCAGTTCTTCTACGGAAAGCTGGGGCAGGGGCGCGCAATGCATGGCCATGCCCTGATGAACGGTGCCCGGCGGCAGCATTTCATCAAGGTCGGTGCGTCCGGCCGAATCTACTGCGATGTCATCGCGTTCGGCATCGGCAAGGGCAGCCATGACTTCATCACGGGTGTTTTCGGTGGCCCAGATTTTGTGAATCGTGCGCTGCGGATTGGCAATTGCCATCATCACCGGGTGACGCCCAAATAGAATCAGCCGCGAATTGCCACCCGATCCACCACCGTCACGGCCGCGTTTTCGTCCGCGGCGCGAATTGCCTTCACGGTTTTCATCGCCTTGCGGGAGGGCATCGGGTGCCCCGTCACCTTGATGACGATTTCCTGAACGGGATTTATTGCGACGCGACATATGGCGGAAACCTCCGGGCCGTAGGGGACTGAATGCAGTTTGCTTCGTTTGATCGGCGAAACTTGGCGAACATATAGGAAAGGAAATACGATTTCGTGCTTTTTTTGCTGTTGACAGGGTAGGTGCCTTCGCCGTATTCCCTCCCTCGCCGCAACGAGGCCGGGGTCAAACCCGGATGGCGTTACGACCCTGATGGAGGGGTGGCAGAGCGGTCAAATGCAGCGGACTGTAAATCCGCCGACTTAGTCTACGCAGGTTCGAATCCTGCCCCCTCCACCACTCTCTCGCCCTCGCGAGAGCTCGCAGCATAAATATGCGGGTGTAGCTCAATGGTAGAGCAGAAGCCTTCCAAGCTTACGACGAGGGTTCGATTCCCTTCACCCGCTCCAATATTCTTATGATGCAACCCGTCGGCTCGTGCGGTGGGTTACTACGTGTTTTTTTGGTTCGGATAATAGGATCTGAGGGCAATGGCCAAGGAAAAGTTTGAGCGTACAAAACCGCACGTTAACGTTGGCACTATCGGCCACGTTGACCACGGTAAAACCACGCTGACCGCAGCAATCACCAAAGTTCTGGCAGAAGCCGGTGGCGCTTCGTTCCAGGACTACAGCATGATCGACAAGGC
>NZ_VDEZ01000005.1:263691-336709 GCF_017922435.1 Thalassospira sp. ER-Se-21-Dark | reverse complement strand
GACCTGGCCACCGGCAGCGTAATCGATATCAACTTCAAAGTTGTTATCGGTGATGTCGCTATCGGTATCGGTCGCCCAGTAGTTGTTATCGGTGATGGAAAAGTTGTCGAAGCCGTTGACCGGGGTCAGGGCCGCGCCGCTTCCGCCGGCTGCGAGATCGTCGAAGTTGATCGCAACGTCGCCACCGTCACCCAACAACTGAATGCCGTTGAAGTTGGTCGAGGACGCTATGCGGTCGATTTCTTCGCGCAGCTGAACGAATTCGTCATTGAGGAACCCGCGTTCGGTGTCGGACAAGTTGCCCGAGGATGCCTGAACAGCAAGTGTCTTCATGCGCACCAGGATGTTATCGATGGTTGCCATGCCGCCATCGGCGATCTGCAGCATCGAGTTGGCCTGGTTGACGTTAACCGTTGCGGTTTTGAGGGATTCCGTTGTTGCGTTCAGACGTGCACCGATGGCCATGGAAGCGGCATCGTCACGTGCAGAAACAACACGGGTACCCGAGGAAAGTTTTGCAAGCGAGCGCGTCGCCATCGTGTCCGAAGCAGTCAGGTTTCGATGGGCTACGTTCGCTGCATAGTTGGAAATAATATTAAGAGCCATTTTATTCCTCCTACACGGATAAGATAGAATGGCTCAGGCCATTCAATCTTTCGGCGACATTGCCTTGGGGGACATCAAAGCAATGCGCGTGCCAATATGCTAGGCAAAAATTACAGGTCATGCTGCACAGAGTATTTTTCATTGGGCAAAATATGCTGCCAGGCGACCTGGCGCGCAGTGTCGACAAGAATGGGCGCACGCAGATTGGTCGACATCGTAATGCCCTGACCACTTGGCGCACTCCGGATGGTGACAACCATCAGAATGGCCATATCTGCGGCTTCGATCGCGAGACTTTTCTGCGCAGTCATCAGGTCTTTGTCCGCGTAAACACCGCTTTCCATATTGTACGGTGCGACGATAAAGGACAGGCTTGCATCCGTCAGGCTTTGATAAAGCTTGAACTGATCAAGTGATGTGTTGGGGATGTTGGCCAGTCCGAAAACATGGTGTTCAGGAAAGCCAAGGAGACCGACCGGCATATAGATGCCTTTGTCCCAGCTGAACTCGATGTCGCCGAAGCGTGTTTCCACGACAACGGATTCAGGTGTTTCATTCTCGGCGACGTTTTCGGTTTCCATTCCCGCAATTCTCCGACGGTCGAAAGGTTCTGTGTCGCATACTACCCTTGGTATCATGCGAACAAAACAGTTAAAGACGCAATACGATTTATATCACAATCAACGCAAATAGTTAGCCAAAGATAAATCTGCGGCGCGCGAGATGGAAATAAAACTGGCCTGCAGGGCCGTCGTGTACTGACTGACTTCCGCAAGGGTCAGGGGAACGTCAACAGTTTCGATGTCGGTGATGGCCTGGGCCGCAAAAACCTTGAAATCCTGATGGCGTTCTTCGAACCGTTCGACATTGGCAATATCGAGACCGATTTGCCCCTGAACGTTTGGAAGTTCGTTTATTGCATCGTTGATAAAGCCGAGTGCGACAGTCAGTGCATCCTGATTTTCAGTGCTTGCGGCAATGCCAAGGCCCTGGATCAATTTCTGGAATGCCGGGTTGTCGCCCAGAATGCCATAGGAGACATCATACTTGTCGTCGACCCGCAGATCCATGATCTGGTGATCGCCCATATAATAATCGGCATCCGGGCGCGGATTTCCCATTTTCTCCATACCAAGTTTTGAGAGAAAATCTCCGCCACCCGTTTCGGTAATAGTGATTGAGCCGTTCCCGACATTTTCAATATTCAAAAGCGTTGTGCCTTCACCGCCTAACCCCCGCAGCGACGCAATGGCGCGGTTGGTTGTGACGTTATTGATGGCATCCATGATGTCATCGATATCGTCGGTGGCGGCGTTGTAGTTGACCGTAGAGGTCGAGCTGTTGCCATTGACATCTGTGCTGACAATCTGGAGCGTGCCGTTAGTTGTTACGCCAAGTGAGGAGAGAAGTGCGCCGCTTGTCACCGACGTATTAAGTTTGCTGATATAATTGTCCGGCGCGCCGATTTTCTCGATATCCACTGCCGGTTCTTCGGAACGTCCGCCCGCAAAAAGGAAGCGTCCGTCAAGGTTGGTATTGAGCAAGTTGGCAATCTGTTGCAGTGCCTGGTCTGCTTCATTACGGATATTGACGTCATCAGCCTGTTGAGCGGAGCTTGCCTGGATGAGCAAGCTCTTCATCTCGGTCGCGATGGTCAGCATGCTGTCAACGGCGGTTTCCATGCTTTGCAGGCGCAATTTACCTTGCGTTGTATTGCGCAAGTACTGTTCCGTGCGGCTGTATTCGCCTTCAAGATTAAGCAGGCGCTGTGTGCTGTCGGCGATGCCTGCGTAATTGCGTGATTTGTACCCGCTGGACGCTTGGTTCTGAAGGTCTGTTACACGCGCAGCATTGCGGAGTGCCAGGTCCGAAAGCAATGTGTGGTTCGTATATGTCGCGACACGAGTTACCATGACAGCCTCATTTCATAAGCATGCAGTTTAAACTGCATTGAGCAGTGCATCAAACATTTCCTCAACCGTGGTAATCACTTGGGCAGAGGCGGTGTAGGCACGCTGAAAAATCACCAGATCCGACATCTCTTCATCAAGGTTGACGCCGGCTTCGTTCTGAATGCGGGTGCTAAGGTCAACCACCAGGTTGTCCTGGAAGTCATAGGAACTTTCGGCAATGCTGGCTTTTGTCGCTGCGGTTGCCACGATCCCAGCTGCATAATCGGTTAGCGATGTGCGTTCGCCCGACAGACCATCGGTCGCGCCGAAATCAATATCGGTGCGTTCAAAGGCATTACTGATCGAGTTTGCAGCGCTGTTGTCGCCTTCATGAACGCCGAAAGTGATGCCAAGACCCAGAACGGTCGTGAGAGCATCTGCGTTGGGCAGGCCATCGTCGCTGAAATAGAACGGATCGCCATCCGCATCTATGACATGGAGTTTATAACCACCCAACTGGCTGTCGAATTTGACTTCAGCAGTGATATTGTTGTCCGTCAGCGTCGCACTGTTGTTGATGGCATCAGCGATGTCTTGTAGCGAAGTGTTGGTATCGTAATCGATGTCGACATCTGTAAAATTGCCACTGACAGTCAATGTATAGTTGACCGGTGGCGGTACAAGCGGGCCCAAGTTAGGAATGGCCGCGTCCGGATCGATGATTGCGGTAGAGGTATTGTAAGTGTCCGCATTCATCTGTCCGCGCACAATCCGCGAGGGATCATTCTTGATTGCCGCGGCGACATCCATGTTGCCAGACAGGGATGGACGATCTTCGGTGAAGCCGATCTTTGAGGACAACGTACCCGAATCATTGATCGTCAGGTTGGCATTATATTCAATGACCAGACGGTAGCGGTCACCATCTTCGACAATGAAGGCAGCTTCTTCGGCGGCAGCGGCGGTGAAGCCGGCGCCCTGAAGTGCCGTACGGATGTTGTCGCGGATATCTTCAAGCGAGTCTGTTGCAGTGTAGTTGACTGTAATACCCGCTCCGGCAAGCGCACCCGTCCCTGCACTGATTGTAAAGGAACTTGCCGTCACACCCAGCGCACTGGTCGAACTTTGTTGCGCGGCAGAGGTCATGACATCGGATCTTTTGGTGGTCGTGACAAAGTCGTTCAAACCAAAATAGTGCGACATGCCCTGCTGGCGACCATCGCTCAGCGTGATCTCACTGTCTAATTCGTTAATGGCAACGCGGTTACCATCCTGGCCTTCGATAACCAGCCGATTGTCCACCAGTGATGCCGTCAGATACGATCCCGCGTCCGAGGCATTGATCGCATCAACGATGCCCTGAACCGTTGCCGGTGTTGTTGGCAGGGCAATATCAGCCCAGCTGTCAGTGGCAACAAGGTCACCATTTTGATCGAGTGCGGCAACGCGAAATGCACCGGTCGCTGTTAACGGATCGCTGCCATCGACCGTGCGTGTGCCCGAAAGGTTGGCGGGCGGCGGGAACGAAGTGCCTTTGTTATGTTCTTCATTGATGGCATCGCGCAGTTGAGTAGCCAGTTCGTTGATCTGGTCATTCAACGCCGGAATCTCGGAATCGCGCATTTCAAACAGGCCCTTCAGGGTCCCTGTGCGCAACGTGTCTGTAATGTCTTCGCCATCAAGCGAAACACCCGAGCCACCCGTACCCGGTTCGAAACCGGCAGTCTGTGTAAAGGAGAGTTTGTTGGGGGTGCGATCAAGAAGCGTGTTTGCACCAGCCGCAGAATACACGACGATCGAACCGTCACTGCGGCTGAAGGTCGTGATATCGATGATTTTTGACAGCTCATTAAGCTTCTGATCGCGCTGATCTTCAAGCTCTGTCGTTGGCTGTTCAAGGTTGTTCAGGCGAATGATGCCGGTATTGAGCTCAGAAATCTGCGTCAGCAATGTGTTGGCACTATTCACCTCATCGGTGATCTGGTCGTCGATGTCATCGCGCAGATCCTGAAGCTGGCTTGAGAGCCGCTCAAACGATTCCATGACCTGAATTGCGCTTTCGATGGCTTCGACGCGCGGGGAATTCTGGTCCGGGGTGACGCCAAGCTGTTCAAACGCGTCGGCCAGATCGTTGATGCGCTGGCTGATCGCAGCATCAGACTGGGTGGTGCCAAACAGGGTCTGAACGCGCATGAAAAACTCGTAACGGGCTTCTTCGCGACCGGCTTTACCCAGTTCGCCGCGCATTTCACGTACCAGGCCCTCGTTGACGTTACGATAAATGTCAGCAACCTGGGAACCGGCACCGACACCGTCAAGCGAGAGGGTCTCCTGACCGGCGATCTTTCTGGAATAGCCCTCGGTATTCACGTTCGAAATGTTCGAAGACGTGATCGCAATACGGGCTTGTGCCGTGTTAAGGCCAGAGATCGCAGTATTGAGTGCCTGAGTAAGTGACATGATCTTTGCCTTTACCCTTAAAGCGTTTCGTTGACGCTGTATGCGCCACCGGACTTATTGATCGTGCGACCATAACCGCCGAGCGACGCCTTGCTGGTGGTGGCAGAGCGGGTATAGGTCGTGCATTCTTCTTTGGATTTGTCATTGACCGCGCGGACGATGGCCTGAACCACGCGTTCGTTGGTCGCCTTGGCCGCCTGTAGTGTATTCATATTGCGCCTTGCAGCTTGCTGGAACTCGGCCTGAAGCTCGCGCAGCTCTTCACGTTCCTCTTCGGACATGGCGCGGAGTTCGTCACCACGGCTGCGCAGTTTTACAACCAGCTGCTCGTACTGCATTGCCAGGGCAGATTTTTCCGACAGGAATTGCTCATATTCGGCAGATGTCAGGCTGCGCAGTTCACTGGATTCACGTTCCAGCAGGGACATAAGGTCATAGGTGACGCTTTTAAGTTCTGTAACCAGCTCTTGGGTGGTCATTTTCATCCCTCCTGGACTTTAAGGATTTCGCGTGTAACAGCATCTGCAATTCCGATGCCACCTGCGCGGGACATTTCTTTGGCGTATTCATCAACAAGCATGGAACGCATCATCGTTTCACCATGCCCGCCGCCAAACATTTCGTTGGTTTCAAGGCCGGCAAACATATGGCTGAGCATCTGGCCAAGGAACATCGATTCAAATTCCTCGCCAGCCTTGCGCGCCTGTGCTTCGGTCTTGATGTGTCCGTCTGTGAGTGCATCCATCCGGGCCGCGATATTGTTTTGCTTGCCGTATTGTGCGCTGGTCTGTGCCTGCGCCATCAGTGCGGCGGTGCTGTCGGTCATCATCACATCACCTCGATTTCAGCCTGAAGAGCGCCAGACGTCTTGATGGCTTGAAGGATGGTGATCATGTCGCGCGGACCAACGCCAAGACTGTTGAGGCCATTGACCAGTTCCTGAAGGCTGACACCGCCATTCATAATGCCCAACTGATTGTCTTCGCCTTCATCGACCTCGATATTGGTGCGGTCGACAACCTCGGTCGTGCCGGTCTGCGAGAATGGCGAGGGTTGGGAAACCTGCGGCGTTTCGGTCACACGGATCGTCAGGTTGCCCTGCGCAATCGCGACACGGTTGATCCGGACATTTTCGCCCATCACGATGGTGCCGGTGTTTTCGTCAATCACAACACGCGCGATCTGATCGGGTTCAACACGAAGCTGTTCGATATCGGTCAGAAGAGCGACAATATTCTGATTGTAGCGTTCCGGAATGTTCAGACGCACGGTGCCCGGGTCGCTGGCGCGTGCAGCAACTTCGCCCAGATAGGCATTAATTGCTTCGGAGACACGGCGTGCAGTGGTGAAGTCCGGGTTGCGAAGGACAACTGACATGTCCTGCATGGAATTCAGGTTAAAGTCGATTTCGCGTTCAACGATGCCGCCATTGGCAATACGTGCCGAGGTCGGAACGCCTTTGACGATGGTTTCAGCATTGCCACCAGCGGAAAAACCGCCAACCGCGAGATTACCCTGGGCAACGGCATAAACTTCCCCATCAGCACCGACCATCGGGGTCACAAGCAGCGTGCCGCCCTGGAGGCTTTCGGCAGTGCCAATCGCGCTGATATTGACATCAATGCGCGACCCTTGACGCGAAAACGGCGGCAGGGTTGCAGTTGCCATCACGGCCGCGATGTTATCAGACTCAAGGTCTTCGATCTGGTCGCGGACGTTGATGCCAAGGCGTTCAAGCATCGCAACCATGCTTTGACGGGTAAATTCTGCATCGCCCAGATCATCGCCGGTACCATTCAAGCCAACCACAAGACCATAACCCACCAGCATGTTGTCACGCACGCCTTCGAAGTCGGCGATATCCTTGATGCGTGATTGTGCATGTGCAGGGGTAAGCTGCGTCAGGGCAAGCATTCCCAGCGTAAGCATTGCGAGTGCATTGCGTGCTATTTTGCCAAGACCTGTGATCATACTCTTAATTCCGCTTTTACATGGGATGCAGCGCATCCGGCAAATGAGGCGATTGATCGGGTAAACCGCGTTTGCAAAGCTATTTGCGAAAACCATGCCAACTGAGGCTTTCTGCCGGTACTGACCTTGGTAACGCCAAAATCCCCTGAAAACGACGCGTTTAAGGTGATTTTGCCTCTGTGTCGTCGCGGCCGATGCGCCAACCCGGCATTTTTTTCCCGTTGCGCGTCTGGCGCGATTGAGGGAGACTCATTTCTGCAAGTTTGGTGTTTGCCCATTCTCCGGCCGCTTGGGCTGGAGGAACGCATCCGACCATGCACTGCATATGTTCATTGAACAGATCGACAACAACTGAGCGGACACGGATCATGAAGGTTAGCGGTTCCAAGGCTGCCGGTACGAGTAATTCATCGCGCAAGAAATCGTCCGGCACATCTGGCGGAAGCGGTTTTGCTGACGCCATGCGTTCGCTCGACTCTTCCGGGGATGCTGGCGGTGCCGCGGGTGTTCGAAGTGCGGGGGCTGTCAGTGCCCTTGATGCCTTGCTTGCGCTCCAGCAAAGCGGGGATGCACTGGATTCGCCTAAAAAGGCCGCGATGTTGCGCGCAAAAAGCATGCTCGAGCAGCTTGAAGCTGTGCGAGACGGCTTGCTAAGTGGCCAATTATCCCCCGCACGCCTGCAGCAACTGGTCGGTTTGCTCGACCAGCAGCGCGAAATGATTGATGATCCCGAACTCTCTTCTGTTTTCGATGAGATTGATCTTCGCGCTCGGGTTGAGCTGGCGAAACTTGAGGTTTCCGGCCTGATCTGATTGTTTAATCAAAGGTATTTTTCATAGAAATATCGCAGAATTCTGCGCCTTTGAGGGGGGATTGGCATTTATTTGTTCAATCGGCTTGCACCGTTGGCGCGTGGCCTCTATATTGCCGCGCGATCGATGAGTCCTGTATAGAGGGCATACATGACTATCACTTTACCACCTGACTATCGTCCTGCTGAGGACGAAGAGTTCATGAACCCGCGTCAGCGGGAATATTTCCGCCAGAAACTTTTGACCTGGCGGGCAGAACTTCTGCATGAATCTTCAGAAACATTAGCGAACCTGCAGGATGGCGGGCTTCAGGAACCGGATCTTACCGACCGCGCGTCGGCGGAGACTGACCGGGCACTTGAACTTCGTACTCGTGACAGGGCGCGCAAGCTTATTTCAAAAATTGATGCTGCATTGCGTCGAATTGAAGACGGATCTTATGGTTACTGCGAAGAAACCGACGAGCCGATCAGCTTGAAAAGACTTGAAGCTCGTCCGATTGCGACCCTGAGCATCGAAGCCCAGGAACGCCACGAACGGATGGAGCGCACACGTCGCGACGATTGATCGCGCCGGGTGGAAAAAATACTTGGGATTTGGCTTGGCCGATCCCCGTCATGCAACGACATGACATGGTGGGAGATTACTGGTTAGGGATAACCAAAATCACAAAAGCCCGGCCTTATGGCCGGGCTTTTCGTTTTTGTGTCGCTCTGATGCGAAAAAGGCCACCCGAAGGTGACCTTTGAACGCTTCGCCATGTGATCAACCGGAACCCGGAAAACGGGATTGAGCCACAAGACTTTTCAAATGTTAGAACGGCAGAATGATGTCGAGAACTTCACTGCCATAGCGTGGCTGCTGGACATCTGAAATCGTCCCGCGACCACCGTATGAGATACGGGCTTCGGCAATCTTGTCGTAATTGACTTCGTTTGCGGAGCTGATGTCCGCGGCGCGAATAACACCGGCAATCTGAACTTCGCGAATTTCACTGTTCACACGAATTTCCTGGCGACCATGAATGACATAGTTGCCGTTCGGCAGAACCTGAATGACGATGGCCGCAACGCGCAAATCAATGGCTTCATTACGATCAAGAGTTCCGGCACCCCGGTTTGAAGTGTTGCTGTCGAAATCCAGCATCGAGGTCGGATCGATGCTTTCTGGCAGCACCTTGGTCATTTCTGCCTCAAGCCCGAACAGGTTCGGAACCGCGAGATCCTCGGAATTGGTGCGCGAACGCACTGTCGTGTTGGCGAGGGCCGCGCGGTCTTCCATTTCAACAACCACGGTCAGGATATCGCCGACCTGGTTTGCGCGTTGATCCTTGAAGAAGGACCGTGCGCCGGCACGCCACAGTGAGTTCGGGTTACGTTCGGCAACCTGCGGGGCAGGCATCGGCAAACTTACCGGGCGATAGGCCTCTGACTGTGTCGGGTTATCAATGGACGACAGCTTTGGCGGTTCGCCAACTTCGGAAAGCCGTTTCATCGCGTTGCAGCCTGACAGCAATGCTGTTGCGCCGATGAGCGAACTGACAAGTGCAATGCGCCGCCAAGATATCTGGGTGATTTTCGTAGGCATGAATTCCTCCTGGGTTCCTGCATTTGTTAACGCAAGTACCGTGCCAATTATCAGCTGGTATAAGAGGAAAAGCTTGCCGGGTTGTGTAGTGTTCTAGGGTGCGGATTACTGCGACAGAGCGGGCAGAGCGCGGACTTCGTTCTCGGCCACAACTTCGACCTGAATGGTCTTGTTGCTCGATTGGTTGACCACGCGAATGACATCCCCAAGTGATCCGTCTTCCATTGCCTTGCCGCGTGCGGTCAGGGACATGTTGGCAGTGACTAGGCGAATAATCACAAGCGATCCGCGACGGACCAGAATGGGGTTGCTCAGATCCCGGAACATCAAGGGTTCATTGGGATTGCTGGGCCGCATGACTTCCTTGCCAATAACATCATTGATGTCGCGAATGGCCCCGTTTGGAACTCGTTCGGACCGGAAATCACGGTATTCAACCTGATCGGAACGGATGACGGAGCCGCGCGATACTGGCTCGACCAACACCGGAACGCTTGTTAGCGGGTAATATTTGCCGCTGATCCGATATGTCCGTTGTTGGGCTGTCTGGGCGCCGGTTGTGACGCTGGCAACAAAGCGCTGGGTGCGTGAATTAACTTCGATGGCACTGACATCAACACTGTTTTGGGCGTCAACGGGCAGGTGAATTTGGAAATTGTCACTCGAAAGATCGACCGTGAAGGGGCGCTGAATACCATAGTCAACCAGCGAGATTTCAACCGCTTCACGGATCTCATCCATGGTAATCACTTGGCTGGCGCGCGTGATCAGGACCTGATCGGCTGTTGTGCGTGGACGCCATTCGACATTATGTCGCTGGGCAATCCCGTATAGCCAGCGATAATCAAGAACGGTTTGTTTGCCCGGCTGTGGCGCATGGGCAACGGCAATATCTTGCTGTTGGGGATCTAGCCCGGAAAACAGATCACCCAAGGTCACATACTGACCTTCGACCAGGGCATCAGGTTTGAGAAAGACAGAAGAACTGCTCGGCTGATTGTTACGAAGGTTGCTGCCTTGGGATGATTGCGCCAAAGCGCTCTCTGTCAATGGGGGCAGAGACGCAATTGCGGACAACAGTGCGAGCGCGAGGATTATGTTCTTTATCTTCATCCGCCTACTGTACCACGGAACGGTATAAATCGCGTAAATACAGTTTGCGCAAGTTCGCAGATCATGCGACCGCAACTTGCGCAAACGAAATGCTTTCAGAACCTGAAATTATCGCAGGTTGCTGACGGCGCTCATCATCTCGTCCGTGGTCGAGATCGATTTGGAGTTCATTTCATAAGCGCGCTGCGCCTTGATCAGGTTGGTGATTTCCTGAACCACGTTGACGTTCGAGGATTCAAGATATCCCTGCTGAACCGTGCCATAGCCAACATCCCCCGGGGCGCCGACATTGGCCTGGCCGGATGCTTCGGTTTCAAGGAACAGGTTGTCGCCAAGGGCGTTAAGGCCCGGCGGGTTGATAAAGGTCGCAAGCTGAAGCTGACCAAGGTTCTGCGGGGCAACCTGGCCATCGATCTCGGCAAAAACTTCACCGTTGGAGTTGATGGTTACCGAGCGCGCATTGGCCGGAACCGTGATGCCCGGCTGAACCGCAAAGCCATCCTTGGTCACAAGCGCACCGTTGGCATCAAGTTTAAGCGTACCATCACGGCTATAAGCCGTTTCCCCGCTGGGCAGGTCGATCTGAAGATACCCGCGGCCCTGAATGGCAATATCAAGCTCGTTCTCGGTCATGGTCAGCGACCCCTGACCCATGTAGCGGCCGATTGCGGCGGTCTTCACGCCAAGGCCAACCTGAACACCGGTTGGCACGATCGTGCCGGTGTCGGAGGACGGCGAACCTGCACGGCGCAAATCCTGATACAGCAGATCCTGGAATTCAGCACGTTGGCGCTTGTAGCCGGTGGTGGTCATGTTGGCGATGTTGTGCGAGGTCACATCCACGTTGGTGGACTGAGCCTGCATGCCCAAAGCGCCGATATCAAGTGACCGCATCTGTCTTCTCCTTCGATTGCGCAGATTTTGCGCTATAATTCGATGTTATCTATCGGGGTCCACTGCCGGTTCAGGCGCGGACATCCCCGAGTTTGTTGATCATGTTGCGCATACGCTCGTTCTCGCTTTCAAGAGAACGGCTGACCGATTGATACGTGCGAAGAACGTCAATCATCTGCGTCATGGCGCTGATTGGATTGACGTTGGATTTTTCCAGCGCGCCCTGAACGATGCCGGGATTTTCGACAAGTTCGACGGCGTCTGCGTTGTTTTCATCTTCCGGCGCACGATAAAGGGTGTTCCCGGTGACGATCATTTCCTGCACGTTATCGACAGTAACGACCTGAAGTTTGCCGATCTGGCCGATATCGGTCGAAATGGACCCATCGCCCTTGATTTCGATCTGGCCGTCTGCCTCGTTAAAGAACAGTGGCTGCCCGGCATCACTCAGCACGGGAAAACCGTCATTGGTGATCAGCTGGCCGCCCGGATCGAGGGAAAAGTTGCCCGAACGGGTATATTGGACACCGGTTGGTGTTTCGACGGCAAAGAACATGTCCGGCTGGCTAAGCGCCACATCAAGCGGACGATCTGTATGTTCAATGTTGCCGACAGTGGTATTTCTGTATTGCGAGATATCCTGAACCAGCGAGATTTCGCGTTCGCCACGGAACGGCGCGTCCTTGTTCTTTGCGATCCAGTCAGTGAACATCATGCGCTGCTCTTTGTAACCAGTCGTGTTCATGTTTGCCATGTTCTGCGACAGGTTGTTCATCATGCTGCGCAGCGTCTTCTGACGGGACAGAGCAATGTATGAAACGTTTTCCATGGTCGAATTTCCCTTTCAGGACTGTAACTTGACCATCAGGAATGCGATCTGCGTGCCAGTTTGATTAAATAGTTGATTTAACAGAATAAATTTTAAGTTCGGCATTTGTTGCCGGTCGTTCTTTGCTGCAATTTTGCTGAAAGTGCCGTTGCCGACTGCCGTTATGGGCAAAGGATTGCCGGGTGACCGGAGAGGTCGGCAAAACATGTCCGGTTTGCAGGGTGGTACAGGGGTATCTGACAATTGCGCCACAAGCCGGATGCTCCGATCCGGCAATTTATTCCGGGAGGGGCGCGACAGGCTATTGCTTTGCATGCCCGGGCTGAACATATGGCGCTGAGATGGTAATATTTACCGCTGTGACAAATCACCAATAGACCGAAACGCAACATATTTTTAACGTGATAGCGTTATGGCTTTTAATCCGGCACAGTGTTTGCTGGATCAGGAAGATAGAACTTCAAACGCAGGAATTCGCGAAGCGATGGGTGACGACGTCGACGAAATCGAAATGGACGAGGGTGGCGGTGGCCGAAGCAAAAAGATGCTGGTCGTGGTCATTCTACTTGTGCTGCTTTTGCTGGGCGGTGCTGCGGCGGCGTATTTCACCGGCATGCTTCAGCCGGTGATAGATATGCTGACCGGCGGCGGTGGCGAGCAAACCGAGGAAGTCATCACAGAAGATTCGATTGAAAATGACCCGGGCGTTCCGGAAAATGTCGGCTTTGTCGACTTGCCGGAAATTCTGGTCAATCTGAATACCGGTGGCGGAAAGCAGAGCTACCTTAAAATCCGTGTCAGTCTGGAAGTCGCCGATCAGGGCATGCTGCCGCAGGTCGAACAGATGATGCCGCGCATTGTTGACAACTTTCAGGTCTATCTTCGCGAACTGCGTCCAGAGGATCTTTCCGGCTCCGAAGGGATGTTCAGATTGCGCGAAGAACTTTTGATCCGGGTAAGTGCCGCGGCCAAGCCTGCGAAAATAAACGACGTTTTGTTCAAGGAAATGCTGGTACAATAATCTTGTAGCAGCCCGAGTGCCAAATTCAGGAAGCAATCGCTGATGGCTGATGAAGACGAAGATGATGATGCTCTCGCCGCTGAATGGGAAGCCATGGCAGGCGGCGATGACGAGGGTGGAGACGACGGCGGCGAGGACATGGCCGCCGAATGGGAATCCATGCTCGGCGATGATGACGGCGACGATGATGGCGGCGGCGACGATATGGCCGAAGCCATGGGCGGCGGCACATCTGCGCGCGTTCTGAACCAGGACGAAATTGACAGTCTTCTCGGCTTTGATGACGGTTCGGGTGCAGGCGACCAGTCGGGTATTCAGGCCATCATCAACTCGTCGATGGTGGCCTATGAACGACTTCCGATGCTTGAAGTCGTGTTTGACCGCCTTGTGCGTATGATGTCGACATCCTTGCGTAACTTCACATCCGATAACGTCGAAGTCTCGCTTGATAACATCCTGTCGCTGCGTTTCGGTGATTACCTGAACTCGATCCCGTTGCCGGCCATGCTTGGTGTTTTCAAGGCTGAGGAGTGGGATAACTACGGGCTGCTGACCGTCGATTCAGCGCTGATTTATTCCATCGTGGACGTTCTTCTGGGGGGGCGTCGCGGTACGGCGGCCATGCGTATTGAAGGTCGTCCCTATACCACGATTGAACGTAACCTTGTGGAACGTATGATCCACGTGGTTCTTGGTGATCTTTCGGCTGCGTTTGACCCGCTAAGCCCGGTGACATTCCGCTTTGAGCGCCTTGAAACCAACCCGCGTTTTGCCACCATTGCTCGTCATGCCAACGCCGCCATCGTGGCGAAGCTTCGCATTGACATGGAAGACCGTGGTGGTCGACTTGAACTTCTGATCCCTTATGCGACGCTGGAACCGGTTCGTGAACTTCTGCTTCAGATGTTCATGGGGGAAAAGTTCGGTCGTGACTCCATTTGGGAAAACCACCTCGCAAATGAGCTGTGGCAGACCCATGTTAATCTATTGGCTGTTCTTGATGAACAGATCATGGCCCTTGGCGATGTCCTCAACCTTGAAGTTGGGAACAGACTGGTTCTTAATACTGGTCCGACCTCGCCTGTCGAGGTCCGCTGCGGGGATGTGCCGTTGTTCAAGGGGTTGATGGGGCGCAAGGGTGACAGGATTGCCATTCAGGTTCGTGATCGTGCGCGCATAAACGAGGAAGACTAGCTGATGGACTTCGCGTTCTATCTGGATCTTGTGATGATCGTGCTGTTGGGGGCAACGATTGTCTATGCGATTATTCTGAACCGCAAGCTGGCAGCTTTTCGGCGTAGCCGCGAAGACATGCAGAACTTCCTGACCGCGTTCAATGCCGCCAATGAGCGTGCAGAAACGTCGATCACCGCCCTTAAGGAAATGGCGGAGCAGTCTGGCGAACGGCTGCGCGAGGATATTGAAAAGGCCGGCGCGCTGAACGAAGACCTGAGCTTTATGGTCGATCGCGGTGAAAGCATCGCCAACCGTCTTGAAAAGGCTGCGCGCGACGTTAATTCCGTGCGCCGTACCGCTGGAAATGCGGCCGACGGCATGGCTGCTGGCGGTGATGGCGGAAAATCGGCCGGGGCTGGTAATGCCGGTCTTGGGCGGATGAAGGCGGCCAAAGACCGCAATGATGTAATTGACGACCGTGATCGCGTCGGTGTTGAAACCCGTGCCGAAGAACTTGCCGCCAGAATGGTCGGCGAGATCGAGCGCGGGGGAAATGGCCCGGTCGATGATGGCTATGACCGTGAAGAGCCCGCGCGTTCGGGCGGATCATATGGCAGTCGGGCGGATGTGTCTGATCCCTATGATCAGGATGAAGATGCGGGACGCTCCGAGGCAGAACGTGAATTGCTGGCGGCCTTGCGGTCGGTTCGATAAGAAGTTTCAAGCAACGAATTTGCGTTGTTGTCGGTCTTGAGATTACGAGTTTTCTATATATCTAATGGGTAGGATCCCGTTCCACTGGAACGGACAGAAATCAATCGGGAAGGAGCATGGGCACTTTGTGCCGACATGCTTGGGTGTGTGAATGTCAGGTGTGCGTATTCTGCCGTTGGTCGTTCTGGTTGGCGTGATGGTGCTTTCGATGCGGGTGGTCAACCTGTTTTCGTATGACTCCGCCAAGCCGGAAACGGCAGAGAATAAAGGTGTCAGCGTGGTGCAGATGGCCCAGGCGCAGGCACCGGCACCGGCACCCGATCCTGCTGCCGAACAGGCCGCGACACCGGAAAATGGCGATCCGGGTCTGGATAACCCGGAAGGGCTTACCATGGAAGGTGAGCCGATTGACGGTGTCACGGGTAACCCCGACGTGCCACCGATGCTGGGCGGTGACCCGACCCTTTTCACCCAGGAAGAAATTGACCTGTTGCAGAACCTGTCGGTCCGCCGTGTCGAGCTGGACCGCAAGGAGCAGCGCCTTGACGAACGTGAAAGCCTGATTGCCGCCGCCGAAGCGCGCATCGATGCCAAGATCGAGGAAATGAAATCCCTGAAATCGGCCATCGAAGGTCTGGTCGAAACCAAGGAAGCGCAGGAAGACGATCGCATCAAAAAGCTGATCAGCGTTTATGAAAAAATGAAGCCTAAAGATGCGGCACGCATCTGGAACGATCTTGATATGGATATTCTTCTGCAGGTCGCACTGGGCATGCGCGAAGCCAACACCGCAGCCGTTCTGTCAGAAATGACGCCGGATCGTGCGCGCGCGCTGACGTCCGAGCTGGCCTACAAGCAGGATATCAATATGTTACCGCTTCAATAGCGGAATGCTGCAAAGGATTGACCGCACGGCCCGAATGGGAAAGAGTGGCCGTTGGGGGATAATTTTTGAGCGAAGACAACGTGGTGGCGAATTTAATCGTGGGTTAAACATCTTGATTAACCAATATTAAATAGGTACATCACGATTATTAGGGGCCTTGTTACTATGCGGAAGTATGGTAGGCAAGGGTGGGAGATCAGATAGCTGATGGAGTTGTGAATGGCCGTCGATCCGAATATGCCGATCCTGATTGTGGATGATTACAAAACCATGTTGCGTATCATCCGTAACCTTCTGCGGCAGCTCAACTTTACGAATATTGAAGAAGCGACCGATGGTAGCATGGCGCTTCGCAAACTGCGTGAGGCTCCGTTCAGCCTCGTGATTTCCGACTGGAACATGGAGCCGATGACCGGTCTTCAGCTTCTGAAGGAAGTCCGCGCAGACGCAAAACTGAAGGATATGCCCTTCATCATGATCACCGCTGAAGCCAAGACCGAGAACGTGGTCATGGCGAAAAAGGCAGGCGTCTCCAACTATATCGTCAAGCCGTTCAACGCAGAGACGTTGAAAGGCAAGATGAAGACTGTCATTGGTGATTTCTGATCAGGAGCGCGGGGCAGGTGTCCCGCGATACCGCTATGTCTAAGGCGACCAAAGACGAGCTACGTCAGTTGTTGAATGATCTTCAGGCTCGCCTTGACGGTGATGACCTGAAGGTCGAACAATTGTCCGATCTGATGGATCAGTTGTCGCGCTTTATGGGCGATAAACCGACCGATGATCAGAAACGTTTGTTTGGCGAGCTCGATGAGCTTTCCGGCATCATTCGCAAGATGAAATCGGAGATCGCCTCGCTTCGTCCGGACGATATCAAGGCCGAGTATATTCCCAACGCAACCGACGAGCTTGATGCCATCGTCGATGCGACTGCCGGGGCAACGCACGAAATCCTTGATGCCATGGACACGCTTGAAGAATTCGCAAGCACCTTGCCGCCAGAACAGGCCGAAATCGTGACCAGTGCAACGATGCGCGTTTACGAAGCCTGCAACTTCCAGGATATCACCGGCCAGCGCACCACCAAGGTGATCAAAGCCCTGAAATCCATCGAAGAACGGGTTGAAGGGCTTGTGACGGCATTTGGTGATGAAATTGCCAAATATGCTGCTGCCAACCCGCGGAAGAAAAAAGAACCGGAAGGCGAAGAGGCTTTGCTGAACGGTCCGCAGCTTGAAGGAAAAGGCGTAACGCAGGCCGACATCGACGCGATGTTTAACTAAGTGGCGTTATCATGGCGGAGATAGAGGACGATGGACCGACACCACCTTCCCCCCCTACAAACGGGGCAGTGGCGTTGTTTCTGGCGCTCTATCTTCTTCTGCTAGCCTTTTTCATTCTGCTCAATACCATTTCGACCTTTGAAGAGGTCAAAACCCGCGAAGTGCAGGAAAGTCTTTCCTCGGCATTTGCGGCCATTCTCCCGCCGACAACCAGTCTGCAGACCGTGACCTCCATCGAGGGGCCAACGGTATCAGCACAGGAAACCCAGGACAAGCTGGGGCATCTTTTCGAGACAGCCATCAAAGTGGTCCGGGTTGAAGTCATTCAGCCGGGCAAGCTGATGGAGGTCATCATGCATGTCGATCAGCTGTTTGATACCAATTCCATTCTGGTCCGCGAAAGACAGGCCGATTTCATGCGCCAGCTTGCCGAAGTGCTGGCTGATGATGATGGGTATGCCTCCTACGAGATGGAAATGGTCATGGGCAGCCAGATCGAAGACAAAGGCACGATCCAGATTGAAAACAATCTTCAGATCGCCCAGGCTGGATCATTTGCCCGCGAACTGACCGATGTCGGCGCACCCGAAGACCGTTTCTTTGTCGGGATTGATCCGGGTGCCGACCCGTTCATCGTGACGTTCCGCTTTTTCTGGAATTTCGGTCCCAAGGAAGCACCGGAACCGATCAATCGTAACGGCAACGGAAATGAAACGCCCGCCGCAACGCCGACCTCCACGACGCCGGATTCTGGCGCAAATGGCGGTGGTTCGGGCGGGCAGACGGGTGCTGTCGCGCCACAACAATTCATGATCCCGCCGGCAAATGGTGGCGCGCAGCCCTCCATTTCCCAGCCGATCCCGCTTGGACCGCAAGCATCGGGAGGTGGCGGATGAGCGAAGACGCACCACGCAAGCCTGAGGTCAAGGGCCCACCGCCCTGGATGCTTAGTCTGGCGGATCTGATTTCGCTGCTGCTGACTTTCTTTGTCATGCTGTTTGCCATGTCCAAGGTCAAGATCGATCGCTGGGACGAGGTCGTTGATGCCTTGTCGCAATCGATCAAACCTTCGCCGGTTGAAGATACCGACGAGCCGATGGCGAACATGAACATTCCGCGTGTGTATCGCAAACCGGCAATGAACCTTGATTATCTCAGTGCCGTGATTGACGACGCGATTGATGACAACCCGGTGCTGGGGGATGCGCGCATGTCGCGCGAAGCCGACAAACTGGTGATTTCCCTGCCGGGTGATATTCTGTTTGTTGCCGGTAGTTCGGATATGACACCCAAGGCGCAGCAGGCGCTGTTTGTGCTTGGCGGGGTGTTGCGCAATATCGGTAACCGTATCGGTGTTCAGGGGCATACCGATCCGCGGCCGCTTAGCGGGCGCGGGCAATATGCATCGAACTGGGAACTTTCGCTGGCCCGTGCCGGGGCTGTTGCCAACGAGTTAAAGCAATCCGGTTACACAGATTACATAAATATTTACGGATTTGCGGCATCAAGATACGACCAGCTTCCCAAACTCTTGGATGAGGAGGCGCGATTTGCAATGGCGCGCCGGGTCGACATTGTAATCGAGCCTCACGGGGGAAGCGGGATCGGAGGCACGTAAGTATGGCGAAACTTGCCGTGCGCATCCTGCTGGCGGTTGCAATTGCGACCACCACGGCAATGGTTTTGCCTTATAGCGGAATGCGCCCTGCAATAGCCCAGGTGGCGGACCCTGTTATCATCCGCTCCGGGCTTCATAACGGGTATGGCCGAATTGTTCTGCAATGGAACGAGCCGGTCAATTACACCGCCGAGATCATCGGCGACCAGTTGGTCGTGCGGTTCGATCAGCCATTGGTGGCTTCGTTGCGCGGTGTTCTGACGCCGGTTTCACGCTATATTTCCGATGCATTCTTTGATCCCGATGGTCGCACAATCGCCTTTGTGCTGAGTGACGATTACGAAGTGCGCGCGTTTAACGTCGGCAGCAACGTCGTCCTCGATATCCTCGATAAACCTGACGCACCGGCACCCTCCGTACCAACACCCCCGGCGCGTCCTGCACAGGATGACCAAACCCCTGAAATAACCCCGGCGCCGACAACACCTGTTGAAACCGTTGCCGATAACCCGGCAGAACTGGCGGAGCTTGACGTGCGGGTCGGACGCCATCCGACCTTCTATCGACTGGTGTTTGACTGGCCAAACCGCACCGATTACGTCCTTGAAGGGACACAAGGCGCGCAAACCATTGCGTTTGATGCGCCAGCCCGGATCAATGCCAACGATATTTCAAGACGCCTGCCCGAAGGTGTGCGTGTGCGCCAGGGCGATACCAATCCGCTGGATGTCGTTGTCGAAACGACCCCGGCGCGGCAATTGCGGCATTTCCGGTCTGGCAACAAGGTCGTGGTTGATATCATGGGCGTGCAGCGTGCCCCGGCAACGACCACCGCGCAAACCCGCACGACAGACACACCAGAGGCCGGGGTGACAACCCCAGCCCCGCCTGCGCCTGCAACCCGGTCTGCGACTGCGCAGAACGAAGAAGCGGCGCCGGACGTTCCCGATGCAGGCGAACCAACGTCCGAAGAGGGCGCGCTTGACCCCAACTCGCCCGAAGCCCTTGCACAGGCCGCGCAGAACGCTGGCAATACTGTTCGAACCAACGGGCAGGCACCGATCGAACGGCAAAGCATTGGCGATCTTGTTGTCACCGTTGATCAGACCGCGACCGAACTGACGCTTGGTTTCCCGTTCGGTCAGCCGGGCGGGGCGGCGGTATGGTCGCGCGCCGGGTTCTTGTGGTTGGCGTTTGATGTACGTGCCAATCTCAATCTTGATAACGTGCGCCAACAGGCTGCCCAGATCGTCGGCGTTGTCGAACAGATCGAAAGCCCATACGCAACGATTGTCCGCATGACAATCCCCGAGGGCATCGGCCTTTATACCGGCCGGAGTGAAACGGGCGATTGGCGCATCACCATGCAGCAAGGCATCATGCAGCCGGTTGAAAAGCTGGGGCCGTCGATTGAGTTGGATGAACAGACCCGTGCGCGCCTGATCGTACCCCTTGAGGATGTCGGACCGATTATCCCGATTGATGATCCCGAAGTCGGCGACACCCTGCGTGTGACTACGACAACCCAGAACGGCTATGGCATCGAGGTTGCGCTGCGCTATCCGGAATTTGAAGTTCTTCCTTCTGTTCAGGGCGTGGTTGTTGCCCCGATGAATGACAGCGTGCAGGTCGCAGGGCGCGATGATGGGCAGGCGGTGATTGTTACCGCCGAAGATGGCCTTAACATTTCACCGGAAGGCGCACGGTTGCTGGCCTCGGCAACCGGGGTGCGCGCGCAAACAGGTGATGGCCGTGAGGGGCTTATTTTCGAGCTGGATGACTGGCGGCGCGGTGGTCTGGATCAATACAATAAAACCATCCGTGGGCTGCGCCGGAAGATTGCAGAATCCGGTGACGAGCATCGCAACAAGGCGCGCCTTGATCTGGCCCAGTATTATCTGGCCAACGGATTGGGACCCGAAGCCGATGCGGTGATTTCCGCCATGGAACACGATGATCCGCTGATTGCCCAGCGATTGCAGTTCCGTGCCCTTAAGGCAGCGGTCAAGTTCCTGAACCGGGAATACGAAGAGGCCGAACGCCTGCTTGAAGATGAACGTCTGCGCAAGATCCCCGAGATGCAGCTTTGGCGGGCAGTGACCCTGGCGGCGCGCGGGCGTCCGAACGAAGGTGCGCGCGATCTTCTTGAAAGTGTTCATATCCTTGATTACTACCCGCCGGAATTGCTGTCGCGTCTGGTGCCGATTGCGACCGAACAGGCCTTGATCGTTGGCAACCCCGAAGCGGGCATGGATATGATCGAAAAGATGCTGGTGACCCCGGGTCTTTCCGAAAGCAAGATCATGGATATCCAGTACCTCAAGGGTATTTTCGAAGAAGAAGCCGGCGAGCTTGAACAGGCTGTCGCGACCTGGGATCAGGTGGCAGAGGGTGAAAACCGCAAGGCGCGTGCTCACGCGATCTTTGATCGCACCGAACTTCTGATGCGGCTTGAACGCCTGACGGTCGAAGATGCGATCGAACAGCTTCAGAAACTGCGTTTTGCATGGCGCGGTGATGCGTTCGAGATGGCGTTGCTTAAACGTATTGGCGAACTGCAGATCGAGAACAAGGATTTCCGCGAAGGGCTTAATACCCTGCGTCAGGTTGCGATCTTCTTCCCGAATATGCCGGTGGCGACCGAGGCGACCGACATGATGCACAAGACTTTCGAAAACCTGTATCTCGGCGATGAAATCAATAATATCTCGGCGATCAAGGCGGTTGCGCTGTATGACGAGTTCCGCGAACTGACCCCGGCGGGTGACAAGGGCGACGAACTTATTCGCCGTCTTGCCGACCGCATGGTTGATGTCGAACTGTTTGAACGCGCCGAGGAACTCCTTGAACATCAGGTCGACTTCCGTCTGACCGGGGTGGAAAAGGCCCGGGTCGGGGCGCGACTAGCCTTGGTTTATCTTCTTGATAGCAAGCCCGAGGAAACCATCCGCATCATCGACGAGACCGAAGTGCCGGGCGTTTCCGATGAACTTGCCACCCAGCGTCGACATCTTCGGGCGCGTGCCCTGCTTGATACGGATCGCGGGGTTGAGGCAATTGCATCGCTTGAAGGCGACTATTCGCGCAATGCCGAATTGTTGCGGATCGACCATTATCGCAATACCCGCGATTACATGTCCGCCGCCGAGACGTTCCAGCGTCTGGTCGGTGAAGAACCGTTCGATGAAAACGGTATCTCGGATGAGCGTGGCCGATACATGCTCAATTGGGCGGTCAACCTAGCAATGGCCGGGCAGGAACGCACCCTTAACATGCTCAAGCGGCGCTATGGCGAAGTCATGGCCCAAAGCCCCTATGCCGAGGCCTTCAGCCTGATCACGTCTTCGCCGACCCAAGGGTTGATCGATTACCGGACGCTTGCCGATCGCGTCGACGAAGTAGAAGAGTTCCAAGGTTTCCTTGCAACCTATCGAGACCAGTTGGAAAAGTCGCAGCTTAGTGCTATAAATTAACGTTCAATAACTATATCTTGGCGCCTTTTTCGCCCAAAGTGGGTGTAAGCGCTATGATTCTGTTGGGTTTTTTTGAGCGGTGAAGAGTGTAGTGCTGTGATGGATCGTGCACTTAAAATGGTCTATTACGATGAGGCGAATGTCGAAAAGGACATTTTCGCCCAGCTTTCGCTTGCCCAAAAGCATTATCTGGGCGACGGCATGCCGCGTGATGAGTCCGCGACCCGCCGCATCCTTGACCAAATTCACAGACAGAGCCGTGCTTTTGCGGCCGTTTGCTATGGCTATATGCGCAGCAAGGGACTCGGCGTTGCCGAGGATCTTGGCGAAGGCCAGCAGTGGTACCGCGAAGCGGCGTACTGGTTTAACGAAGAAGCTGCCGCTGGTGGTCCGGTATCGGCAAACAACCTTGGTTATCTCTATGCCAAGGGGCTTGGCGTTCAGGAAAATGCCGAAACGGCGGCGCACTGGTTTGAAGAGGCGATCGAGTTCGGCTCTGTCGCAGCACTTTACAACCTTGGTGTTTGCTATCTGAACGGTTGGGGCGTGCCGCAGGACGACGAAAAGGCTGTCTCCTATTTCGAACGCGCAAGCGAACTGAATGACCCGTCTGCTGCCAGCGTTCTGGCATATCTTTACCTTGAAGGCCGCGGTGTTCGTCGCGATCCTTCGAAATCGTTCGAGTTTAACATGCGCGCTGCACGCGCCGGCAGTGTCGAGGCCGCATCGGCCCTTGGCTATGCACTTGGTGTCGGGCTTGGTGCGGAACGCAATATCGCCGAAAGCATCAGCTGGTTTGAACTCGCCGCGAGCGAAGGCGATGCCTATGCCCAGGCCAACCTTGCGATGTATTTCTGCCATTCATCGGATTTGAAGCTGTTTGACCGTGGCTGGAAGATGTTGAGCCATGCGGTTAATCAGGGGGATGCATCTGCAAAATATCAGATGACCCAGATCCAGATTTTCGGTGTGCCGCACCGCGAACCCGATTACGCCAATGCGCTGGACCTTGCTATGGATCTGGCTGAGCTTGGCCATCCGGGCGGCTATCACCTGATCGGTGTAATGTACGAACATGGCCTCGGCGTGCCGGTTGATATGGTGCGCGCGGCAACCTGGTATGAACGTGCCGCCCGCAAGGGATCGGCAAATGGTCAGGCAGCACTTGGACGCCTTTATGCGATTGGCAGTGGCGTCGAACAGGACAATATTCTGGCCTATTACTGGCTGAAAATGTCGGCACCGACCGAAGGCAGTCAGGCGCAGCGCGAAATGGGGGCAATCCATGCCCGCATGAGCGAGGACGAACGCAAGGTGGCCGAAAAATACGTGGCGGAAAATCCCGGTCCGCGTCGCGGCAGCTTTGGCCTCAAGCCGCTTGAACAGGATGTTTTCAAATCCGGCCGCCGCCAAGGTTAGGACCGGATATCCGTTGGGCGCCAAAGCCCAAGTCTAGGGAAGACCAAAAGCCGTCCTGCGCTGCAGGCGGCTTTTTTATTTGCCGATCGGGTTCGAGGGATGGTGTTGTTACCAATGGCGCTGGATACAGGAAAACTAATCCATTGATGCCATCTGAATTTGAGTTATGGTTTTAAAATCAGTTCGTTAACCCCATTAATTTCCGAGTTCCGCCGCAACACCCGGTGACCGAGGTCCAAATGCAAGATGATCTGACGTCGGTCTGGGAAACGACCGCGAATAACGCCCCCGAAACGCAAAAGCCGGAAGGTGACTACGCTTGCGATGTCTTGGTTATCGGTGGCGGTTTCACCGGGATGTCCTGCGCGCTTCAGCTTGCCAAGGGCGGTGCGTCGGTGATTGTGGTCGATACCATCCGGCCGGGGTTTGGCGCGTCCGGGCGCAATGGCGGGCAGGTGATCCCGGGGCTTAAACACGATCCGGACAAGATAGACCGGCTTTATGGCGAATTCTCAACCGCGTTTGCCGGTAAAACCGCCGAGACAACATTCAACCTGATCAAGGAAAACGACATCGACTGCGATGCCACACCAAGTGGCTGGATACAGGGTTCGGTCAAGCGCGATCACCTTGGCTGGTTGGAAACCCGCATGCGCGAATGGCAGACGCGCGGTGCGGATGTCAAAATGCTCGATACCGCCGAAATTCAGGCCCTTACGGGAAGCCAGCGCCTTGTCGGTGGCTGGCTCGATAACCGGGCAGGCCAGCTTCATCCGTTAAAGTATATCCGCGGTCTGACGAGGGCCGCACAGGCGGCAGGGTGTCAGGTATTTGCACCGGCACCGGTTCAGCGCGTTAAAAGCATTTCCGGGAAATGGCATGCCGAGATTGGTGATGGCGCGGCATCGATAACAAGCGACCATCTGGTGGTTGCGACAAACGCCTATTCCGGTGCCCTGTTTCCGAAATTGCGCAAAAGCCTGATCCCGGTAAACAGCTTCCAGGTGGCAACAGCGCCACTCAGTGAAGAGCAGCTTGCGACAGTGCTGCCAACCAAAACCCCCGTTTCCGACAGCCGCCGAATTGGCAATTATTTCCGCATTGGACCGGGCGGACGCCTGATGATCGGGGGGCGGGGATCCTTTGCTGATCCCGTCAGTCGCGCGGCCTTCAGGGGGATCGTCTCGGAACTTCACGCCTATTATTCGTGGACGAAGTCAGTTCCGATTGAGTTTTGCTGGTCGGGCCGTCTTGCCATGACTTATGACCATTTGCCGCATATTCATCGCCCGATGGACAATATGACGATGGCGGTTGGCTATAACGGGCGCGGCGTGGCTTTGTCGACGTCACTGGGCAAGGCAATTGCCGATAACCTGTTGGCACCCGATACGCCTTTGCCCCTGCGTTTTAGTGACATCAGTCCGTTGATTGCCCATGACATGCACCGTGCCTATGCGACGATTGCGATCTGGTATTATCGCCTGCGCGATTATCTCGAAAGCTGAGATAAGCTGTTTTTCTGTTGTCTGGGATGCGACGTTTTTGGCCCGTCGGCCTAACCGCCGAAGCTTTCCACGAGTGACCCGGCAATCAGATACCAGCCATCGACCATGACAAAGAAGATCAGTTTGAACGGCAGGGAAATGATGACTGGCGGCAGCATCATCATACCCATCGACATCAGGATGCTGGCGACAACCATGTCGATGATCAAAAACGGAATAAACAGCAAAAAGCCGATTTCGAACGCACGGCGCAATTCACTGATCATGAAGGCCGGGATCAGCGAGCGCAGCGGGATGTCATCAGGGGATGTGATTTCCTCGATCCCCGCCAGATTGACGAACAGCTGAAGATCACGTTCGCGGACCTGGGTCATCATGAAATCATGAACCGGTTTGACGGACCGTTCGAACCCTTCGAATTCGTCAATGTTGCCATTGATCATCGGCTCCAGCCCCTCGTCCCAGACGCGTTCCAGGGTCGGCATCATGATAAACAGGGTCAGGAACATCGCCAGACTGATCAGAACCTGGTTTGGCGGCGATTGCTGAATGCCAAGGGCGGTTCGAAGCAGGCTGAGAACCACGATAATACGGGTAAAGGAAGTCACCATCATCAGGATGGCCGGCGCGATGGACAGAACTGTGATCAGGCCGATCAACTGGATCAGACGTCCCGATGATGTCACCCCGGGGCCGTCGCCAAGATCAAAGTTGAATGATTGCGCATGAACGGTATCGCCGCCGGCCATGATGGCGATCAGCGGGATCAGCGACCAGATTGCGCAAAGCGTTAACCAGCGCGGCGCGCGCCAACCAGTTTTGGCCGGTTTCACATCCTGAGTGCGTGCTGATGGTGATGGGATGTCACGGTTCATGCAGGCGCATTCCTGTCAGTCTGATCGATGTCTTTTGGGCTGTCGGCCGTGATCGTGCTACCCGAAGATGCGGGGACTTCATCGGCACGGCTCTGATTACCAAGGATTTCGCTGAATTGTGTGCCGATATTACGTTCGATCACGGTGTCGCCATTCGGGCCAAGCATGACAAGATGTTCGGTATCATCACGTTTGAGCAGAACCAGACGGCGTTTGGTATCGACCGGGACAACTTCAACAACGGACAGGCGTCTTTTCACACCACGGCGGTTGATGTTGCGCGCACCGGGTACAAACCGTCGTGCCAGAAGGGCAAACACGCCAATAATCCCCAGCACAAAAAGCAGGGCGGCCACAAACCGGAAATAGGCGCTTAGTTCCATCAGGCAGTTTTCCCCGTCGACAACCTGTGACGCTCAGTTGGCAGGTTGACCTTGAAACGATCACCTGTCTTCGTGTTTCTGTTTACCGTGCCGTGCAAGGTCAGGCAAGGCAGCATCCACATGCGCTGCCCTCAAAGGTCAGTTTCAAGGGCCGGTTTTAAATCAGCACCTTAGTGGGCAGGACCTATTTCGTGCGGGCGGCCTGCGCATAGGCATTTGTTGCCTGTGCGGTGTTGCTGATGCCGCGCAGCTGGCGCTGGATGTCGCTATATTCCTGCTGCATGCGGGTTTCGAACTCTGCCAGTTCCTCGCTCAGTGCAGCAAGCAACGGCGCAACATCCTGGCGCTGGTCCGGGGCCATGGTGCGGGCCTTCTCGCACAAATCGGCAATGCGGCTTTCAAGGGCAGCCAGTTCAACCACCTTGCCGTCTTCAAGGTATCGCTGTCCGGTGCGGATCAATGACAGGACGCGCTTCAGGTCGTTCTTGAACTGATCGGGCTTGTACTGTTCTGGGCTCATGATGGGCCTTCCCCGTTTACGTCATTATTTGGTGTGGCCATGATCTGATCTTCGGGATCGGACTGGCTGCGCGACGGACCGCCATAGATGCGATTGATCCGGTATATATAGTTCAAAATCTCGGCGACGGCTGCAAAGGCTTCAAGCGGGATTTCGCTTTCAACATCCACAGCCATCAGAATTTCGGTCAGGTCACTGTCCTTGCGGACCTTGATGCCGTTGGCAAAGGCGACCTGCAATATCTGTTCCGCAACGCTGCCTTCGCCTTTGGCACTTAATGTCGGGGCATTATCCTTTCCATGCCGATACCGTAGCGCGACCGCCTTTTGGTCATGCGCACCCGGTGCGGCAAGATTTTCCGTCCTGCTTGCCGGGGTGTCGGTAATGTCATAGGTGGGCTTTTTCCCGCTCATTCGGTTCTTCAACTCAGGACGGTTTGCCGTGCCAGTCTGCGGCGATCAACCTCAATAGCGTCGACCATAGACCCAAGATGGTCAACAAATCGTTGTCGCCGACAACTGTGATGTGTCGTCGGGCAAACGACAGTCAGATGACACAGTCGATAATCATCGGGCTGAGATGTTCTGGATGCGGGATGTCAGTGGGGGCGGGATTTAAGGGATAAGCGGGGCGGAGGCATAGTGCCTAATCGTCGCTGGAATCGCTCTTTTTCTCGGACGCAGTCTTGTCGGATGATCCGACAGTGCCGAGATGGCGAATAAGATCTTCGCTGACCGCTGCCGAGCGGTTTTCTTCCTGAATGCGGTCATACAGCTCACGGCGGAGGACCTGCACATCTTCGGGGAAGGTGAAGCCGAGCTTTACGGTCTTGCCGCGCACCTCAACGACAGTGACTTCAATATTGTCATCAATGACAACGGAGTCGCCAACTTTTCGTGTGAGATAGAGCATGCAATGTCCCGGTTTCGATAGATAGATGACAAATATAATTCGTCAGATGCGCTCAATATGCCCGGTTTCATACTCGGGGTCTAGTACCCGCAGTGATTAGAACGAAATGCGGGCAAATTCAACGCTGTTTTTATGTTTGGCACGCTACGTGCATTTGTATTGGCAGGATTTATCGGGGCGGCAAAAACGGCCCTTCGAACGATCCGGGTCCGATCAGGGCGTGATGTTAACTTCGGCTTTACCCGCGTACTCAATACTGCAAGACGCGCAGACAAGGAGCAGGAAATGGATATCGGCAAACTTGGCATGTTCGCCAACCTCAAAGAGAAGATGGACTGGCTGACGCAGCGTCAGGAAGTCATCGCGCAGAATATTGCCAACTCCGATACGCCAAACTACCGCGCCAACGATCTTAAGGAATTCGACCCGAAGAATATCGGCCGCGACCGTCAGTTCATCCTTGCGATGCAGGCGACCACGCCGGGCCATAGTCAGGGTCTTAACAAACCGCAGAACTTCAAGGACGAGGAAGTGCGCAAGAACTATGAAGTCGCACCGGGCAAAAACGCCGTGATCCTTGAAGAACAGATGGTCAAGATGAACGAAAACCAGGTCGATTATCAGACCATGACCCGTCTGTATGCCAAACAGAAATCAATGTTCATTTCGGCCCTTGGCCGCATTTAACCTGTCGTTAGAGAGTAAGAACCATGGAACTTTACAAGGCTTTTAAAATCTCGGCTGCCGGTATGCGCGCACAGGGCACCCGTCTTCGTGTTGCGGCTGAAAACGTTGCCAACGCAGACAGCCTTGCAACGGCACCCGGGCAGGAGCCCTATCGCCGCAAGCTTCTGACGTTTAAAAACGTCATGGACCGCGAAGTCGGCGTCGAGATGGTCAAGGTCAATAAGGTGATGCCGGATCGCTCTGATTTTGGTATGAGATATGAACCAAGCCATCCGGCCGCAAACGATCAGGGCTATGTTCAGACCCCGAACGTTGAAACGCTGGTCGAAATGATGGATATGCGCGAAGCACAGCGTTCATACGAGGCCAACCTCAATGTGATCCAGTCATCGCGCAGTATGTTGCTCAAGACCCTTGATATCCTGCAATAGGCAGTCGATATAACGGGACAAGAACACGCTTAAGGATTGATACCCATGGTCGCAAGCTTCAACGATGCTATTTCTGCCTACCGCAATGCGGCCGCTGGCAAGACCAACACCGTTACGGAAACCGTAACCGGTTCGGGCCAGTCCGTGAATCCGGGGGAAAGTTTTGCCGACATGGTCAAGGGGGCGGCATATGATGCCCGCGATACCATGAAAGTCAGCGAACAGATGACCCAAAAGGCCATTACCGGTGATGCCGAACTGCACGAAGTGGTGACTGCGGTGTCCGCCGCTGAAGTTACCCTGCGTACCGTTGTCTCGGTTCGTGACAAGGCCGTTGAAGCCTATCAGAGCATTCTAAACATGCCGGTTTGATCGGCATTTTCAGACGCCCGTGATAAAACCGCGCGATCATTCGTGCGGTTTTTGTGTTTTTGGGAAATCCGCAAGGAAGCGTTTGATAAGTCAGGAAATCATGGCAAAACCCGTGATAAATCCTGTATGAAGGATAAAGGCCCGAAGCGGCCCGCATGACAAGACGGCGAAACAGGAAGACCCGATGGATCAAGCTGAAATCATGGACGTGGCCTATGACGCGGTGTGGACACTGCTGAAAGTCACCACGCCGTTGATGCTGATTGCACTTGGGGTTGGCCTGATCATCGCCCTGTTTCAGGCCCTGACGCAAATTCAGGAAATGACACTGACCTTCGTGCCCAAAATTCTGGTCATCTTCATCGCCCTTCTGGTTTTGCTGCCGTGGATGATGACCGAGATGGTTGAATTTATGGGCCGAATGGTTGACCACTTTATCGGGCTACCGAATTAGCGTTAAACCCGCCGCCCGCCAGCGTGGATGAATAAGGCAGTCGAAGACGACATGGATCTTCAAGAACTTCTTACGCTGAATGTTTACGTCGTCCTGATGACTTTCGCCAGGGTGGGGGCGGCCTTTGCCTTTATGCCGGGTATAGGGGCGCGTTCAGTTCCGGCACGCGCGCGCCTGTTGTTTGCCTTTTGGGTGGCGGTTGTCATTTCCCCGTTGGCCGGGCCGCTTTTCCCGCCACAGCCCGCTGATGCGCCGTCGCTTCTGGTGGGTATCGGATATGAAGTCACGGTGGGATTGTTCTTTGCCCTGTTTGCCCAGGTCATGATGGCCGGAATCCAGACTGCCGGGTCGATTATTGCCTATCTGTCATCGATGGCGAACGCCTTTACCGCCGATCCGTTGTCCGGGGCACAAAGTGCTGTGACGGGTAATTTCCTGATGCAGGTCGGGTTGGTGTTGTTGTTTGCCACCGGGATGGATCACCTGATGATCCAGGCGGTGTTTGAAAGCTATACCCTGTTTCCGCCGGGCGGTGTTTTGCCGGTGGGCGATATGAGCGAGTTTTTTGCAAGGGCGCTGAATGACAGTTTCGCGATTGCAATGCAGATGTCGGCACCGTTTCTGGTGGTCGCAATCTGTTTGCAGATTGCGTTGGGTCTGCTCAACAAGCTGATGCCGCAATTGCCGGTGTTCTTTGTCGCGATGCCGGTCCAGATCGCGATCGCACTGCTTTTGTTGACCTTGGCCCTGCCATCCATGATGATGGTTTATCTTGCATATTTCGAGAACGGGCTTGAGGCGTTTCTTAGTCCGTAAGGCAATGAGGGGCAGCATTTTCCCCCGCATTGCCAAGCATGGGTTTGCCAATGGCAGAAGAAGACGACAGCCAAAAGACAGAAGACCCCACAAGTAAAAAGCTTGAGGACGCGCGAAAGAAAGGTCAGGTGCCGGTTTCCAAGGAAGTCGGCAACTTCATGATCCTGTTCGGCGGTGGTCTGGTCATGACGATGCTCGGGCCGAGCATGGCCGCAAGCGTGCGCGATCTTGCTGTCGGTTTCCTTGAACATCCGCACCGATTTGACGTCACCCAGGCGGGCATTCCCGGTCTGTTTGAAGACGTGATTTTGGGCATGCTTTGGGTGCTGGGCATTCCGTTTGTGCTGTTGATGTTTTTTGCCGCAGCCGGACACATTGTTCAGAACGGTATCGTCGTTGCGGTGGAGCGGATCGAACCCAAGCCCGACAAACTGAACCCGCTGACCGGGCTCAAGAACCTGTTTTCGATGAAAAGCATGGTCGAGTTTGTCAAAAACGTCAGCAAGATCATCCTTGTTGGCGTTGTGCTTGGCCTCGTGATTGTGCCGGAACTGATGGACGTTGAACTCTATCCGCAACTGTCACTCGGCCTGACGCTGGAACGTCTGTACGACATGATCGTGATCCTGCTGATTGCGACGATCTCGCTCACCGCTGTGATTGCCGGGCTCGACTTTGCCTATCAGAAGTACGAGTTCAATCAGAAAATGAAAATGTCCAAGCAGGAGATCAAGGACGAATACAAACAGACCGAGGGTAGCCCCGAGATCAAGGCAAAGGTCCGCCAGATCAGGATGGAACGCGCCCAGCAGCGCATGATGTCAAACGTACCCAAGGCCGACGTGGTGATCACCAACCCGACGCACTTTGCCGTCGCCCTGCAATATGACATCGATACCATGGGGGCACCGGTTTGTATCGCCAAGGGGCAGGACAATGTCGCGCTTAAAATTCGTGAAGTTGCCGAGGAACACAACATCACGATCATGGAAAACCCGCCGGTTGCGCGCGCCTTGTTTGCCACCGTCGAAATCGATCAGGAAATTCCGCCAGAACACTACAAGGCGGTTGCCGAGATCATCTCGTTCGTGTTCCGTCAGCGCGGCAAGAAACTCGGATAATTATTACGTGTCATTTGATCACAAAAATGACGCGTTCAGAGGACAACATTGTTTGAAAGGCAGGGCCGGATTTGGTTCCTGCCTTTGGCATATCTTGTGGGAACTGCGTTCTGTTTGTCGTGATTGCCGGGCAGTCTTATCGACGATAAACTTGCCGGTAGCCAGTCGGGCGATAAGCAGCTAAAAGTATAGACTATTTTGTTAAGTTATTGTCGTTAAAGGCGGTCGCGTGCTGTTTCGGGGGCTTATCCTTGCTGTAAGTGTCGCATTCGTTGCGTTTGTCTTCGTCCTGATGGACGTCTTGGCAAAGGCGGGGCTTGACGCGCGTCTGATGTGGATCATCGGTGCGATGGTCACCGGTGTTGCGGTGGTCGCGGTTGCGTCATTGTCGCTGTCTGCAAAGCTGCGCAATGGCGGGCATGATGGGCTTGGCCCGCTGATTTCCGGCTTCGCCAAATCCGATATTGGCGTTGCGCTGATCGATGCCTATGGCCGCACCCTTTACGCCAACCCGGCCTTTTCATCCAAGCTCGGCATTGAAGCCGGATCGGACATGTTGTCCGCGCTTGAGGCGCGCCTGTCCTTCCTTGGCATTGGCAGTGACGAACTGGCCGAATTGCGCACCCGTGCGATGCGCGGTGAGGGCGGGCAGATGTTTGTCGATCTGTCGCGTTCTGAAAAGTATCAGGCACATATCGCCCCTTCGGATGCGGATGACGAAACCCCCGAAGAAACCAAAGACGGCGAAGAGGCAGACAAAGAAGCCGACGGCACGCCTGATACGAACAACGCCGCCAATGGTGCCTGTCTTCGCATTTCTGTCACCGCGGCCGATGCGCGTGCGGGTAAGATGCTGTGGACTGTTGACGGTGTCGACAGCGCTGTGATGGCCGATGGCGGATCTTCGTTGCTGTTACCGGCCGAAGAGACCGAGAAACGCTTTGCCCTGTCGGGGCCGCAGGCCAGTGAAATGGTCGCCAACCTCCCGGTCGCCGAGGCGCAAGGTGGCTTTGAACATGCCGATCAGATGATCGAACGCCTGCCGGTCGGGGTGTGTGGTCTGGATGAAGAAGGCCGCATTCTTTACCTCAACCGCCGTCTGGCGAGCTGGCTGGGTGGGGAGCCCGAAGACTTCAACAACGGGTTGGTCGAGCTTGCCGATCTGATCGTTGGTGATGGCGTTAATGGCGAGGTCAAATTCAAGGTCGCCGGTGGTGAGCCCATTCGTTGTTTCGTGACACATTCAATCAATGCACCGGGCACCGGGCCTGTGCGCAGTCAGGCCGTGATCTTCCCCGATCCGATGCCGGCCCACGAATGGGAACATGCACTGGCGGAAACCGAACGTCGGGTGCGCTGGTTCTTTGATGAAAGCCCGCTTTCGATCGTTCTGGCCGATATGTCTGGCACAGTTACGGATGCCAACCGTGCCTTTATCGATACGGCCGGTCAGATGCATCACAAGGTGGTTGGTCGTTCGATCCTGGAGCTGATCGTGCCCGAAGACCGTGATGAAGTAGCGCGTTACCTGTCCAAGGCCGTGATGGGCATGGGCAAAGGGGGGCAGATCGAAGCCCGCCTTTCCGGATCTCGCGGGGTTGCCGCCCAGATTTATCTGCAACGTGTGGCGGGCCGATCGGGCGAAGCCGGTGCGTTGCTGTTGAACTTCCTTGATACGACCGAACAGAAGAACCTTGAGGAACAATTTGCCCAGTCCCAGAAAATGCAGGCTGTTGGTCAGCTTGCCGGTGGGGTGGCGCATGACTTCAATAACCTTCTGACCGCGATGATCGGTTTCTGCGATCTGTTGCTGTCGCGTCACGGGCCGGGTGACCCGAGCTTTGCCGACATCATGCAGATCAAACAGAATGCCAACCGTGCGGCCAATCTTGTCCGGCAGCTGTTGGCGTTCTCGCGCCGTCAGACATTGCAGCCGAAAATCATCAATATCACTGATGCGCTGGCGGAAATGTCCAACCTGCTGCGCCGCCTGATCGGCGAGAAGATCGATCTTAAGGTCAGCCACGGTCGCGACATCGGTCTTGTAAAGGTCGATCCGGGTCAGCTTGATCAGGTGATTATCAACCTTGTCGTCAATGCGCGCGATGCCATGGCGGGCGAGGGCGGGACACTTACGGTTCAGACCAGCACCGAAATTATCGACGAGCCGACCGCAACCGGCACCGAGGTCATCCCGCCGGGCGATTATATCGGCATCAAGGTGACCGATACCGGCATTGGCATTCCCAAGGACAATCTGACCCGCATTTTCGAGCCCTTCTTCTCGACCAAACAACGCGGCGAGGGGACGGGTCTTGGGCTTTCGACCGTCTATGGCATCGTCAAACAGACCGGCGGCTTTATCGCGGTCAACAGCGAAGAGGGCAAAGGGACGACCTTTACCATCTATCTGCCGCGCTATGAGGCGTCCGAGGCCGAACTTGCCGAAACGCAGGCCGTTGTCGAAGAAACCCCGTCGCGCGATCTGACCGGCACCGGCGCGATTTTGCTGGTCGAGGATGAGGACGCAGTGCGGACCTTTGGCGCGCGCGCCCTTCGCAGCAAGGGCTATGACGTGCTTGAGGCCAATAACGGTGACAACGCGCTTGAGGTGTTAAATAACACCGACAAGGTCATTGATCTGGTGATTTCGGACGTGGTCATGCCGGGCATTGATGGCCCGACCCTGATCCGCATGCTGCGAGAGAAAAAGCCGGAACTGAAGGTCATCTTCATCTCTGGCTATGCCGAGGATACCTATCGCGACGAGCTTGATGAAGAAAACGGCGTGCACTTCCTGCCCAAGCCGTTCTCACTCAAAGACCTCGCGACCAAGGTCAAGGAAGTGCTTTGAGGCGTTTGCGCCGCAGACTAGCCCGCCAAATAGAATATTGATCCACCATAAAGTGCCAGCATCGCGAAGCTTTCCCACCCGATATTGCCAATGCCGCGGCGTTCGCGGTTGAGCATGCCTAACAGCAATACCCCGCTCATCAGGATGACCAGCGCGATGGTGAAGATGTGCTGATCGGTAAAGGCGGCGTAGATCGACCCCTCGCGATAGGCAAAGTCAGATGCAGCCAAAAATAGCACATCAAAGGCATTGCCGCCGATGATGTCGCCAACCGCCAGATTGACCGCCCCCATCCGTACCGCTGCAATGGCCGAAACAAATTCCGGGAAGGATGTTGAAATCGCAGTCAGGAAGGTACCGACGGCGGTTTCACTGATCCCGGTCACTGCAACGATTGCAAGGCCAGCTTGCCCAATGACGTGACCTGCAATGGCGGTCAAAAGCGCGAAGGCCAGAAATTCAACCCATAGCCGAGCGGAGCTTTCCGGGTGGGTGTCGGCTTCGTCATGTTTGGCGTCCTCTTCGGTCAGGTCGGTTTTCTTGGGATGCCACATCGGTTCATCGCGGATTTCCGACAAAAGGTTCAGACCAAACGCATAAATGATGAACAAAAGGATCGATGCCGGGTGAATATGAAAAATCATCCATTCCGGCCCGGCATAGGCCAGAAGCGGCACGGACAGCATGCTTAAAAGAAGGGTGGTTTGCGCAAGGCCCGTCGCACTTGCTGCGGCATGTTCGAGATTGCCCTTGCGATAAACCAGATCGGCAATGGCCAGAAAGGTTGTCTGGGCGGCGATCCCGCCAAGGGCGTTGCCAATCGCAAGGTCGGTATGGCCCTGCCATGCGGTAGTGACCGACAGGACACTGCCCGGCAGGCTTGTCGACATGCCGACAAACAGTGCGCCGGCGATGATTTGCCCCATGCCGGTGCGCTCGGCCAGTTTGACGGCAATCCCTGCAAGTCGGGTCCCGGCAAAACCGATAATCAGTGTGCAGACCGCAAAGGTCATCACAATTATGCCGAGCGACTGCTGGCCAAGGTCAAAGGGCATGCGCTGCTTTCTGTCATAAAAGAAGACTACCTAGTCTAACTTCCGGCAGACGTGCATGTTCCCGAGTTGGAATGTTTTCTGAGGTGTTCAGGGGATTTCAGGGGCGCTCGGACGCGGACGCATCCACGCAGGCACAAGGTTCAAAACCAGCGCACAGCCGACCATGATTGTGATACCGCCAATGAACTGCATGGCAGAAAGTTTTTCACCCAGAACGGTCGCACCGATAAAGACGGCTATCACGGTGACCAGAAATTCAACACTGATCGCGCGCGTCGGCCCGATGGAGGCAACCAGTCGGAAATAGGCGATATAGGTACATACACTCATCAACACAGCGGCGATGATCAGATAAAGGTAATCCATCGCAACCGGTGTGCGTTCCAGCGGCACGGCAAAGATCAGCGGCAAGGTCATCAATCCACCAAACAGAAACGCCCCGATGGTTGTTTCCCAGTTGCCACTGTTGCACAGATGGCGGCTGGCATAGTTGCTGCCAAAGGCCGCACACAGGGCGGCAAGGATTGATGCCACACAGCCAAGAGCAAATTCGAATGTGACCGGGACGGCGGGGAACCCGACCAGCAACACAATGCCACTGATGCCAAGCACCAAGCCGGCAAAGCCCTGTCTTGTGGTGCGTTCAAGGCCCCAGAGTTGGCTGATGATCATGGAAAACAATGGAATGGCTGCAACAAAAATGGCGGCCATTGCGGTCCCGATCCGCGGTGCGGCATAGGAAAGGCCGATCAGTTGCCCGGCAACCGTGGTGGCACCGACAATGGCAAAGGGACGCCAACCTGCAGAAAAATCAAGGTTGCGGCGAAACAACCGGGCAAGAAAGTAAAGCGATCCCGCAGCAATTAGGGCGCGGAAGGTGACGGCACCGACCCAGCCAAAGGCCTCAACAATTTTAACAACAACGAGGAATGACAGTCCCCACACGATGGCGAGGAACAGGTAGCGGGCGATATCCCCTGGTTTCATCGAGGGTGTCCGGAATATGGGGCGTCGTGCATCCATTCGGGATGCAGGGCGGCACGGTTGAAAACTTTGGTGGCTTGGTGGCGCTGCTTTCCCGATTTCCGGGCCAGCCGCGCGCAGATGGTGCGCGCCATTTTTTCATCGGTCAAGCGCGGAATGCTTGTAATTCCAAAACATCGGGGGTTGCAGGATGTTGCTCTCGGGACAAGATGTATCGATGCGATGAAGGATATGCGCATTCGGCGCTGGTCACATCATACAATAAGACGTATCGTTTGGTCTGTTGCGGTGCAAACGCCAGAACAAACAAGTTCCAGAGCATTCCGAATTTGTGGAACCTCGGCGAACATAAAAGAAAATAGACCAACGCCTCTTGGGAGTATGTATGGCCCGCTATTCAAGCCACAGGTTTGCCCGAAACTGTGTTTTTGCAACGATATGTTTTATGGCTGTTGTGGTGTCTTTCGGGGTGTTGCCGTCTGCCAAGGCCGATGAGAAATGCCTTCGTATCGCCATGCCTGAACTCCAATCCAGTCCGCAAAAACTCGATCTTTATCGTCATGTGATGAAAGATGAGGGGTTATGTGTATCACCTGTGGCATTGCCGCAAACACGCGCGGTTGTCGCACTGCGTTCCGGGCGGCTTGATGGTGTTTTTGCAGCACGCGATGACCTGCCGGAGCTTGTAAACCTGCCGCTGGTTTCCGGTGATGTCCTTCTTGGGTCGCTGGCAGGATATCTGGTGGTGCGCGAAGGGCCGGTAAATAAGATCGCCGATCTTACCACCGAAGTGGTCGGGGTGCCGCTTGGCGCGACCTGGTGCCCCAAGCTTGTTGAGCAATACGCAAACGTGATCAGGGTGCCGCGCGGTACGGCGATGCTAAAGGAAATGCTGGCCGAAGGACGCATTGATGCCATGCTGGCTGATGCCTATTCGCTTGGTCTTGCGGGCGGGGTGCCCGAAGGATACAAGGCGATTGAGGTTGATCATTTTGATGTGCATAGCTGGCTGACAGCCGAGTTTGCCGATATCAAACCGCAATTTGACCGCGCCACGCGCGCCTTTCTGGCAAAACTTGGTATTATGATATCCTGTTGCGACAAAGCGGCGCCTCCGAATTGAAACCCCCTAAGGCTGATAACTCGCCGCTAGGCAATCAGCAGGTTAGAATATATCTTTTCAATCAACGGATTAAAAAATCTGGAACGACAGAACTTGCCAACCAAGCGCAAGCTGAACTTCCCGGGATACGGTTACTCAACAAACAGTTGGTGCCGTGGGAGACTGAAAATGGCTAGCTTTCAATTGCACACGTTCTTACGAAGCTTTGCTCTGACACTGATCTGTTTGGCGGCGCTTTTGCTTTCCTTTGCCATGCTGCCCGGCGCAAAGGCAAAGCAACCATGCCTGCGCATTGCCATCCCCGAAGCCACAATTGGCGATACCGGACACGACATTTATCAGGCGGCAATGAATGATGCCGGTCTTTGTGTCGAACCTGTTTTGATGCCCCATGCGCGGACGTTCATGGCAATGCGCCATAAACAGATTGATGGCGTCTTTGCCATGCTTGAAACATATGGAAAGACGACCGAAACGCCTGTGATCCGCGGCAGTGTTATTTTGGGGAAACCCGATGGTATGTTTGTCGTTAAAAACGATGGCCCCAAAACCCTGTCAGAGCTTACGTCTGAACAGATCGGTGTCTGGTTGGGAACGGGCTGGTCAGAAAATCTTCTTGAACATTATGACCACGTTGTGCGTATCGCCGGTGGTCCAGAGTTGATGATGGAGATGCTTGTGAAAGGGCGTCTGGATGGTATTTTGCTCAATGACTATTCATTGCGTAGCCAGGGTGGTGCGCCGGAAGGGTTTGTTGCGATCCCTGTTGCCAATCTCGCCGTCTATAGCTTCCTTCGGGCCGAACATGCCGAACAGATGGCGAAATTTGATAATGGCACCGTCCTCTTCCGGGAAAAGATAGCGGCCTTGCGCAAGGACCCCTCCTGAGCCGCATCAAACTTTGGGCCAAAGGGCGTTTCCGCCTTTGCGGCTGAGTGCTGCAATGCGCTGTCAAATCGGCTTTGGCGCCCCGCCAGCTTGGCTTTGTTTCTGTCGCATAATGCTGCAGTGCGACCTATACGTTTGCCTTAAACGATCGGCAAACAGGCGCTTGCACGCGCTTTTGGATTGCACTTATAGTTTTCCCTAACGGCAAAAGCCGAAACCAAAGAACAATGAAAATGACCCGACCGCAATTAATGACGGCGGGCAGATCAGGTAGGCTCGCAACATGTCCCGCAAACACCGGGAAGATGTTGCCTTGGGGGTGATATTATGGCGCTTCGCAAGCCCAATGCGATCGTTCGATCGTGTATGTTCGCTGTCATTTTTCTGGCAGCACTTTTCCTGTCATTTGAATTGCTGCCCTCGGCAAAGGCAGACGAAGAAATTTGTCTCAAGATTGCCTTGCCGGAGATGGCCGATCATGTCCGCTCTGCCGAACGCTACCGTGCCGCCATGGCAGAGGCCGGGTTATGTGTGCAGCCCGTCTGGTTGCCAAACAAACGCACCGCTGTTTCGCTTAAACGGGGCGAAATCGATGGTGTCTTTGCCAGCGGCGAAACCATTCGACAATCGGCTGGTGTGCCGCTTGTTTCCGGGGCGGTGGTTGTTGGACGTCCCAAAAGCCTTTTGATCACGGCTGACGACACCGTGAAATCACTCAGTGATCTTAAAAACAAGGAAATCGGCGTTTGGCTGGGCGATGACCACGGCAAACAGGAACTGGTAGGTCTTGCTGATATCGTCACCGTACCCGGGGGTGCCGGGATGATGTTGCGCATGCTCCGTCTTGGGCGGCTGGATGGTCTGTTGATTGACGATTTCTCGCTTAATCAGACCGAAGGGGTGCCGGATGGCTATCGCACCATCGAACTGGAAACCCTTACGACCTATAGCTGGCTGCGCAAGGAATACGAGGCCCTGTTGCCGCAATTCGATCGGGGAACATACCTTTTTCGGGCTGCACTTGAGCCGGAAATGGAAACCGAAACAAAATCGTGAATTTCGCGAGCTGAACTGATAGGTTGAAGTTATATAATCTTTTCTAATGTATCCAGATCAGGCTTGGAGTCCGCTGTATGCGGTTGTTCGGTACCGCCAGTGTATTGATTGCTCTTGTGATAGTCATATGGCAGCCAATTTCAGTAAGAGCACTACCGTGCTTGCAATTGGCTGGTCTTGAAGACGCCATCGGCAGAGAAGTCGGTGAAAAGCTCGAACACATCTTTGCCGGTCATGACCCCTGCCTTTCAGTACAATATATGCCTGCAAGTCGTTCAGAGGCGCTGCTTCTGAGTGGTCAGATTGATGGTGATTTTCCAAGGTTGCCGGAGTTTGCGCCTTATGTTGGCGCCAAGGCAGTGATGGTTCCGGTCCCGCTTATCTCTGGTGAGGGGGTGTTGGTAACCTCTGACCCGGCGATCAACTCCGTTGATGATCTTGGTGCCGTGACATTGGGCCTTCGTCGTGGCACCAAATGGTCCTCGGAGGCTGCCGGCGGGCATATCAACCGGATATTTTTGCCATCATACGACATTGTCGTTGATATGTTTTTAAGGCGTCGTCTTGATGCGTTTCTGATCGAAAGCAACAACCTGAAACATTATGAAGCGCAATTGGCGTCTGCGACAAAAACGGTGGTCAGGCAGGGGCACGCCTATCTTTGGCTTTCGAAGAAGAACGAAAAATATTTGCCAGAGATCACCCGTGTGCTGACTCAATCTGATTTTCAGACTCTTAATGCCTACGATCAATGAAGATCAAACGTGTCCCGCCTGCCTTGTGTTCTTAAGACAATAATCTGATCTGTCCGTCTGCCATTTTGTGGACGGAAAACGTGTGGGCTTAAGGGCGCTTGCGTCTTTGTAAGGTAATAAAAGCCATTGCAAATGACGTAAAACTCCGCTGTATGACGGAGGCAGGTATGCGCTACCACGACCTGCACTCATAACTGGTGTTAAAGCCAGACAGACAAACTCTCTCGGAAACGCGCCCCATGATTTCCCTTTTTGGCGAGGCTGCTGCCTTTAGTGCTGCGCTCTGTTGGGCGAGTTCCAGCATGATCTTCTCCAATATCGGCGGCAAGGCAGGGGCGCAGACGGTCAATCGCGGGCGTCTGGCCTGTTCGATCTTTTGTCTGACTATTTTGCATTGGATCCTTCAGGGCCAGCCATGGCCGAATGCCGTGACGTGGGAACAGCTTGGCTGGTTGTCGCTTTCGTCTGTATTGGGGCTGGTGATTGGCGATGCCATGCTTTTTCAGGCTTTTGTTCTGATCGGTGCGCGGCTTTCGATGTTGCTGATGTCGACCGTTCCGATCATGGGCGCGGTTCTGGCCTGGGTCCTGTTTGATGAAACGCTGCGCCCGATTGAAATCACTGGGATCGCCTGTGGTGTGGGTGGTGTTTTGATTGTCATTCTTGGCAAAAAAGGCCGCCCGATCGGGCTTGAGGGCCGCAATTACACCATTGGCATTCTGTTTGGTTTTGGCGGCGCGGTCGGGCAGGTTGCCAATCTGATCACGGCGAAATATGCCCTGATTGATGGCTATTCAGCACTTTCCGCCACATGGATCAGAACGCTGGTCGCCGTGATTGCCATGTGGGGACTGGCGGTCATCCTTGGCCGGGTGCGTCGGACTGTTACGGCCTGTATCGCGCCGGATGTTGGCAAATGGCTGTTGCTAGGCGCGCTTGTCGGGCCCGCAATCGGTGTGTGGCTTTCAATGCTGGCGGTTCAAAATGCCAATGTCGGGATTGCCTCAACCCTGATGGCGCTGCCGCCGGTTATTCTGATCGTTTATGAAGGGCTGATCTTGCGCAAGCCGGTTGGCATTCAGGCGGTAATCGGAACCTTCCTTGCCTTTGGCGGGGTGACCTTGCTGTTCATGCCCTGATCAGTTCGACTGTTTCCGAGCCATCTGGCGACGCTGCCAAAGCATAAGCCCGCCAAACAGGTTGGCGAGGATGCTGCAGCCAAACAGGATGCTTGCCCAAAGTGGCAAATCAAACAGTGCGGGCGTGCCCTGGATGGTCGTTGCGCTCGTTGCCGACGTGCCAGCAGCTTTCTGGGCGGCCGCCGGAACGGCAGTGGTATTGGTTAACTGATAGGTCAATTGCACAACATGCCCCATGCCATCGGCCACCTTGATGTGGAGTTCACGCGGCGCATCTTGTGGCGATGTGCTGCCAAGCCCAAGCGAAAACTGACCGATCCGGTCCGTGCGCGCCTTTTGCCAGACCTTGCCGTCCTTGGTTGTGACAACCACCTCGGCAAAGGCCATCGGGGATCCGTCGGTATATCGAAAACCATAGGTCTTTGTATTGGCACTATCTTCGACCTGCCAGCCAGCGCCATGGGCATGGGCGGGGACAGGGACGGCCAATGGCCCTGCAATCAGCAGGGCCACCAGAACCGATAAATATGTAAAGCCGATCCGTGCCATCATCATTCATCAACGGCGAATGATAGGGTCGCGCGGATGTTGTGGTTGCCGACACCTTCCTCCGCATCGGGCATGTCGGCTGCGACACGCACAATCCACAAACCGGGGGCCGATACCCGGACCTTGGCAATGCCACTGCCGGCCTCGGTGCTCAGCGTTTCGGTCGCATAGGCCCAGGAGGACGGTGTTTCGGTAAATCCGGCATAGGTTGCCAGAACCGAGGTCGTCAACGGGTGGCCGTTCAAAAGGATCTGGAATTCGGCATCCTCGCCGACCTTGGTGTCACGCGGATCGCTGAGCGGCACGATTTCAAGCGCATTACCAAGTGGTTTGGTAACAAAATCGGCAGCACCTTCGGTACCCACCAGAAGCTTGGCAAACTTTTCGTAGCGGGTCGATGCGATGGCGTCGGGATGCTCGTCGGCACCGCCAGCCTGCCAGCCATCGGGGGTTTGCGACCAGACAACACCCAGACGATGGCCGGAAATCCAGGCTGCGGTATCGGGCACTTCAAACGTACCGATCAGATTGGGCGCGTTGTCATTTTGGGAAATCGCAATGTCGTTCGTGCCATCGGCGGTGATCAGCGTGGCGCGCACATCATTTACGCCTTCTGCTTCTTCCGGAAGGCCAAACTGATGGGTCGAATCAAGGATAAGTGTCGCATTCTCGCCCGGCTTCGCCGTTGCAGGCGATTGGCTTGCGATGAATTCATGGGCGTTTGCCGACAGACCGATCAGGAGCGTTGCGGCAGCAATCACCATGCTGGTTGCGAACTTTGGTTGAAACATTTGCGTTCCTTTGGGAAATTGTTTTTATGGAAGAACCATGTGCGGGTGTGAACTTTTCAAAAAAGATCATACTCGTCAAGCCGTTGATTGTGAGAGGTAGTCAAAATGACCCGCGTGACCGTATCGATTGAAGACGATCTGATGGAGGCGTTTGACGCGTTTCTTGATCACCGCGGCTATACCAACCGGTCCGAGGGATTTCGAGATCTGATCCGTGAAAAGCTTCAGAACACCAAGCTTGAAGACAATGCCGACGGGGTCGGGATTGCGGCTCTGAACTATGTCTATGATCACGAGGAACGCATGCTGGCGTCACGCCTGATGAGCACCCAGCACGAACACCACAATCTGACGGTCTCCACGGTGCATTTCCATATTGATCATGATACCTGCCTTGAAAGCGTGACATTGCGCGGGCGGCTTTCAGAAATCCGTGCCTTTGCCGACAAGGTTCTGGCGCAGCCGGGCGTGCGCCACGGGCAGCTTTATACCGTGCCGGGCGAACTGCATGTCGAAAGCCATCATCATGGCGATGATCATCACGGACATGCGCACAAGCACGAACATCTTAAAATCACCACATGATGGCATTGCCAAACCGTCACTGACCCCACGCCCCGTTATTGCCGGGCGGGCGGTTGATGCGTCTGTTCTCTAAAGGTTCTGTAGGGTGGAATGAGAACAAACTTGCAACATCCGAATTTTTGTGAGAATGTTCGCATTATGTTCTCAGTTGTTTTGTCGATAAGAACGCAGTGGCAGGCTGCGGCAACAGGCAAAACAGTCTAGCGGTGGCGTTCCGCATTATAGGTCCGGGGAACCGCCTGCGTTGCATCCAACCCGGCCCTGTGGAATAAGAGAGTTCGAGCAATGATTCAGACCGCGCTGCATTTGGTGGATAAGGATACTATGGATAAGCAGAAGGCACTCGAAGCCGCCCTTGGGCAGATCGAACGGGCATTTGGCAAAGGTTCGATTATGAAGCTGGGTCAGCGGGAAAGCGCCGTTGATATCTCAGCCATTTCAACCGGTTCACTTGGCCTTGATATCGGGCTTGGTATCGGTGGTTTGCCGCGTGGCCGTATCGTTGAAATCTATGGTCCGGAAAGTTCGGGTAAAACCACGCTGGCGTTGCACACGGTTGCCGAAGCCCAGAAGCTTGGTGGCACCTGTGCGTTTGTCGATGCCGAACACGCGCTTGACCCGGGATATGCCCGCAAGCTGGGTGTGAATACCGACGAACTCCTGATTTCCCAGCCCGATGCCGGTGAACAGGCCCTTGAAATCGCTGACACGCTGGTGCGTTCTGGCGCGATTGATGTTCTGGTCGTCGATTCGGTTGCTGCCCTTGTCCCGCGCGCCGAACTTGAGGGTGAGATGGGCGATACGCACGTTGGTCTGCAGGCCCGCCTGATGAGCCAGGCACTGCGTAAGCTGACCAGTTCTGTTTCGCGTTCGAACTGCATGGTCATCTTCATCAACCAGATCCGTATGAAGATTGGCGTGATGTTTGGCAGCCCGGAAACCACCACCGGTGGTAACGCGCTTAAATTCTATGCCTCTGTCCGCCTTGATATCCGTCGTATCGGTCAGATCAAGGACCGTGATGAAGTCGTTGGCAACCAGACGCGTGTCAAGGTCGTCAAAAACAAGATGGCCCCGCCGTTCAAGCAGGTCGAATTCGACATCATGTATGGCGAAGGCATTTCCAAGATGGGTGAAATCCTTGATCTTGGCGTCAAGGCCGGCATCGTCGAGAAATCCGGTTCGTGGTTCTCCTATAACTCGACCCGTATCGGTCAGGGCCGCGAGAACGCCAAGAGCTTCCTGCGCGAGAACCCGGAAATGACCAAGGAGATCGAAAACAGCATTCGCGAGAGTGCCGGTCTGATCGCCGAAGCCATGACCAATATGAGCGAAGATGAACCGGTCAACGACGATTGATCTGATTGATCATTCCAACTGATTGCAAAAGGCGGCGCCACAATGGGTGCCGCCTTTTTCTTTACTGCTCACGCTGCCAGGTTGTCATTACCGGCTGAGGGGGGCTAGGTGGAGCCTTGTTGTTGCCATTGGCTTGGCGTTTTGCCTGTAATCCGCAGGAATTCACGATTGAAGTTGGACTTGGTGTTAAAGCCGCTTTCAAGCATCGTGTTGGTCACATTTTCCCCCGCGTCAAGCATGCGACAGGCATGCTCAATCCGGTACTTATTGATATAGCGCGACACGTTTTCACCGGTGGTGGTGTTGATCGCCATTGAAATCTGTTTGAGCGGACGTCTCATGCGTCGGGAAATGCGGGCAAGGGTCAGATCCGGATCAAGATACAACCTTTCCTGTGTCTGTAACGCGTTGAGTTCGTTCATGATGGCCTGACATTGCTCAAAACTCAATGCGGCCTGGCTATCATCGACCGGGTCCTTCAATGCGATATCAATCGCAATGTCTGGCGACAGGCTGAGAAAACCAATTGTCAGCAGCGCGATTGACGAGGTGACGCTGAGAACCACACCGGCAATCTCATCGTTCCCGTCAATCTTGGCCAGCAATATCAGCAGGTCGCTTATGGCTGATATGATCAGTGCAATGGCGATAAAACGCCAGACCAGTGCGGGGATCTGTCCCGATGTCAGACGCATATGTGCAAAATCACCCCGTTGGCGACGAAGCATCACCAAAATTGCCGATCCATATCCGACAAACAGGCTGCACAAGACAGCATCAATCACGACAGGCAAAAAGAAGACACAGAGCGCGACAAGTGCTGGCAAAGAAAAATGCAGCAGATCCCCGCGTTGTAAACGGGCGCGAAGGCTTGCCTCAACAAATGCCATCCACGCCATGACCGGAATGGCAGAAGCGGTGATAGGCTGAAGCCATCTCAGCCCGTCGATGCCGTAATATTGAACAAGCCCGACCAAAAAACTTTGCGCGGCGGCAGCCAGCAGAAGCGCCATCAGCATCTTGGGCGTTTTCTGGCCGACAAGGGCGCGGACAAACAAGAACCCTAAAACCAGCGCCACAATCATCGGAACAGGTAGAACAAGCATCTGATCGCAATTTTCCGCCTAAGGGGTATCAAAACCGGTTTTGAGACGTCCACAAACCCGTTCGAGGACGCAAGGCCATCCTGTTTTGGGCAGAACTTCTTCTGTACTCCAACTTAGGACAAGGATCCTTGTGATGAAACCGATATATCTCGCCTTTGCGCTGTGTCTGTTCGCAGGCCTGAAAACATCGCCTGTGCTGGCGGAACAGCAAACCGATTATGCCGGGTATGATCGTTTTGATGTGCGTGCTGCCCATCGTTCCATGCCAATTGCGGCCTCAGTCTGGTATCCCGCAGATACCGTGATTTACAAGGCACCTGTCGGCAACAATATCATCTGGAAGGGAACAAGCGCCTATATCGGTGCGGCAATTGCACCGGGTAAGCACCCGCTTGTTCTTCTGTCGCATGGTTCGGGCGGTAATATGGATGGACTTGGCTGGTTGTCTTCGCAACTGGCCTTGCGCGGGGCAATTGTTGTTGCGCTAAACCATCCCGGTACGACATCAGGGGATTCTTCACCCCGCCGAACACCATTTATTGGCGAGCGGGCGGCAGATATTCGGGCGACCCTTGATCAGGTTCTGTCAAATCCGTCCTTTGCCCCTTACATCGATCGCCAAAATATCTCTGCGATTGGCTTCTCTTTGGGCGGAACGACGGTCCTAAATCTTATCGGGGTAAGGTTTGATCAAACGCTTTTTGCGCAATATTGCGACCGATTTGGCGATGCCGCACAGGATTGCGACTTTTTGCGCAAAGGAGGCGTCGATCTTGATCATATGCCCAATGACTTCCAAGTTCCCAGCCGGGATGACCGAATTACACGTAGTGTTGCGATTGAACCGGGCATGGGGTTCGCAGCGACGGAGCAAAGCCTTGTAGCGGTGAAATCTCCTGTGCTTTTCATTGGCCTTGGCGAAGAAGAAAAATGGGCGGCTGCCGATTTTGGTCCGACTGGCAGCAATCTTGTTACGCGGATCAAAAATGCATATTCGGCAAATTTTGCGCCTGCATATCACCTGACATTTCTTGACGAATGTCAGCCAAACGCCGCCGAAATACTGAAAGAAGAAGGTAGCGATCCGATCTGCACCGATCCCCCTGGTACGGACCGCGCCCTGATCCACCGCCAGATCATTGATGAAATCAGTGAATATCTGGCGCTTGATGCAAAGGCATCCTGATTTCGCAAGTATTGATGTGAAGGAGGTCAAGCGTGATCTCCTTCACTTGACGTGCCCCAAAATGATCACGATTGAGGAAAGTTCATTTAAAATCAACGGACTGTCGCACTTTTTATGACGGAAAATTTGACCGGGAAGAACAGTGCCGGGAACAATTATGGGTTGTCGCCGTTTGAATTCCTGTGAGCTTTGACACGATCAATCAGGAGAATGAACATGTCGAATACGATGAAAAAGTTTCTCGCGATTCTGATGATTTCGGGTATGGGCCTTGGCCTTGCTGCCTGTGAAACAGCCGAAGGCTTTGGCGAAGACGTCGAAGATGCCGGTGAAGCAATCCAGGACGGCGCTTCCTGATCTGTAACCGATCGTTATTCATTATCTTAAAGCAACAATAGTGGGAGAATCCCATGCTTGGTTGGGCAATATTCTGTTTGGTTCTGGCACTGATCGCTGCCGTTCTTGGCTTTGGCGGACTTGCAGGGACATTTGTCGGGATCGCAAAGATCTTGTTCTTTGTTTTCCTCGTGCTGTTTGTCGTATCGCTTGTCGTCAACGCGTTGCGTGGCCGTCGCCCGCCGGTCTGATGACCAGACAGTTGCAAGACTGCACGAAGCATACATGCCTATAGAAAGGATGCCATTTTGGCGTCCTTTTCTGCGTTCAGTGCGGCAAACGGCCACTGCGTGCGATAACGGTTGCAAGCCGGATGGCCCAAGGCCAGAATATCGCGATAAACAACAAGACAGGCGACATGCCTGTTAACCGGACTTGAATGGAGCATCCTGCAAAGATGGAAACGATGACAAAACGTCTTCTGGCCGTCCTGATGGTTATTGGCTTTGGCCTTGCGCTTGGTGCCTGCGAAACCGCAGAAGGGTTTGGTCGCGATATGGAAAAACTCGGCAAGTCGATCCAGGACAGTGCAAACGACTAGTCCACGAACGGCCCATCTTCAGACCAACCGTCTTCAAACAGACCGCCTCGACCTTTCGGCGGCCAGATTGGCCGACATCCCCGACCTTTATGCCTTCCTTGGTGATAGTGATGCCATGCGGTTCACCCAGTGTGATGAAAGCTTTGCGGCGTGTCGCAAGCGCGTACTGGTCCATGAATGGTTCCGGCGCTGCGATGGATTTGCCCCATGGGTCGTAAGGTTGCGCACGTCTGGCGACATCATTGGATGGGGCGGGCTCTATACCGATCCGTTTGATCCCGGTTGGGGGCCAGAGCTTGGCTATTATCTGGCCCCAACCGCCTGGGGGAAGGGACTTGGCCGGGAACTGGCAAATGCCGCCCTTGACTATGGGCGGGTCAGGACATCAATTTCGTGTCTGACTGCCTTTGCGCATCCGCAAAATTTGCCGTCGCGCAAATTGTTGCTGGGCCTTGGGTTTGAGGCCGCCGGGTTTGTCCAGAAAATGAACCGGGATCGATTCACATTATTGCTGAAAACCGGCTGAATTTCGGCTGCCTTTGGCCCGATTAACCGGCCCCAAATCGCCGAATTGGGCAAAACTTGCGGCAAATCCCCCGGACTCCTTTCGCCTGACTGGACAGGGCAGGGCCGAGCCGCTAAATAGGGCAGTCCGTTCGCCAGTATGGCGCGCGCAGTTGTTCCGCGTTTTCCGGGTTGGAGAGATATGCAGACCGTCAACGATATCCGCACCACGTTTCTGGAGTTCTTCCGCAAGAACGGCCACGAAGTCGTTTCGTCCAGCCCGCTGGTGCCGCGCAATGACCCTACCCTGATGTTCACCAACGCCGGGATGGTTCAGTTCAAGAACGTTTTCACCGGCCAGGAACACCGCGATTACTCGCGTGCCGCGACCTCGCAGAAATGCGTGCGCGCCGGGGGCAAGCATAACGACCTTGAAAATGTCGGTCATACCGCACGCCACCACACCTTCTTTGAAATGCTCGGCAACTTTTCGTTCGGCGACTATTTCAAGGAAAACGCGATTGAATTCGCCTGGAACCTGATCACCAAGGAATATGGCCTGCCAAAAGACAAGCTGCTGGTCACGGTTTATCATACCGATGACGAGGCACATGGTCTTTGGAAAAAGATCGCCGGTCTGACTGATGATCGCATCATCCGTATCCCGACCTCGGATAACTTCTGGTCGATGGGTGATACCGGCCCGTGTGGTCCGTGCTCGGAAATCTTCTTTGACCATGGCGATCACATTTGGGGTGGCCCTCCGGGCAGTGCGGAAGAAGACGGCGACCGTTTCATTGAAATTTGGAACCTCGTCTTCATGCAGTACGAACAGATGGCAAATGGTGATCGTGTTGATCTGCCAAAACCGTCGATCGATACCGGCATGGGCCTTGAACGAATTGCCGCTGTGCTTCAGGGCAAGCACGACAACTATGACATCGATTTGATGCGTGCGCTGGTCGAAGCATCGGCCGATGCCACCAACACCGATCCGGATGGTTCGCATAATGTGTCGCACCGCGTGGTTGCCGACCATCTCCGCTCGACCAGCTTCCTGATTGCCGATGGTGTTCTGCCGTCCAATGCCGGTCGTGGCAACGTTCTGCGCCGTATCATGCGCCGCGCGATGCGCCACCTGCATATGGTTGGAACGCAAGATCCGACGATGTATAAGCTTGTCCCGGCCCTGGTAAGCAAGATGGGCGGTGCCTTCCCGGAACTGGTCCGTGCACAGGCATTGATCGAAGAAACGCTGAAGCTTGAAGAGCAGGGCTTTAAAACCATGCTTGATCGCGGTCTCAAGATGCTTGATGACGCGACCGATGGCATGGATGCGGGCGCGACCCTTTCGGGTGATGTGGCCTTCAAGCTTTATGACACTTATGGCTTCCCGCTTGATCTGACGGCCGATGCGCTCAAAGAACGCAAAATCGGCATCGATGAAGCCGGCTTCACCACCGCCATGGAAGAACAGAAAGCCAAGGCACGCGCAGCCTGGTCCGGTTCGGGCGAAGCTGCGACCGAGGAAGTCTGGTTTGACATCAATGACCGTGATGGTGCGACCGAATTCCTGGGGTATGAAACCGAAACCGCCGAGGGCGTGGTTACCGCACTGATCAAGGACGGTGCCGAAGTCAAATCCGCATCCAAGGGCGACGAAGTTGCCGTTCTTGCCAACCAGACCACCTTCTTTGGGGAGTCCGGGGGGCAGCAGGGCGATGCCGGTGTGATCAAAACCGAACATGGTGCGATCATTGAAATCACCGACACCCAGAAAAAGCTGGGAAGCTTGCATGTGCATCTTGGCAAGGTGACCGAGGGAGACGTCAAGGTGGGCGATGCCGCGGAATTCCGCGTCGATCATACTCGCCGTTCAAGCCTTCGTGCCAACCACTCGGCCACCCACCTTTTGCATGCGGTTTTGCGCAAGCATCTTGGTGATCACGTAACCCAGAAGGGATCTCTGGTGGCGGCTGACCGTCTGCGTTTCGACATCTCGCATCCCAAGGCCGTCACGGCCGAGGAAGCCGCGGTGATCGAAGCCGATGTCAACAGCCTGATCCGCGAAAACAGCGAAGTCACTACCCGCCTGATGACCCCGGACGAAGCGATTGAGCTGGGTGCCATGGCGCTGTTTGGCGAAAAATACGGTGACGAAGTCCGCGTTGTTTCGATGGGCCTGCCGGTCGCCAATGAGCATGCCTATTCGCTTGAGCTTTGCGGCGGTACGCATGTGAAGCGCACCGGTGATATCGGCATGTTCAAGATCGTGTCCGAGGGTGCTGTTTCAAGCGGTGTCCGCCGTATCGAGGCCCTGACCGGTGCCGATGCCGCCAGATACATGTCGGCGCGCGAAAGCGTTCTGACCACGGTTGCAGCAGACCTGAAGGCCGTTCCCGAAGACGTCCCGGCCCGCGTCAAGGCGCTGCAGGAAGAACGTCGTCGTCTGGAACGCGAAGTCTCCGATCTGCGCAAGAAGCTGGCGACGGCTGGTTCGGGTGCGGCTTCTGGCGGTGATGCGTTCAAGGAAGTCAATGGTGTCAAAATGGCACTGCGGTCGCTTGATGGCATTCCGGCCAAGGAACTTAAAGGCATGGTTGACGAGCTCCGCGATCAGATGGGTTCAGGTATCGTTGCCCTTGTTTCGGGCGACGGTGGCAAGGCATCCATCGTTGTCGGCCTGACCGCAGACCTGACGGATAAATACAGCGCCGTCGATCTTGTGCGCATCGGTGTTGAAAAGCTTGGTGGCAAGGGCGGCGGTGGCCGTCCGGATATGGCACAGGGCGGCGGTTCTGATCCGGCGCAGGCGGATGCCGCACTGGCCGCGATTGAGGCACATATCGCTGACTAAGCGATCACCTGCCAAAAAGTCTGATGAATTAAAAGGGCCCCAAACGGGGCCCTTTTCTTTTGTCTGATGATATCGGTTGGTGCCGCGTGTGTTTGTTATGCGTCGTCTTCGGACGCAGAATTTTTGACCGGTTTCTGATGATGCAAAACCCGCGTGGCGGCACGAACGACGGTTTTACGGTCGTTTTCTTCGGGGATGTCGCGCTCCGCGGCATTGGCGATCATGCGGGCGTGGGTGCGCAGCACTTCGCGTTGATGATCGGTCTCTGCCAGTCGCATCAGGCTTTCAAGGATTTCAGTCATCGGCAGCAACACATCCGGCTTTGCCGTCGCAGACTGGCGGATCTGGTCATAGGCTGCCCCCAGCATGCCGCCAAAATCGGACATCAGCGCATGCAGGCGAACTTGATCGTCATCATCGCGCCAGATGCCGACCGGATAGCGGAACTGCATGGCATGTGGAAGAGCGTCCCCCAGACGATAGATCGCGGCAATAGCTGTGAACGGATCGTTGATGCCCGGTGACAGGGCCCTCAGGGCGACTTCGACCAGTTGGCGCAGGGCAAATTCGACATCGAGCATGGCCGTGCGGTGCGATCCAATCATGATCGCCTCAAGAATATCGACATGGCACTGTTCGATATTGTCTTGTGCCTGTTTGAAGACGTCATCCTTCAAGGGGGCGATGTGTCCGACGATATCACCGATCAGCACATGCTGTCCGGCGCGGATCACAAGAACAATACGCGTATCCGTCCGTTTGGCGATTTCACAGATTTTTTCATAGTCGACGCCCTGCACATATCCCGAAGACGCAACGCAAATGGCCTGATCGTATGGGATATCTTGTGGATCGGGCAGCGTGGCCTGTGCCTTTTCGGCGGCCTTGATCGGATCGGTCAGGGTGTTGCTGGCCGATTGAATGGTTTCTTCAAGGTTCTTGCCAACACGCTGAATGACCTCGTCGGCAACGATCGACCGGCCAAGGTGGTGGACAAACAGGATCAGGACAAAAACGCTGATGACAAACAGCGCGATGCCTACCGTCACAGCCAGATGCGGCACCGGGGCAGAATCCGGTTTTTCACCCATCAGCATAAGGGAGGTGATCAAAAACAGGATGCTGCCAACAAAAGTGCCCAGCGCGTTCTGGGTTTTGTTATCGCCCATGAAGTTGCGGATCATGCGCGGTCCAAGTGACCCGGCGGCAAGGGTCAGGACCACCATCGTGATCGACAGGGCAAAGGTCGTCAGGGTGACCAGCGTAGCCAACAGGGTTTCCAGCAAGCCGCGCACCGCCTGGATTTCATTGAACCCGGGCAACAGGCTGGGAAACATGTCACGCAATATATCCTGGGGGCTTGCCATAATGCCGACCGCAAAGGCCGCACCGCCCAGTGCAAAAAGCAAAGGCGATACCCACAGGCTATAGGTCAGAAATTCCCAAACGCGGATCAGGCGTTGAACCATGATGCAAAAACCCCTTTCGGGTCAAAGAGTGTCGCGTGACCCGGATCGGGGGAAAACGCATGAACATCATATGATTAAACGCCGATCAGCGCATGCAGTTCCCGCCTGATCTGTTTTGCCGTCGGCAAGGGGGATTTCAAAATGCGCAAGCAATGAGGAAACGCGCACAGAAAGGCAGGGCAAACGTATCAGATGTCGACTTGTTCGATGGCTGCTTTGCCGATCAGGGCTTCTGCCTCGGGCGTGCCCTTGCGCGCAGTGTCGGGCAGCTTTGCCAGTTGATCGGCAGCCGCCCGGATATCGTTAAGACCATTGATCTCGTCACAGACTTCCATCACCCGGTTCCAGATCGCGTCATGATCCATCCCGCCCATAACGGTCAGGGCGATGGCGCGATTAAGCGTTGCCTGCGGATGGTTGGAATCCTGAGACAGGATTTGTTCAAACGCCTCAAAGGCTGCAATCAAATGGCCTTCGCGCAGATTGATCACACCCAAATCGTTTGATGCAGCAAGCGAGGACGGATTGATCCGAAGTAGCTGTTCAACCGCACGCCGTTCGCCTTCAAAATCCCCGTTGGCGCGGTGGCATGTGGCGATCAGCCGGTGGATGCTTTCTGATCCCGGACAGTGGTGGGCGGCGGTTTGCAGGGCCGAAAGGGCGGCGTCATAGCGTTCAAGCGCGATCAGTGCCTGCCCACGCAAGGTCAGCATTTCCGGATCGGTCGGTTTGGCGCGCAGCACGATATCAATGTGGTTGAGTGCGCTACGTGCGTCACCGTTTTCAAGCAATGCGCGTGCAATGTGATGCAGGCAGTCTTCATGACCCCCATCAGATTGCAGCACCGTGCGATACTCACCGATTGCTTCGATGATCGAACCTTTTTCATGAAGCGCACGCGCCAGCCCGAAACGGGCATCCAGATTATTCATATCTTCGCCAAGTGCCTGGCGCAGCATGTTGATTGCAGCGTCATACTGTCGCTGCTTCAAGGCGGCAAGCCCCATGTCAGAAAAGGACATTGCATTCATAGGAGGTCTCCCAATCCAATCGCAATCCGTTGACCGGACCGCTGAATTTATCGATTAACGATGGGATTATAATGCCCAAACCGATCATTACCAGGCCTATGTCATAACGAATTCATGACGCCGGACCTGTTGCCGTTGTGAGCGCCAAAAAAACAAAGGCCCCGGAATGTGCCGGGGCCTTTGTGTGATCATGATATGCTCGGCTTAAAGCTTATGGATCATCTTGATTTCCATGAAGTCTTCAAGGCCAAACAAGCCACCTTCGCGGCCATTGCCCGATTGTTTGTAGCCGCCAAACGGACTGCCCGCCATCGGCGACGAGCCATTGAGCAACACCATGCCAGCACGCAGTTTGCGGGCAACGCGGTCTGCTTTTTTGGCATCCGGGGTCTGGATATAGGCAGCCAAACCGTATGGCGTGTCATTGGCGATCTCGATGGCTTCTTCTTCGGTGTCAAACGGGATCATCGAGACCACCGGGCCAAAGATTTCCTCGCGTGCGATGCGCATATTGTTGTTCACATCGGCAAAGATGGTCGGTTTGACAAAGTAGCCCTCGTTGGTGTCATCAGGCTTGCCTGCGCCGCCAACAAGAAGGGTGGCACCTTCGTCAATACCAGCCTGAATAAGCGTTTGGACCCGGTCAAACTGGATGTGGCTGACCAGCGGGCCGATATGGCTGCCTTCCTTGGTCGGATCGCCGACGGATGCCTGTTCGCCAACGCGTTTGGCAACCTTGACTGCGTCGTCATAGATTGAGCGTTGCACCAGCATACGGGTCGGTGCATCGCAGGTCTGGCCGGAGTTGTTGAAAACGGCATTCACACTCCAGGCAATGCGGTCTTCGATATCAACATCGTCAAACACGATGTTGGGTGACTTGCCACCGAGTTCCAAGGTCACGCGTTTGATGTTTTCCGACGCATCCTTGGTGATTGCCTTGCCCGCACGGGTCGATCCGGTAAAGGACATCATGGTGATATCGGGATGACGCGAAAGGGTCGCACCGGCGACCGGACCCGCCCCCTGCACCATGTTAAAGGCCCCGGCCGGGAAGCCCGCCTCGTGGATCATTTCGGCATAAAGCATAGCATTAAGCGGGGTGAATTCGGATGGCTTCAACACACAGGTGCAGCCGGTCGCAAGGGCCGGGATGACCTTGAGCACGATCTGGTTGATCGGCCAGTTCCACGGGGTGATCAGGCCACAAACCCCGATGGGTTCGCGCAACAAAAGCTCGCCATTATAAAGGGTTTCCTCGGTCTTGAGCTTTTTCAGCGCAACAATGAAATCTTCGAGATGTGCCGTGCCGGCTGCGGCCTGCTGTTCGTGCGACATGGTGGTCGGCGCGCCGAGTTCCATGGTGATGGTATCGGCAACTTCACCATAGCGGCGCTTATAGATCGCAAGCAGGTTTTCAAGCCAGCCAAGACGCTGTTCGGCGGTCGTCTGGCTGTAACTTTCAAAGGCGCGCTTGGCCGCGGCGACGGCAAGGTCGACGTCTTCTTCGCTGGCCAGGGTGATTTGGGTGATGACTTCTTCGGTGGCCGGATTGATCACGTCCATCTTTTCCGAGGAAATCGGATCAACCCATTTGCCGTTGATGTAAAATTTGCCTGCGTTATCCATAGGAAGCCTTCCTGATCAAGTGTGTGGTTCGGGCCAGCGCATTATCCCTCGCACTGGTGACGCCGTTGGCGCCGGTGGCGCGGTTTCAGGTTCGTTCCCTCAGCCAGTTCTTTATGATTTCCCGGTGGCGTTCGGCCCCGTAACTGGCGAAATGTCCGCCATGCACGACCCGGACCGGCAAATCATAAAGCCGTTCCATCGATCGGACATAGTCAGCTGCATTTGCATGATAAGTGTCTTCGATCAAAGGTCCATCATAAACAATGTCGCCTGAAAAAAGGATGCCGGTGGCCTTTTCCCAAAGCGCAATACCGCCCGGCGAATGGCCCGGTGTGTGGATGACCTCGAAATGGCGGTCGCCCAGATCAATCACATCGCCGTCCTCGACAATGCGGGTTGCCGGTGCGGCCTTGACGGCGTAAGTGGTCGAGGCATAGGGAAGCGGCGGGAGTTTCGTAAAAATCTCGTCGGTCACATAGGGATCGGCAAGCGTGTTTTTACGCGTGGGCGCGGCCAGAAGATCGGCTTCACACCGATGACACACCCGGTTTTCAAATTCGTGGTGGCAGCCGACATGATCAAAATGGGTGTGGCTGGCAACCGCCTGAACGCCGCGTTCGGTGACAAGCGGTACCCATTCTGTAAGCGATACAACGCCCATGCCACTATCGACCAGCATGTCGCCATCACGCCCGCGCACATGCCAGATGTTGCAACGGTAAAATTCCTCGATAAACGGTTCGCCGATATAGGTCACGTCATCGCCGACGGTTTTCAGGCTATACCAGTCTTCGGGTTTGGCGCGGTTGATCGTCATAGGGAAGCACTTTCTGGTGTGGGGCGGGGCGGATGACCATGCAAGACCACCACCGAGGTCGGATCAAGGGTCAGTTCGACCCATGCCCCCGGTTCGATGATGGCCGATTGCGGCATGTGGGCGGTGATCGTCATGTTGGGGTAATCAAGCGGGCTTAGATGGGCGCGATGATGGGTGCCAAAGAACGATCCATCTTCGACCTTGGCTTTGCCGAGCGTGATGCGCGGGCCAGTTCCGGTGCTGGCACGGAAATGTTCCGGGCGGATGGCAAGGGTCACGGGCGCATCGGGCGTAAAGCCGGCATGGTCAAACGCCGGAAGCTCAACAGTGCCGAGCGGCGTCTTGATGGTGAGCGCGTTTTCGCGCGTACTTTCGAGCGTGCCGGGGATGAAATTGACCTCGCCCATGAAGCTTGCCGAGAACAGTGTTTTGGGCTGCATGTATATGCTTTCCGGGCTTCCGACATCTTCGATCCTGCCAGCATTCATCACCACGATCCGATCGGCAATCGCCATGGCCTCTTCCTGATCGTGGGTGACGTGGACAAAGGTGGTGCCAACGCGTTTTTGGATGGCTTTAAGCTCGTCCTGCATCTGACGACGGAGTTTGAGGTCAAGCGCACCCAACGGTTCATCAAGCAACAGAACATCCGGTTCAACTGCAAGCGCACGGGCAAGGGCGACGCGTTGACGCTGCCCGCCCGAAAGTTCGTGCGGTTTCTTGTTGGCCGATGTTTTTAGCCCGACCATATCAAGCAGTTCTTCGGCCTTGGCGTGACGTTCGGCCTTGCCGACGTTGCGCATCTTAAGGCCAAAGGCGACGTTGTCGCGCAGGCTCATATGCGGGAAAAGGGCATAGTCCTGAAACATCGTGGTGGTCGGGCGTTTGGCGGGCGCAACATCACCCATATCCTTGCCATTGATTTCAATCGTGCCACTGGTGGGCGACAGGAAACCGCCCAGAAGCGACAGCAGGGTGGTTTTGCCACAGCCCGACGGGCCAAGAAGAACGATGAACTCGCCGGCCGCGATTTCAAGGCTGACATCGTCCAGGGCAGTAAAGTCGCCAAAGATCTTGGTGGCGTTTCGGATGGATACAGGGGCGGTCATTTCTTTGCCGTCCTTCTAAAGACAATCAATTCAAGAATAAGCAGCAGCGCAACCGAGACTAGGAAGACAACACTTCCGACCGCGTTGGTTTTCGGGTTCAGGCCCGAACGCAACATGCTCCAGATTTCAACCGGCAGGGTGACGTCAAAGCGCGATAGCAAAAATGCGATGATGAATTCATCCCAGCTAAACGTCACCGACAGGAAAAAGGCCGCCAGGATCGATGGCATCAACATCGGGGCGGAGACCTGCGTCATCACCTGCCATTCGGCGGCACCCAGATCGCGGGCGGCCCGTTCGATATTTTTCTGATGGTCCCCCATGGAGGCATAAATAATCGCAAAGCACAGCGGCAGATTGATCACCACATGCCCGATCCCGACCGTCCAGAGCGACAGCGAAACACCCAGCCAGTTAAAGGTCGTGAGCAAACCCAACGCAATGATCAGGTAACTGACCGTCATCGGTGCAATCAGAAGGCCGCGTTGCAAGCGTGATGCCGGCAGGACAAATCGCGCCAACCCGTAAGCCGCACAGAAACCAAGCACACAGGCAACCGTGGCCGAGCCGATGGCAACCATCAGGGAGTTGGTCAGGGCCGACATCAGGCGACTGTCAGAAAACACCTCGCCATACCATTTAAGGGTCGCGCCGTTAAAGGGTGGAACCGGCAGACGGCCATCCTGAAATGAAAACAGCACAAGCACGGCCACGGGCAAAAAGATGAAGCCATAAAGTGCTGCCAGATAAGACCAGGACAGGAGCTTGGAAAAGCGTGAAGAGATCATTTTACGTTCTCTCCATCTTAAGCCAGCGGGCACAGGCAATGTAGGCCAGTGTCACCACCACCATCAGAATGATCGAAAGGGTGGAAGCCATCGGAAAATCAGCCCGGCGCCCGAGTTGGAGCATGATGACTTGCGGCAGGGCGAGCTCGTTGTTGCCGCCCAGGATCTGTGGTGTGATGTAATCGCCAATACACAGCACAAAGGTCAGGAACGCACCGACCATAATGCCCGGCAATGTGAGCGGTAACACCACATGCCAGAACACCTGAAACCCGTTTGCGCCAAGATCGGCCGCAGCGCGTCGACAGTTCGGTGGCATCTGCACCAGATTGGCATAGATCGTGAGCGTCAAGAGCATGACAAAGAAATGCACAAACCCGATGACGGTAGCACTTCGCGTGCTGGCCAGTTCGAGCGGTTCGGAAATTACCCCCAAATAGACCAGAGTGTTATTGATCACCCCGTTTTGTGCCAATACCAGCAGCCAGGAATAGGACCGCACCACATAGCTTGTCCAGAATGGCAGGATCGCCATGATCAGCGCCATGCGTTGCCATTTTTGCGGCACGCGTTCGGTAATGATCCAGGCCAGAGGATAGGCAAGGATCACGGAAATGATCGTGACCGTGAAGGTGATTTCAAGCGAGACAAAAAGTCCCTTAAGCAAATGGGCCTTTTCAAAGAATTCGATGTAATTGTCGAAATTCCAGGCCATGACGATTTCGCGCCCCTTGCGGGTCGCCAAGCTGATCGCGGCCATGACGATAAAGGGAATAACGAAAAACGCGACGGTCCACAGCAGGGCCGGGGTCACAAAGCCCCATGCGCGGCGATTTTCGCGTGTTTCAAGGCTGGCAGTGGCCATAACGGTATCCTTTTCGCAAACCAGCCCGCTTGGATGGGTGGGATGGTTGCTTGTAACTCGCTTGGGATGGTGGGCGCCGTTCGGGTCAGCTTACCGCAAGTTTGGCACCGATGCCCCGCAAAAAGCGGGACATCGGCCGGTGGCAGTAGACAAGGGATTGCTTACTGCTGGAGCATCTCGACCCAGGCATCCTGCATCTCGGCATCGAGATCGGCATCCGGGATCGGGTAAAGCTGCGAGTTTTTGAGGTAGCCGTCCTGATCGTCCCAGCGAAGGGCCGCTTTCTGGGCATCGGTCAGGTTCTCGCCAGCCTTGGCGTTGGCTGGCATACCCCAATAACAAGACGAGGTCGCAAGGCGCGCCTGGCCTTCGGGGCTCATGATGTATTGAACGAATTTAAGCGCAAGATCAGGCTTTTCAGAATCCTTCATCACCCCGATTGACTGGGCCCAGCGCAGGCCACCCTGTTTGGGGATGATCCAGTCAAGGTTCGGTTTTTCTTCGGAAAGAACCGCCGTGATCCATTCACCACCGCCAACAAGGATATCGACTTCACCTGTGGCCAGAGCCGTTTGCGATGAGACAACCTCACCTACCTGTTTGGAGACCTTTTTCATCGCAAACAGCTTTTCCTTGATGGCGGGCATGTCGTCCGCGCCAAGATCAGCCGTATCAATGCCAAGACCCAGGCCAATAAGGCCTATCACCGGTAGGTAATAATCATAAACCGCGATGCGGCCAGCATATTTGTCCGACCAGATCACCGACATGTCTTCCATGTCCTTGGGATCCACCTTGGTCTTGTCGAACGAAATGGTGTTGTAGCCGAACTTCTCGGTGACGGCATAGGTTTTGCCATCCACCACATTGTTTTCGGCCATCACGACTTCGGGGAAGATATCGGATGTCGGCAGGGCATCGGCCGGGATTTCGGCCAGAACGCCCATTTCGACCGCGCGATGGACATCCACCCCATCAATCACAAACACATCCCAGTCACCCGGACGGGATTGTTCAATGATCGAAAGACCGGCACCCGTACCTTCGTACTCCTTGAGATTGACTTTGACGTCGTATTTTTCCTCGAACGGCTCAATCAAGGCCGGATCGGTATGATCGCACCAGACAAGCGCATTCAATTCTTCGGTCGCTTGTGCGCTGTGCGACATGGCAACCGCGCCCAGAATAAAGGTCGCAGTGGTGCTCAGAAACTTGTTGCGGGTCTTCCCCGTGGAAACGTGACGAGACATAGGCTCTCCCTGATTTCATATTTGAGGCCTCCCTTGAATTGGCTTCTTCGGTGCTCGTTTCGGCACCGTTGAAAAAATATTGAACGCGTTCATTTTTTGAGTCAATGTAATTTTTGAACCTGTTCAGTTTTCCGGAGTGATGATGTCAGGACTGCGCGCCCAAAAGAAAGCCGATAAAAACCGCCGTATTCTGGAGGCGGCGACAACCCTGTTTCGCAAGGTCGGTTATGACAGTGCGCGCATCGAAGACATCGCCGAAATGGCCGGCGTGTCTGTCGGGACGTTCTATAACTACTTCAAAAACAAGGGCGATATGCTGATGGCCACCGTCTCGATGGAAGTCGAGGAAGTGCTGGCAGCGGGGGACGCCATCATTGCGCGCGAACATGGAGATTTCGCAACGGCCTTGTCCGAACTGATCGGGAAATATTTCGACCACTCCCTGACATATCTGTCCAAGGAAATGTGGCGCACGGCGATGTCGCTGTCGATTGCACAGCCCGAAACGCCGTTTTCCAAGCGCTATACCGCCCTTGATCATCGTTTGTCCAAACAGGTCTGCGATCTGGTTCGCGCCTTGCAGGATCGCGGTATCGTCCGTAAGGATGTCGATTGCGATGCCACAGGCGAGCTTATCTTTAACAACGTGAACATGATGTTCATCGAGTTCGTCAAGGACGAAGAGATGGATGTCGACGGCCTGAAGGCCAGCGTGGCAAGACAGAATGCCCCGCTGGCATTGCTGATGTCTTGTGATGCTGCCTGAAGCTTACAAGTCTGGCTCAGAAAACAACGTCCAGATCACCCGATCATTCGTCAAACAAGGCGCTTGGACACCCATGCGAAGTTCGACTTGAGGTGCGCACTGTCACAGACAACCCGTTGATTCCATGATATCAGAGACAAAATGCTGTTGATTGCGTCGGCGGATGATCGCATCGACAGTCAGGCAAAAATAGTGGAACGGGCAGAGTATGCAGGAGACCGGTCAGGGCGCGGATGACGCGTTTGACATGTTTTCGGATCGGGACAGCGCAGGCGGTATCGGCGAGCTCAGGCTTGCCGATGGTGACCTGTTTGAATTGCCCGGTGTGACCGGGCGTCTGGAACGGATCGATTTCGGCAACGGCATCTGTTTGCACCGCGCGGAATTAAATGTCCGCGACGATTCCAGATTTGATGTTCAAAACGCTTTGCCGCCGGGCTGGCTCGCAGGATCTGTCAATATTCTCGGCGCCCTTGATTTTGATTGCCCAGATGGCAGCAAACACACCATGTCGCCCGAGATCGGTTTGATGATGCGCGTCGACCGGCCCGGGACGCGCTATTTTCTGCCCGGTGGACAAGTGATCCGCCATGCGGGCGTTACCATTGAACTTGATGCGCTGCGTGCCAAGTTTGGGGATGATCTGCCAGCAGCACTTGATCCCTATCTGTCCGATGATCAAAGCGTGACTGAAGTCAGGGCGCTTGGGCTTAACAACAAGATGAGAAGCATCGTCAGTGCGATGTTCTCCGCCCAAGCGACCGGCGTTGGACGCAAGTTCAAGCTGGAAGGTTTATCAACCCTGTTTCTGGCCGAGATGATTGATGCCTATTGTCTGCTGCATCACGATGGCGAAAAGACGCCGGAACCAAGCGTTCTTGAAAAGACGGTGATCGAAGATACGATGGCCAAAATCACTCGCGATCTGGCGGCCGCGGTCTCGGTTGCGCAGTTGGCAGATGCGGGTGGCATGACGGAAAGCCGCCTTAACGGCCTGTTCAAGTACGAGACGGGCAAAAGCTGTGCGGACTTTATCCGCTCCAGGCGGATGGAGCGCGCCCGGGAATTGCTGGCATCGCGTGATTTCACCGTCAAACAGATCGCAGCAGCGGTTGGCTTTAACCATGTCAGCAACTTTTCACGGTCCTATCGCGACTGGTATGGCGAAAGTCCTGCGCAGGCGCTCAAGCGCAACAGCGCATAGACTGTGCGGTGTTTGGGCCCTTGCTCAAATCAGTTGGACGCCCTAGGTTAACGCAAACGTCAACTTGTGTTGCAGGGCAAAAATGAAGTTTCAGGGTACGGAAAATTACGTCGCGACCGAAGACTTGATGGTGGCGGTCAATGCCGCGATCACGTTGCAGCGACCGCTTCTGGTCAAAGGCGAACCGGGCACCGGCAAGACGGTGCTGGCCGAGGAAATTGCCAAGTCGCTTGGCAAGAAGCTGATTACCTGGTCAATCAAATCCACAACGCGCGCCCAGCAGGGCCTTTATGAATATGACGCGGTATCGCGCCTGCGCGACAGTCAGCTGGGCGACGAGCGCGTCCATGACATCGGCAATTACATCGTCAAGGGCAAGCTGTGGGAGGCGTTTGAAGCCGACGGCGAAGCGCCCGTCCTTCTGATTGACGAGATCGACAAGGCCGATATCGAGTTCCCCAATGACCTGCTTCAGGAACTCGATCGCATGGAGTTCTTTGTATACGAGACCCAGCAGATGGTCAAAGCGACCAACCGCCCGATTGTGATCATCACCTCAAACAATGAAAAGGAACTGCCAGACGCGTTCCTGCGGCGTTGTTTCTTCCATTACATCCGCTTCCCGGATGCGGACACCATGGCCGAAATCATCGAGGTGCATTACCCCGGCATCCAGAAACGTCTGGTGGCTGAGGCACTCAATCTTTTCTATGACATGCGCGACGTCTCGGGGCTCAAGAAAAAGCCATCAACCTCTGAACTTCTGGATTGGTTGAAGCTTTTGATGGCCGAAGACCTGCCGCCCGAGGCCCTGCGTGCCAAGGATGCCAAAACCGCCGTGCCCCCGATGCATGGGGCGCTGCTTAAGAACGAGCAGGACGTGCATCTGTTTGAGCGTCTGGCCTTCATGGCACGGCGCGAAGGGCGCTAGTGGCGGATTAGTAAGTGGGGAAGGTTGCCTTCATGGCGGTTTCCTCAGCCCGGATACGCCGCCACAGGATGGCGGCATAGATCGGCAGACCGACGATCAGCGTGCCCCACGCCTGAAGGGCAAGGCCAAAGCCCAGCATTTCAGGGGCGATGTTCAGGAAGTAATTGGGATGTTTGCAGATTTTGTAAAGGATGCTGGTGCGGATCTCGTGATGCGGGGCGATATACAGCTTGATCGTCCACAGATCGCGCAAGGTTGCGATCACGCCAAACAGCATGACAATCGAAAATGCCCACAGGCCGATCCCGACATAGGTCACGGTATCAATGGGAGCCGCGCGATAGAAGCCTTCGGCAAAGCAGGCAAGGTAAAAGCCGATATGGGCAATGGTCAGAAGCTTGGTCGTTGCGGTGTCATGTTCGGTCGCACCGGCTGCCCGCAGGCGGGCTTCGTTGCGTTTGGAAATACCCAGTGTGACAAAGCGGGTAATGATGGCAACGATTACAAAGCCATAAAGAAAATCAGTTATCAAAAATCTGCTCGCATGTTTTTTGTTGTTGCACCAGGGCAAGGCCGCCCGGTAATTGCGCGCGGAAAGTGCCCGAACGATGCGCATTTGTCCACTATTCGGTTGTATGGAAATCAATCAGATGCCGTAAAGGTTTTATCCGCAGCGGCGGATCACACAGTTGGATTGGGGCGGGTCTGATGTTCACCGGCTTTTTCTATAAGCTGAAAGATGCGCGCGTGCCGGTCAGTTTGCGCGAATACCTGACATTGCTTGAGGCGGTGGAAAAGGGACTGGCGGGCTATTCGGTCGAGGATTTCTATTATCTGGCGCGGTCTGCGCTGGTGAAGGATGAACGCCACCTTGATAAGTTCGACCGCGTGTTTTCCGAACATTTCAAGGGCGTGATCGACCTGACTGACGGCATGGACGAAGTCGAGAAGACTGAAATCCCTGAAGAGTGGCTGAAAAAGCTAGCCGAGAAATTCCTGACCGAGGAAGAAAAGGCCGAGATCGAGGCGCTTGGCGGTTGGGAAAAACTGATGGAGACGCTTAAACAGCGTCTGGAGGAACAAAAGGGCCGCCATCAGGGCGGTAACAAATGGATCGGGACGGCCGGGACATCGCCGTTTGGCGCTTATGGCTATAACCCAGAAGGGGTCCGGATCGGGCAGGATAAATCCCGCCATCGTCGCGCGGTCAAGGTTTGGGACAAGCGCGAATTCAAGAACCTGGATGACAGTGTCGAAATTGGCACGCGCAACATCAAGGTGGCCTTGCGGCGTTTGCGCAAATGGGCGCGGACCGGGGCGGCAGACGAGCTTGATCTGCCGGGCACCATCACATCAACCGCACGCCAAGGCTGGCTTGACGTCCAGATGCGCCCGGAACGCCACAACGCGGTCAAGGTCTTGATGCTGTTTGACGTTGGTGGGTCAATGGATGATCACATCAAGGTCTGTGAAGAACTGTTTTCAGCCGTCAAAACCGAGTTCAAGCATCTTGAATATTATTACTTCCACAATTGCCCCTATGAAGGGCTTTGGAAAGATAATGCGCGGCGCTGGAACGAACAGGTTTCGACCTGGGATGTGATCAATACCTATGGCGCCGATTACAAGCTGGTGATTGTCGGCGATGCCACCATGAGCCCCTATGAAATCACTTATCCTGGCGGCGCGGTGGAATACTGGAATGCCGAGGCCGGAGCCGTTTGGATGCAGCGATTGCTGGATCATTTTGAACATGCCGCATGGATCAATCCGCAACCGGAAAACTGGTGGCGGCACCATCAATCCATCCAGATCATGCACAAGCTGATGGAAGGACGGATGTTTCCGCTGACCCTTGACGGGCTTGATCGCATGACCGGGGAACTTAACCGCTAGGCCCGCGTTCTTTGCTGTAACAGTTTCATGAAGATTGCACCCAAGACGCGGTGACGCGTTTTTGTGCTGCCAATCCGCGCCTATAGTCCTTGATCATAAAAGGACACTGGATAAGGAAACCCGGGATGCTGATACGCAAAATGATCAAGTCGACAATACTGGCGATTGGCGGACTTGTGGCCGTCTCGTTAATGCCTGTTACAGGCGCGATCAATTCGGCTGATGCGCAGGCACTTGATCAGGAAATGGTGGTGATTGCCCATCGCGGGGCGTCGGGGTATTTGCCTGAACATACTCTGCCGGCCAAGGCGTTGGCCTATGGCATGGGGGCGGATTTCATCGAACAGGATGTTGTTCTGTCCAAGGACGGCGTTCCGGTCGTACTCCACGATATCCGTATTGATACCACCACCGACGTTGCGGAAAAATTCCCGGATCGTAAACGTGAAGACGGGCGGTACTACGCGATTGATTTCACCCTTGCCGAACTCAAGACACTTAATGTGACCGAACGGTTCAAGGCCGATACCGGCAAACAGGTCTATGCAGATCGCTTTCCGGCTGAGTTTGCCATCTTCAAGATACCGACCCTTGAAGAAGAAATTAAACTGATCCGCGGACTGAACCACTCCAGCGGGCGCAATGTTGGCATCTATCCGGAAATCAAGGACCCGGCGTTTCATCGTGCGGAAGGCCAGGACATCGCCAAAACCGTGATCGCGGTGATGGAGAAGTGGGGATATAATAACCCGGACTCAAATGCCTTTGTGCAGTGCTTTGACTGGTCTGAAACCAAGCGTATCCGTCAAGAGCTTAACTATCAGGGCAAGCTGGTGCAGCTTATCGGTGAAAACCGCTGGGGCGCGCCAGAGGGAACCGATTACGATTATCTGAAATCTGACGACGGCATCACCGACATGGCCAGTGTCGTTGACGGTATCGGGCCATGGTTGCCGCAAGTTATTGAAGGCCTCAGCGAAAACGGCACGGCGATCATGACGTCAACCCTGATTGCCGCCCAGCGCGCGCAATTGAAGGTTCATCCCTATACCCTGCGGGCCGATCAGTTGCCGAAATGGGCGGGGGATATGCAGATCGCGCTTAAGGCCATTTTTGATGATGCCGGAATTGATGGCATTTTCACCGATTTCCCTGATCAGGTCGTGCAGTATCTGGCCCGGAATCCCGATGCTTAATCCCGATGCCTGATCGGGTTCGCATCCGATAACGAACAGACTGTTTCCAAGCTGGCCGTTATCAGGGGTGTATTCTTAAGTCACTATGCAAGCCGACGAAATTCAACCAAGGAGGATGACGTGGCGAAAGTACTGGTACTTTATTATTCGATGTATGGTCATATCGAAACCATGGCCAACGCCGTTGCCGAGGGCGCACGCGGTGTTTCCGGGACGCATGTTGATGTCAAACGTGTTCCTGAAACCATGCCCGAAGACGTCGCGAAGGGCGCAGGTGCCAAGCTTGATCAGGCTGCCCCGGTTGCCGAGGTTTCCGATCTTCCGGAATATGACGCGATCATCTTTGGTGTGCCGACCCGCTTTGGCAACATGCCAGGCCAGATGCGTACCTTCCTTGACCAGACCGGTGGTCTTTGGGCCGAAGGCAAATTGATCGGCAAGGTCGGTTCTGTCTTTACCTCGACCGGCACCCAGCATGGTGGTCATGAAACCACCATCACCTCGACCCATACCACCTTGCTTCATCAGGGCATGGTGATTGTCGGTGTGCCTTATAGCTGTGCTGGCCTGACCAATATGGACGAGATCACTGGCGGTTCACCTTATGGTGCCGGCACGCTTGCGGGTGCCGATGGTTCACGTACACCCTCCCAGAACGAACTTGATATCGCCAAATTCCAGGGCAAGCACGTGGCAGAACTTGCCGCCAAACTTGCAGTCTGATTTTCAAGTCGTCTGATCTGATCAAGGCAGTGCAGGGTTCCTGCGCTGCCTTTTTTGTTGCGATTTGATAAACAATCAGGTGCCTGATTGGGCCTTGTTTGGCGACAGTTTTGTGCGACCATGCGGGGTATGAAATGGTGTCTGGCAGGAATGCCGACAGGCAGAGGAGTTTTGAAATGTCTGAGTCTGTGAAAAACGCACGCGGTGTTGAACGTGTCTTGCGCGCGATGGATACGTCTGATGGTGCGGGCGTGTCGCTGCGACGGTCCATTGGGACGCCACAGCTTGATATGCTTGACCCGTTCCTGATGCTTGATTCACTTTCGACCGATAACCCGGACGAATATATCGCAGGCTTCCCGGAACATCCCCATCGCGGCTTTGAAACTGTGACCTATATGGTCGAAGGGGCGATGCGCCATCAGGACAGCATGGGCAACGAGGGCATTTTGCGTTCGGGCGGTGGACAGTGGATGACCGCTGGTAGCGGGATTGTGCATTCCGAAACGCCAGAACAGGAAAACGGTCTTTTGCAGGGTTTCCAGCTTTGGATCAATCTGCCGGCCAAGGACAAGATGATCGACCCGCGCTACCAGAATATGGAGCCCGATGAACTGCCGGAAATTTCCCCGGTGGATGGGGCGCAGCTGCGCTTGCTGGCAGGGTCGATGCATGGGGCAACCGGCCCGATCAACGGGATTTCGACCGACCCGGTCTTTGTTGATGCCAAACTTGATGCCGGTGCGGAAATCACTGTCCCGCTGCCCGAAGGTCATACCGCAGTGGTGTATGTCTTTATCGGCGATGCGGTTGTTGGCGGCAAAGATGTCCCGACCCATCATCTGGCGATCTTGAAAGACGGTGATGGTGTGACCCTTAAAGGCGGTGCCGATGGTGGCCGCATGCTGGTAATTGCCGCACGTCCGATCCACGAAGAGGTCGTGCGCTATGGCCCGTTTGTCATGAGCAGCAAGCAGGAACTGATGCAGGCGTTTGACGATTACCAGCGTGGCAATTTTGTCCGCAAGGCTGCTTCCTGACGCCAGAGACCTGACAAAATACGATCTGGACGATCTGGCAAAACGCCCTGAGCCAAATGAATGGTCAGGGCGTTTTTCATTTCACTTCGTGATGAATGCGCAGCGAATGAAACCTAATCCTTGGCGCGTTTAACGTCAGTGCCGGAACTGGTATTCGTGATCCAGGGACGGCCATCTGACAGCACATCCACCCTGTTGGCAGTTACGTTGTTAACCTTGTCAAACGAACCGTTTGTTGCATTCCATTTTTTCAAGACGTACGCATTGTTTTCGTACAGGGTGACATAGACACTGCCATCCGTCCCGGCACCTATATCTTCGACAGTTACACTTTGACCCAAAGGGCGTTTTTCAAACCGTGTCCCCGTGTATTGCTGGACAATGTTATTGTCGTCCGCGATCCACAAATCACCTGCACGTCCAATAGCCACCTTGCGTACGTCATCATTGCTGAATTTGGCAAAGGCATTGGTTCCGGATTTAAGGTGATAAAGCTTGCCGCTGATGACGACATAAACCGTGCCATCCGGACCAATCGATATATTTTGGATGTTGCCCGACGTTACAGAATAGGTCCGCTGGATCGTGCCCGTTGATGACAGCTTATAGATCGAGTTCGAACTGTTTCCGTTTGTCCAGATGCTGCCATCAGTCGCAACATCAAACTTCTCGACATCCTGGTTAAAGGACAGAGAGACTTGTTCGAGCTTCTTGGTCTTGGTGTTGAACTTCTGGAACTGGTTTGCTCCCTGATTTAAGGGGGTTCCATACAGGTAGAAACCATCATCTTGTCCGACGGCAATTTCATCAATTGTATTGAGGTCCGCGGTGAATGTTTCAAAAGTTATGTTTTTTGAAAAAGTAAACGCGCTTGGGGATGTAACATCCACAACAGCCGCGGTATCGCCACTGCCGGTGGTATCCCCGACGGTTGAGGCCGCAACAAGACGATCATTCTGTTCGTCACGCTCAAAGAACTTTGATGCAAGCACAACAGTGTCAGTTGTAACAACCCAGGGAAAGCCATTGGGGCCGACCGCAACACTTTCCGGGCTATGACCCGGCGTTTGAACGACTTCAAAGGTTTTGCCATCCGCAGTCAAACGCATCAGGAATTGATTGGCGGAAACGACATAGAGGCTGCCATCCGGACCGATCGAGATGCTTTTGGCCTTTTGCGATAAAACCTCGCACGGTGATTGTTCGCATCGCTGGACAAGGTTGTCAGAACGAATTGTCCAAGGCGTTCCATCCGGGTCGACTGCAACCAAGATGCCCTGACCGGGAATGCGATCAAACCGTGTCATGGCGTCATTAAGTTTGGATAGATTGCCGCTGGCATCGGCAATGACAACCGATCCGTCCCCGCCAATCGCAATGTCTGAACCGGTTGCTCCGGGGATTTGCTTCCACAATTTTCCGGTATGACGGAATACCCGGCCCAAGGTGGAAATGCCCCAAGGGTCGCCATTTGCATCAACGGCCAAACGCACCAGTGTTCCCGGAAAATCTTCAAACCGTTTGCGGCTGTTGGACCAGCGGAAAACACTTCCGGCCGCGTTCAAAGCAAACACACTTCCATCCCGACCGATTGCCAAAGCCGTGGCATTCTCGCGGGTGTTGGTAAAGGTAATGTCTTCGGTCGTCGTTACCGTCGTCGGATCAAGACCAGGATCGTCCCCGGTTGACGGGGCCACGGTTCGGCTGGTGCCTTGCGCAGTTGCACCTGCAGTCGGTGTAACAGGTGACGCGGTTGCGCCAGTTGCTACCGCGACTGGCGCCGTTGACGGTGCTGCTTCTGCTGCGGGTGGTGCAACAGCTGCTGCTGGGGGCAGGGGCGGGGCTGTAACATCCGGGGCAATTGCCGCAGGCGCACTATCAACAGGGGCAACGGCATCGGGCGCGCGAATTTCCGGTGCCCGGCCTTCTTCAGTTTTGATTTTTTCCGGTGCAACCAGCAATGTCGTTGCCATGATGGCACCACCGGCGACAACCGCCCACGGCCCGCCATCGGGTGTGGCGGCGGTGGCTGTCGCACCACTGATACCGGCGACAATACGCCAACTGCGTTGTGTTGCATTCCAGGTCCTGATCTGACCTTCGGCATCAACAATTACAACCCTATCGTTACCGGCAATGGCAATGTCGAGGGCACGACCGGGCATACTGGTCCAGGTCTTTCCGTCATAGGACCGAATGCCGCCATCGCGGGCCACCGCCCATGGATTTCCCGTACTGTCGAGTGCAATGCGATACGCACTGCCGTCGATCGGCCGCCATTCGCTGCGCAACGGATACCATTTTTTGATTTCGCCACTGACTTTGGCAATAAAGACATTGCCAAGCGTATCGGCGGCAACATCGGCAACGTCGGTGTCCTTGTTTTCCCACCACAGCCCGTTATAGCGATAGACCACGCCGTCGGCGCTGATTGCCCACGGGCGATTTCCCTCGGCTGCGGAAATGCGCACAAAATTGCCCGACATTTTGCGCCAACGCTGTTCTATCGCGTCCCAGCGCCACGGCGTACCATCCGGGGCAACGGCATAGGCCTGCCCGTCACCGTTGATCGAGATGTCAACAGCCGTGCCGGGCAAACGGGTCCAGTTTGATGATGGGGCGCTGTCTTGCGCGTGTGCGCCGGGGACCGGATGAACTGTCGTAAAGGCAAAACAGTACAAAACCAGACAGAACCGCATGATGAGCGGTGTCATTGGACGACTTCGCATCGCAGTCTCCGAATACAAAAAAGCTATAGACCAAGCAACCGGTCACGCACCATCGCGATATGCTGCTGGCCGTTCTCGTCGTTCTGCCAAGACTGAATTTTCACATCTCCATTCCTGAACTCTTCGAAGAATTCGCGCCCCTGAAGCTTTTCAATGACTTCGCTAAAGGTTGCGCGCGGCGTAAACCAATCCTTGTGACGGTTTTCCAAGCGTTCAATGTCCCGTTCAAGATCCGACATTTCTTCGATCATGGTGTCACGGTCTTCCTGAGCCCGACGGGCATAAAGCGGACGGCGTGGCGTCATCAGGATCAATACAGATCGTTCAAACTGGCGTTCAATGCGCTGTGAGAACAACAAATTGACAATCGGTATATCCATCAGGCCCGGTACACCATCGGCTGATTTGGATGTTTCGCGCTCACTGAGGCCACCCAAAACAAGCGTCTCGCCAAACTTCATGGTGACGGTCGAATTGACATTGGTTTTGGTGGTGTCGAGGCGGAATTCAAACACAACCGAATTGGACGGGTCGGTCAGGAAGGTACGTTCTGCAACCACGTGCAAACGGATCATGTCGTCTGGCAGTATTTCCGGCGTGACAGCCAGTTTGACGCCAACCTCTTTTTGCACCGAAACGCTGTCGCCGTTGCCGCCGGAAACGGCAGCAGCCAGAATTTCAGTCCCCGAGAAGAATTCCGACGTTTGCCCGGTCTGGGCCACCAAACTTGGTTTGGCCAGAACCTGATTGTCGGCATCGGCAGAGTTGGCAATATTGAGCGAGTACGTCACCGCAGGAATACTGATGGCCCGGGTAATTGTTTGCGTACTTTGTTCCAGCCCGGTGTTCAGATAATCCTTGGTCCGTGTGGACTCATAGCCAAATCCGGACGTTCCGCTGAGCGGGTCGCCAAACTGCAACTGCAACCCGTTCAACAGGTTGATGCCACGCGAATTACGGACATCTTCCTGTGTGCCGATCAGCACCACATCCACGACCACCATGCCGGTATCTGCAAAGCCCTGTTGTGCAGGGCTTGCCGCACCATACGGGGCCTGCTGCTGAGCGGCATAGGGATCTGGGGCTGCGGCTGCGCCGTAAGGATTGCTGGAACCGTAAGGATCTTGGGAACCGTATGGATTTGCCGAGCCATAAGGATCACTGCTGCCATAGGGATCATTTCCATACTGCGCCAGCATGACCTTGGCGTCACTGTCATAAAACGACTGCCACCCTTGAACGCGACGTTCGAGATATTCGATGTTTTCCGGTCCCAGAACCGCCTTGCGATAGGCTGCCAAAAATGCCGATGCGCCTGTTCGGTCATCCATTGCCGCCAAAGACAATGCCGCAGCTTTGAGCACTTCGGGCTGTTGTTTGGCCTCGGGTGCGACATCCATCAAACGTTTTAATGCGGCTTCCGCCGTTAGGGGATCACGCGCGTAGTATGACGCCGAAGCCAGACTATACAGTACTGCCGGGTCATCACCGCGATGAAGGGCGACCGCGGCAAAATAGGCCTGTGCAAGGCCATAGCGCCGTTGGTCCATATACAAAAGGCCCAACTGGTAACTGGCCGACAGGTTGCCCGGATCGAATTTAAGCGCCTGTTTGTAGCCTTGCTCTGCCAGATCAAACTTGCTGGCGTCACCCTGCACCCCCATCAGGTGGTAGGTCAAGCCATTGAGAAACTGCAAATCCGGATTGGTAACATCAAGCTTCAAGGCCAGATTGATCAAGCGGGATGCTTCATCCATTTCTTGGGCTTCGAGGGCCAGATTACTTGCGTGCACCAGTTCCGAAACAGCATCCGCTTCGACCCCGGAATTAACAACAAACTGATTGCCTAGCTTTGTCTGTGCGTTGTTTAAACCCACCGTCTGGCACCCGGCCAGAGTCACCAAGGCACAAACCGCAACCGTGCTGCGAAGAGACGTCATAAACAATCGCATCAAATACCTATTCCTGATGTTTCTTGTGCACGCTAGGTGCATAAATTCGGCGTGCGGGCGGG